>CAZKAA010000114.1:0-6372 GCA_964550575.1 uncultured Candidatus Cloacimonadota bacterium
GATAATGAGCGGTGACTGGAGTTCAGACGTGTGCTCTTCCGATCTAAAGCCCGTACTGCCGCTGATCTTTGCCTGATCGCAATAGACGCACTTGAAAGGACAGCCCAGATGGGACAGGAACAAGGGGTAAATCAGCGTTTTTTGCTTGTTTGCCATGTTTGTTGCCGGCACTTATGATCCCGGCATGGCATAATCAGATTCCCAGCTTCTGGCAGGCGGCGCGTGCCGCTTCCTGCTGAGCGTTCTTTTTGGTGCTTCCTTTACCGGTTCCGAGAATATCGCTACCTTGACGAACCTCCACACAGAAGGTCTTGTTATGTTCCGGACCCTCCTCAGCGATGGTCACGTAGCGCGGAGGCTCCTGGTTGCGCGACTGCATGTATTCCTGCAGAATGCTCTTGTAGTTGACCAACTCGTTACGATTGACAGTTGTTTCGTAATCCACGAGGAGCTGGTTCTTGATGAAGCGGGTTGCGCTGCCTATGCCGCTGTCCAGATAGATCGCGCAGATCAGCGCTTCGATGGTATCGCTGAGGATGGATGGCTTTTTCGCTCCGCCGGACTGATGTTCTTCAGGACTGAGGAGTAAGTATTTGCCAAGATCGAGAGCGTTGGCTTTGAGGTTTAGATAGGTTTCGGAAACGATCTTGGACTTTAGCTTGCTGAGTTTCCCCTCCTGCTCGTCTGGATGCCGCGAAAACAATTCCTTGGAAACGATGAAGCCGAGTATGGAATCCCCCAAAAACTCCATCCTTTCAAAAGGAGAGGGGGTCTTGTGGTCGTCGTATTTTCTGCGCAGGTATGATTTATGGGTGAGTGCTGCCTTGAGCAGGGTGATGTCGTGGAAGTTGTAATCAATTCTTTTTTGGAGTTGAGTGAGGGTTTTTTCCCATTTTGGATACTGCTCGGAAATACGCTTTCCGTTAAAGTACTCGACTATCTTCGCGATGATGCTCTTCACTGGCTCCTCAGCGCTTTTTCCGTGCAGGTCCCGGTGGTTTTCTCTCTCTGCTTTGGCCAGTGTCAACTCAGGCGTTTGATCAGGATCGCGGAATTATGCCCACCGAAACCAAGAGAGTTGGAAAGGGCAGCATTGACTTCGCAACGCTGGGCAGTGTTCGGAACATAATCCAAGTCGCAATCAGGGTCCGGATTGGTGAGGTTGATGGTGGGATGCAGGATGCCTGATTCGATCGTCTTGACGCAGACGATGGCTTCGATTCCAGCGGCGGCTCCCAGCATATGGCCGACCATGGACTTGGTGGAGTTTATTTTGAGTTTGCGGGCGTGATCGCCGAAGGCAGCTTTGATGGAAAGGGTTTCGCCCTTGTCATTGAGCGGTGTGGATGTTCCGTGGGCGTTGATGTATTGGATATCTTCTGGTTTGAGCCCAGCGTCACGAATCGCAGCTAGCATGGCATCCCTGCTGCCGGCTCCGTCTTCGCTGGGGGCGGTGATATGGTAAGCATCGTCCGTAGCTCCATATCCGGCAAGTTCCGCATATATCTTCGCTCCGCGGGCTTTGGCATGCTCAAATTCTTCTAATACCAGGAGGGCCGCACCTTCGCTCATGACAAAGCCGTCACGATCTGCGTCAAAGGGACGGGAGGCTTTCTCCGGATCATCATTGCGGGTGGAGAGAGCGCGCATGGATGAAAAACCCGCCATGGCAAGCAGAGAAACCCCCGCTTCTGCCCCGCCACTGAGCACGATGTCCGCGTCACCGTATTGGACGGCGCGAAAAGCGGTTCCAATAGCGTGGTTGGCGCTTGCGCATGCGCTTTGGACACTGCAATTGATGCCTTTGAAGCCGTGTTCGATGGCAATGTGGGCGGCGGCTATGTTTCCGATCATTTTGGGAATGAAGAAGGGGCTGACCCGCCGGGGACCCTGGGTGTGGCATTTGATGGTCTCTTCCTCAAAAGTCTGTATTCCGCCGATACCAACACCGGTTATCACTCCAATCCGTGAACCGTCATACTGACCGGCAACGAGTCCGGCATCGCGAACAGCTTCACGGGCTGCCACTATGGCGTATTGGGTGCAATTGTCAAGCTTGCGGCCTTCTTTCAGGTCAAAGTGATCTTCGGTTTTGTAGTTCTTGAGTTGTGCAGCGATTTTTACGCTAAGCGCGGATGTATCAAAATTAGTAATAGTGGCGACTCCAGAGACTCCTTTAACCAGATTGTCCCACGTCTCGCTTACGCTAAGTCCGATTGGAGTGAGAGCCCCGAGTCCGGTGATAACCACTCGTCTCTTCATATCATAAACCTCTTAAAGTTATAATTTGGTATATTAGTACGCCAAAAACATGATTTTCCGAAAGCGACGCCCCGAAAACCAAGTTCCTGACGGAATGTAACTCTGAAAAAGAAGAATCAATCCTGATACCATAAGCTATCAGGATTGATTCAGGGATCTGATTAAGCCAGCTTTTCCTTGAGGTAATCGATGGCTTGTCCGACGGTGCGGAGCTTGTCTTGGTCTTCGTCAGGGATGCTGATGTCGAACTCTTCTTCAAAGGCCATCACCAGTTCCACTGTGTCCAGTGAATCGGCGCGCAGGTCTTCGATGAAATTCGCTTCGGGGACGATTTGTGCTTCGTCGACGCCGAGTTTGTCCATCACGATCTGTTTGACTTTGGCTTCAATATCCATTGTTCCTCCTATGTTTATTGAAGAGCTTTTTGTTATATTGAAGGGTTTCCCTTTCAAGCTTTAGTGCATGGTCAGCCCGCCGTCCACGGCGAGAGTCTGGCCGGTGATGTAGGTGCTGTCCCCACAAGCGAGAAACAGGCATAGCCTGGCCACGTCAGCCGGGCTGCCCATTCTTTGCAAGGGGATGACTTTGGCATAGCTCGCCACGACTTCCGGAGGAAGGGTGGCCGTCATTTCCGTCTCAATAAAGCCGGGGGCGATTGCATTGACGCGTACTCCCCGTGAGGCGAATTCCTTGGCACAGCTTTTGGTGAAGGCTATGATGCCGCCCTTGGAGGCTGCATAATTGGCCTGTCCGGCATTACCCATGATACCAATCACGCTGGCGATGTTCACTATCGAGCCGGTTCTGGCCTTCATCATGTGTTTGAAAACTTTCTGGGTGCAGATGAATGTGCCCTTAAGGTTGATGTCCAGCACCAACTGCCATTCCTCTTCCTTCATCCGCAGCATAAGATTGTCTCTGGTCACCCCGGCGTTGTTGATCAAGGTGTCTATGTGGCCGTGATTCTCCACGATCTGGTTGAAAACATCTTCCATACCAGAGGAGTCTGTCACGTTGCCCACATAACCTGCGGCGGCATATCCTTTGCTTGCCAGGCTAAGTACTGCATTGTCCACATCCTCCTTGCGAAGGTCGATCACAACTGCAATGGCGCCCTGCCCGGCAAAGGCTTCCGCGATGGCATAGCCGATACCGCGAGCAGCGCCGGTGATCACGCAAACTGTATCTTTTAAATCGTAGTTCATATTATTCCTTGCGAATCTCGTTCCCCTTAACGGCTTAAGCCTCTAATACGCTTAACACGGCTTCAAGGTCTTCGATTTTGTCCAAGTTTAAAACCTGTGCTTCTTTGTCAATATTCTTTATCATGCCGGAAAGCACTTTCTGCGGTCCAAACTCGATGAAACGGGTCACCCCCCAAGCGATCATATTGCGCACACTTTCCACCCAAAGCACGGGGGAAACGATCTGGCGTACCAGTCTGTCCCGAAGCAAGTTCGGATCAGTGGCAGGTTGTGCGTCAACGTTCGATACCACCGGACATGCCGCTGTCCTGAACTGCCTGGTTAACATTTCTTCAGCCAGCCAGCCGCTGGCTTTTTGAATCAGAGGTGTGTGGAACGGACCGCCCACGGTCAAAGGCAAAGCCCTTTTCGCGCCTTTGGCTTTGGCTAGCTCCATGGCGGCCTGTACCCCGGCTTCGCTACCGGAAATCACCGTTTGGGTGGGCGTGTTGAAGTTCACCGCACGCACCAGACCCGCCTGTTCGGCTTCCGTGCAAACCTCAATCACATCATCTGCTTCCAGACCGATGATCGCAGCCATGGCAAAAGGCTGGCCTTCGTTGGCTTTGATCATGTATTCTCCGCGCTTATGCACTATATGCATGGCATCTTCCAGGGAAAGGGTGCCTGCCGCGACCAAAGCGGTGAATTCTCCCAGGGAGTGGCCGGCGACATAGTCCGGACGTAGGTCGCTGCGTTTTTGGAATGCCTTTAGCGCGGCAATGGAATGGAACAGAATCGCAGGTTGGGTGTAGCGCGTTTCTTTGAGCGTATCTTCTGGTCCGTCACGCATAATGCTCATCAGGTCGGTTTCGTGTTCATGGTCAAACGCTTCCAGTTGAGCCTTGAGTCCTGTTTCTGCGGCAACGTGGTCCATCGCCATGCCGACATATTGCGCTCCCTGTCCAGGAAAAACGAATGCGGTTTTCATCATCTGCCCCCTAATATCTGGCGAGAATGCTTCCCCAGGTCAGACCGGCTCCGAATGAAGTCAAAACGATCAAATCGCCGCGGCGGATCTTCTTGGCGCGTATCGCTTCGTCCATGGCAAGCGGGATAGTTCCTGAAGAAGTGTTGCCGTATTTTTCGATGTTAACGATAACCTTGCTCGTGGGAACGCGGAGCTTGTCCGCCAAACCTTCGATGATGCGGAGGTTCGCCTGATGCGGGATCACCCAGTCAATGTCTTTGGTTTCCAGCTTGTTGCGCTTGAGCAATTCGTCCGTGGAGGCGAACATCGAGCGGATGGCGTTCTTATAAATCTTGTTTCCTTCCATATACACTGTATGGAGATGCTTGTCCACAGTCTCGTGGCTTGCCGGCATGCGCGAACCGCCAGCTGCCTGATAAAGCAGGTCGCCCTGGCTGCCGTCAGCGTCAATGATCGAGTCAATGATTCGCGATGTATCGCTTTTACCCGCGCGGGACACGATCGTCGCCCCCGCTCCGTCGCCAAACAGGACGCAGGTGTTGCGGTCCTGCCAGTTGGTGATCTTGGTCAGGATATCAACGCCAACGACAAGCACGTTATGCTTGGAACCATTCTCGACATAGTTTCTTGCAACATCCAGCGCATAGATGAACCCTGTGCAACCTGCGGATACGTCGAACGCGGGTACGTTCTTCAATCCCAGCTTCTTCTGCAATACGCAGCCAGTGGACGGAAACGCGTAGTCTCCGGTGACTGTCGCCACGATAATCAGGTCAATGTCTTTATATTTTACTGAGGATGCTTCGATCGCATTGGTCGCGGCGATTATTGCGATGTCGCTCGCTGCTTCTTCCGCGCTGGCGTAATGCCGCTCAAACATCCCGGTACGGGTGCGGATCCATTCGTCGGAGGTTTCCACGATCTTTTCCAGATCGAAGTTGTTGACCACTTTCTTCGGCGCGTTGCTTCCAAAAGAGGCAAACTTGGCATTATACATGGCCATTACTGAATCCTCTCAAAATATTCCTTGGTGTGTTGGACAAAGCCCGTTTCCGCGGTACGTACCGCGAAGCGGACTGCGTTTTTAATCGCCTTGGCGTTGGAGCGTCCGTGTGACACGATGCTCGTGCCGTTCAATCCCACCAGCAATGCGCCTCCATACTCCGTGTGATCCAGCTTGTTCTTCAGATAGCGGTACACGGGATAGGAAAGCATGGCGCCAAACTTGGCGATCCAGTCCTTGTTAAACTGCTCTTTCAGGATGTCGAAGACAGAGATAATCGCCCCCTCGATGGTCTTGAGGACGACATTGCCCACAAAGCCATCGCAAACTATCACATCGCAGATTCCCTTGAGCACGTCCTTGCCTTCGATATTGCCAATGAAATTGAGGTCTTTCGCATCGCTGAGCAACTGGTGTGCTTCGCGGGATACGTTGTTGCCTTTGGCGCTTTCCTCTCCGATGTTGAGCAGCGCCACGCGGGGACGTGGTGTCTTATAAATATATGAGAAATAAATGCTGCCCAACTGGGCGAACTGCAGCAGATTCTCCGCGTCGCAATCAACGTTCGCGCCCATGTCCAGAAGGATCTCGTGATGGACCTGAGTGGGCAGCGTAACCGCGATTGCCGGGCGTGACACGCCCTTGATGCGACCATAACCCAGCAGCGACGCGGACATGAAAGCCCCGGAGTTTCCCGCGCTCAGAGCCGCATCTGCCGCTCCGGACTTGTGCAGTTCAACAGTCTTAACCATAGAAGAATCTTTTTTGGAGCGAACTGCTGTCGCCGCGTGGTCTTCCATGGTTATACGTTCCGAAGCATGAACTATTCTTATGCGGGAACGGTCATAGTAATACTTTTCCAGTTCCTTTGACAGCATAGCTTCGAGATCGGAAGAGCACACGTCTGAACTCCAGTCACCGCTCATTATCTC
>CAZKAA010000115.1:0-6328 GCA_964550575.1 uncultured Candidatus Cloacimonadota bacterium
TGTCGGCCAGGAGATCGGCTACGCGTACACGGTTACCGTCAATGAGGTGAATAAACTCCAATTTCAGAAAATCAACTCCAGCGGGCAGTTGATGCTCCCAGAACCGAGTTTGCTGGGGGACAATATGCACAACTGCTACGACGCTCAGCTTGAGAGGTTTGCCGACGGATCATGGTTCTGCGCCTGGACTGACACAGACGGCATGCTTATCGAAAACCGCAATGCCTTTGTTCGCCAGCTCACCCCGCAGGGCGTTCCTTTGGGAGCCGCGCCAGTGGTCTTCTGCGGCGAACGCTTTCAACAGGACTATGCCAAAATCGCGCAGATCGGCAACCTTGCTTTGGTGACCTGGGCGGACGACCGGGCGGGCATCCACGACAACGAAACAGCCTACACGGGTATCTGGGGCAGACCGTTCATCAGCAATTACGTCGATGTTGACGATCCTGCGGATTCCGCGCCGCATACCCCGGTGTTAAATGCCAATTATCCCAACCCCTTCAATCCCAGCACGACCATCTCCTTCAACTTGCCGGAAGCAGGTAACGCGTGTCTGGAGATATTTAACCTCAAAGGGCAACGGGTGAAACAGCTCCTGCCCGCATCAAGCCTACCCGCCGGCGAGCACAAAGCCGTCTGGGACGGCCGTGACGACTGCGGCCAGCCGGTGAGCAGCGGAGTTTATCTCTACAGGCTTCGCTTCCAGGATGGGAGCGTCTGCCGCAAGATGCTGCTGGCAAAATAGATCACGCTCGCTTACACATTGCGCCCGGAGGGGTCGAGTAAGTTCCCCGGAACTCCCCGATCCCTCCGGTTTTTTAAGCGGATAGTCCCAAGACCTTTGCCAGACCGAAAATTTTACCAAAGAGCACAGAACGCAAACACTGTCATTGACAAATATGCTCAAGCCCGCAAACTGGTTTTTCATGGACGATCTAATAGTATTCAGCGTATTTGAGATAACCCAGCATCTCAAACAGGTGGTGGAAACGCAGATAGAGCCTCTCTACGTGCGCGGGGAGATCAGCAATTATACCCGCCACAGCTCGGGGCATATCTATTTTAACCTCAAAGACCCCAATTCCACTTTGCGCTGCACCTTTTTTCGCCCCCTCAACCACAACCTCAACTTCGAACCGCAGGAGGGGATGGAGGTCGTCTGCTTCGGGAAGCTGACCGTTTATGAAAAAGGCGGCAGCTATAATCTGAACGTGCAATCCATGACGCTTGCCGGACAGGGCGACCTGGCGCGGCAGTTTGAACAGCTCAAGAAAAAGCTCCAGGCGGAAGGATTGTTTGAGCAGCAATACAAAAAGCCCCTGCCCCGTTATCCCCGGCGGATCGGGATCGTAACCTCGCCCACCGGAGCGGCCTTGCAGGATATGATGAACATCATCTCCCGCCGCTACCCGCTGGAGATTGACCTCTACCCCGCACTCGTGCAAGGTTCCGAAGCACCCGCCCAACTGAGCGCGGGAGTCAGGTATTTTAACTCCGTCGGGGAAGTTGACCTCATCGTGCTGACCCGTGGCGGCGGCTCGCAGGAAGACCTCTTTTGCTTCAATGACGAAGAACTCGCCAGAGCGATCTTTGCCTCGGAGATACCGGTCGTATCGGCAGTTGGGCACGAAATTGATTTTACGATCGCAGATTTCGTTGCGGATCTGCGGGCGCCGACCCCCTCAGCCGCGGCGGAGCTGATCGTTCCGGACCGCAAAGACCTGCTGGCCTATCTGAGTTCGCTGGCTGACAGGATGGAAATGGCGATCTCCAAGCATACGGACAGGGATAAAAGGCGCATAGCGGAACTCAAAGCGGCTCTCGCCTCGGCGCATCCTGAGAAGAAGTGGCAAAGCCTGCAACTCCGGCTGGACATGGCGGAACTGGAGCTTGCCAAAGCGCGGCACAAGATGCAGAATGCACTTAACCGCTATGCCCTGAGAAGAACCATCGCGGCTAACAGCCTTCAGACCGAGGCAAGAAACAGGCTGAGGCTCATCGGAGCTGCACTGGCGGAGTTGATTCCCCAACTGCATTACAAGAGCGCGGCAATGTTCCGCAAGATCGTGACTGGAGTGGAAAAGCTGGAGATCAGGCTGAAGTCGCTTTCGCCCTTTACCATTTTGGATCAGGGTTACAGCATGGTTCTCAGAGAGAACAGGGTGGTCAACTCCATCAAGGGGTTGGCAGATCAGGAACTTGTAGATCTCCGCATGAAAGACGGCGTCGCGGAGATACGCATCGAAAAGCGAGAAGCTTTGGCCCCACGGGATGAATAGAAAAAAACTGTTTCTAATGCTGCTTGCACTGTGCATGCTGGCAAGCCTGGGCGCGGAGATCAGGGGGATCTGGGTGTTGCCGTGGACGACCAACACACCCGAAAAGATCGACTCATTCCTTGCCGACGCAGTCGTGGCAAGGCAAACTGACGTGTTTTTTGAGGCAAGATACAGAGCGGACGCGATGTATCAGCCCAACCGCGCGCCGGATGGCTTTCCCAATCCGGAACCCAAAAGCTATCTGCTCAACGGGCTGGAATTCGACCCGCTGGCATACATTCTGCTCCAGGCACACAAGCTCAATCTGCGCGTGCACGCCTGGTTCGTCGTATTCAACGCCACCCCGGTCGATTCGCTGCGCGTGGCGGCAAACTATGTCATGCTCAACAATCCGGACTGGATTACGCGGGATAAAAGCGGCGCGCTTATGCAAGCGGCGGCGCACAATGGATATTTCGTCGATCCCGGATTGCCTGAGGTTCAGAACTACCTGCTGAACGTGATCGGCGACCTCCTGAGCGGTTATCCGGAACTGGAGGGCCTGCATCTCGACTATATCAGATATCCTTCGCAGCAGACAGGCTACCATCCTCAATCAATCGAGCGTTATCAAGCGGAGAATGCAGCAAGCCCCATTAACTGGAACGAGTGGCGGACACAGCAGGTAACCGGGTTTGTCGCCCGAGCGCGGGAACTGGCGAAAGCGCTGAATCCCGCAATAGACCTCAGCGCGGCAGTTCTGGCGGACTATCCCGAAGCGCTCAAGAACAACGCCCAGGACTGGAAAGACTGGATTGGCAAAGGCCTGCTCGATCATGTGTATCCCATGGCATACGCGGAGAAGGACAAAGACTTTTTCAAACAGATGGATATCATCAGGTCGATGCCGGATCCCGACAGGATCGTCGTAGGTTTGAGAGCCTGGAGCAACGAGGGCGGAGCACTGAAAACCGATGACTGGCCGGGAGGATACGATCTTCAGGATGTGGCGCGCAGGATCGATCTGGTACGCCAAAACGGATACGGCGGCGTGGCATTGTTCAGTTATGACGGATTACGCGGCGACGGAGTGTTGGGGCTGTTGACGGAACTGGCGTATGCCGACGCCCAGATCGCCGCGATGTATCACACTGATTTTTTACCGGCAAATCCCTCGCGGACGAAGTATCCGGCGACAGTGTCCGTGTCCACGGGCAAGGGAGTTTACGACCTGGATCTGGTTGTCCCTTTCGAAGGCAAGTGGATACTCGAACTGCGCGGCCCGGAGGACTTTGTTTTCTATCAGCGAAAACGCTATTATCTGCGCGGAAGGAACCAGGATTTTTGGAACGGGGTGATGGACAACGGAGAGCTTATTCCGGAAGGGCAGTACTGGCTGAGCGTATATCGGGCGCAGGATGAGTTTGAGTATGTGCTTCCGGTTAACCTGGAGAAGATGACGCAATGAGCGAGGACCGCAGCAGGCAAGCGGGAATGCTTACCGCCGCGGAGTTTATCCGCTTCGGCTTCAAGTCGCTGGTCGGTATCTTCTTGGCACGCATCCTCACTCCGGCGGATTTGGGCACCTACCGCCAGTTGTTTTTGATCTACGCGACATTCTCGACCCTGCTGCTGTTGGGGATTCCGCAAAGCGTGCTCTATTTCCTGCCTAAGCTCAGACACATTGATTCAAAAGCTGAGTTCATCACCCGCGCGATGAATCTCATCACGCTCCTCGCCTTCGTGTTCGGACTGGGAATTTTCCTCTTCCGGGGCTTGATCGCGAGAATTTTCAACAACCCCCAATTGGATGCTCTGCTGCTGCTTTTTGCCGTCTATCCCCTCTTTCTGTTCGTCACCCAGATCTTCAGTTCGGTGATGCTGGGACTCAAGCAGCCGGCGAAGACTGCCGTTTTCACCCTGTTTAGTGTGGGAACAGATTTTGTGCTGATCCTGGGCGTCGCTCTGTTGACCAGAAACCTGTCACTGATCGTGCTGGCCGTGATGGTGTCCGCTTTTCTGCAATGGGCATACGCGCAATGGCAGCTATCTGGATTCCGCGCCAAAACCACATTCGATCCTTCATTCTACCGCGACGTATTTCAATACTCGCTGCCCTTGGGGCTGGCATCGATCGTGGGTATGCTGTCTGTGCAATTGGATAAGCTGGTGATTTCAGGTTTCTTCACACCGGAGCAGTATGCCGTTTTCTCCATCGGAGCAATGGAATTGCCTTTTATCTCCATCCTCAACAACTCCGTCAACGCAATCCTGCTGCCCCATGTCAGTGCCGATCCAGGCCAATTGAGTGACGTTTACCGCGCTTCGGTGCGCAAGAACGCCCTGATCATCTTTCCCTTTGCCGCGCTGGGTTTTCTCTTCGCCAAACCGCTAATCACATTGCTTTATACGGATGTTTATCTGGCGGCTGTTCCCTATTTCCGGGTCTATCTGCTCATTCTGCCCCTGCGAGTGGCGACCTATGGCATTATCTTCATGGCATTGAAGAAAACTAAGTATATCATGACCAACGCGATTGTCACTTTGGGGCTCAACCTTATCTTGAACCTGATCCTGGTCAAGACCATCGGCATGATGGGAGCCGCGATCGCCACCGTGATCGTAACCTGGCTATCCGTGGCATTGTATCTGCATTGGATAAAGAACAAGCTCCAGCTGAGCCTGAAAGCGCTTTTTCCGGTCAAGGCAATCGTTAAAACGGCTTTGGTCGCAGCAGCGGCAGGCCTCCTCTCGGCAGGCGTACTTTGGATCTTCGGTGGAGGCTGGGGCTTCCAGTTTCTCTCGCTGGGAGTCTATCTGATCTCATATCTCGGGTTGGGAAGGCTTTTAAACGCCATCTTGCCCTATGACGTTGACTATGTAAGAAACCTAGCGGCGCAGACACTGGCACGGTTTTTACCCAAGCGATGATTCGAAGAATGGAAGATTGCCACATAATAGTGTATCTTGCGACATGAAACGGATCATCTATATAGCATGCTATTTCCCTCCCATGGGGGGAGTTGCCTCCATCCGGGCAGCCAAGCAAGCCAGATATCTTTCCGAAATGGGTTTCCAGATCGATGTTCTGACCGTCAAACCCCTGTGGATGAAGTATCCCAAGGATGTTTCCCTGCTGGAAGGCTTGCCTGCCGGAATCCGTGTCTGGAGAACTTTTTTGCCGGATCCGAATTGGTTGTTCAAAGCTCTTTACGGCTTGCGCCTCAACTCGCTGGTGGTCTGGTTGCGGCGTAATGTGTTCATCCCGGATCCGGAATTGGTCTGGCTACCATTCGCCAGACATCGGTTGAACCGCATGTTTCGGCAAAGAACATACGATCTGGCGCTGATCACATCCGGACCCCCATCTTCGCTGCTGCTGGGTCCTTATCTTAAAAGACTCTATGGAATCCCATTTGTTTGCGAGTTTCGGGACGAGTGGGTCAACAATCCGGAAAGAACCAATTTGCCCCAAACGGCGCAGGCGGGAAGCCGTGAACGAGAAATGGAGGCCAGGGTCATCGCCTCCGCGTCCGGATTAGCCTATCTTACTGAAGCCATGCGGAATAACTTTTCAGTTCGCTATCCTGTGTTGGCATCCAGACCAGTGGCGATCGTGCCCAACGGATTCGACGAAGAAGACTTTAAAGGTCTGGTGCCTGTGCCCCAAACCGAAGCATTTCATCTGGTCTATACCGGCAGTTTTTATGACCGCAGACAGCCTGACTCTCTCTGGCAGGCGATCTTGGGGCTGTACGATCGAAACGTTATAGCTCCTGGACAGATGGTGGTTGATATCTTTGGGAAGAACACACCGGGGTTCGTTTTGGGACGTTATGCAGACAATACCGCGATCCGCGCCACTGTTCGGTTCCATCCCTTCCTATCCCACCGCGAAAGCCTCCGGGCGATGCTCAACTCCGCGGCGTTGCTACTATACATTCCCTCTGGGGAGAATACAAAATCTGTGTTGACTGGGAAAATCTTCGATTATCTGAGAAGCGGCAGGCCAATAATGGCAATCGTTCCCCCGGAAGGCCTTGCAGCTGAGTTAGTCAGCAATGCAAGCG
>CAZKAA010000116.1:0-6273 GCA_964550575.1 uncultured Candidatus Cloacimonadota bacterium
ACGGGTGGCTCCATAAGGGGCTTCCGGAGTACGCATCCAACTGGACAGCGACGCTTTTGGCAGCATCCCGCAGTTGCAGATCCTGAACAGCCTGAGCGAAGACTATATCCAAGCCTATGAACTCTGGCGCGATTATGCCAACGATCCCGTGCTTATGCTAAGCCCCGTGGGAGCGGAAAACGTTATCTATTAACACATGATATTGTTGCCGGTTCTCCGGCGTAAAAGTCTGAGCCCCCGTAAGGGTATCGTCCGGGGGCTCTTTTTTTTCGATCAATTCAGCCACGCAATTCCGAAATCACAGATTCAGATCGTCAAACACGCAACTCATTAAGAGGATTACTAGCGAGAATTGACCTTGACACCAAACCCCATCTCCAATGGCATTGGCGCATGAGACTGATCTTGCTTTTGTTACTAGCGTGTTCGATTTATTGCGCTTCTGCGGAAAACAGCCCTTTTTCAGAGAGGTATCTGCTTTCCTACCCCCAAACCGCTTGGGAGGCGGTTAAAACCCCAGTCTCATGGGATGAGGCAGACTGGCTTGCGGCGGCGGGGGCGCTGGGCGTCGGGGCGGGATTGTATCTGTTTGATGAGGAGATCAATCGCTTCATCGCCAATAACAGGGACGATGTTACTTCCTCTTTCAGTTACTTCGGAAACAAGGCGGGGGATAAGGGACTGATGTTTCCCGCGAGCGGAGCGGTGATTCTGGCGGGATATTTGACCGGTGACAAGAGAACCATGGACACGGGATTGCTTTGTCTGAAAAGCCTGTTTTTTTCAAATGCAGCAACATATTGCCTGAAACTCGCCACTCAAAGAGAAAGGCCGTCCGAAGAAAAAGGGAGCGAGTTTTGGGGTCCGGGGGGATTCAGCTTCAACCGGGATTCTTTTCCCTCGGGGCACGCCGCTGTTGCCTGGTCTGTGGCTCCGGTCCTGGTTTTGCAGTATCCGGAAGAACCATGGCTGGCTCCTGTCGCGTATGGAATTGCAGCCTTGACATCATACGCGAGGTTGCATGAGAACAAACACTGGGCGAGCGATGTTTTCGCAGGGGCTATCGTAGGCTGGGTATCCGCCCAACTGACGCTGAAAAGTACCCCCAGACTTCAATTCTATCCTTTGGAGGGACTCAAAGGACTGGGACTGTCCTGCAGCTTCTGATAAAAAAACGGAAGCAGTACGCTTCCGCCTCTTGATTCAACTTTATACGATCTTTGTCAGTTCCCGTCCAGCGTTTCTTTATCGACTCCGAAACCGTGATACTTTTTGTCTTTTTCGTCCAACCACACTTGCTTATCAGAGCCCAGCGGCATCTTCTGGGTGGAAGTGGCGATGTAAATATCCGGTGGTTGGCCCAGGGCGGTGAATTGCCAGTTCTCCAGCACGGAAGCTTCGATCTTCGCTTCTTGAAGCGCATCTTCCAAACTGATGCTGTCGTCGCCTTTCTGGCCATGCGTATAGTAGATCTGGCGCAATCTGAACAGGGCTGACTGGGCTTCGGAACTCAGGATCAATTCCTTGTATTGCAGTTCCATGGGCCTGAACAGAGTTTCAATCATAGTATTGCGGTTTTCGAGAAACAGAACCTGATGGTCTTCCCCGACTGTCATTACGCTATTGGCACGCCATACCGCGAAAGGGATGTTGTCAAGATATCGAATCTGGTTGAGTTGGGCATCCAAAACCCCCACGACTACTGGCACCGCCCCAAGATAGGAAAAGGTGCCGATCCCCACCAGTCCAAGTCTCTGTCCGTCGTCCCAGGGGATATACAGATTGCCCCTCACGATCCGCTCCTCAGGAATAAAATTGTCAAGCGGGCGCACGCCCAAATTGGCGCGTTTGTTTTCCTCTATCAGGCCATGGATGTAACTCTCAAAGTCTGCCTGCAGATGCCCGCATTCTTTGGCGAAGTTGTCAGCGTCCATCATTCTCACATTGTTGCCAAGATATGGCGAAATCTCTGGAAAATCGTAGTTTCCGGCGTTGAGCGCGAGAAAACCCGATACCAGCGCCGCGATACAGATCAGAACTCTCATCGATAACCTCGGTTGATGATATTTCGTACACATAGCTTACTTCAGCATCCTGATTTCCCTGCTTATAATTGTCAAGCGCTCTTTCTGCGGCTTGCCGTCAAATTGTCCTTTATCCTGTCTTGGCTGCCGCTTTCTATCCACCCGGTTGCCTCCCCTTGTCTCAGGGGGAGGTAAGCAGGAGGCTCAGAGGCAATAGGCGGTTCAAGAACATGGTCGTGTTCAGGTATGTAATGCTCATCGCGTTGATTCATCTCATGCTGGTTTTTCGGCGACGATGATGATGCCTGTTCCCTGCTTGTTGTTTGCCGCCAGATCCAGACGCATGAGAACCTCAGCGAGCGGCAGAACCAGAAGGTAATAAAAGGGCAGAAGCAACACGAAAAATCTGCTTTTTGACAGGAGGGACAGGGGGTGTTTCATTTGAAGACGCCAGGCGAGCGCGCCCCATTTTCCGTAGCTGTAGATACTCTCCACGATGCCGAATCCAGCCTGTTTCAGCTTCTCCTCGAGTTCGTTTTTGTTATATCCGGGGCGCACGTGCTCCTCTGTGAATTTTGCTGCTTCGTCCGTATCCGAGGGAGTGGAGATGATCAGCTTGCCTCCGGGGCTCAGGCATGCGTAAAAGTTCTTGAGCACCGCCACATCGTCGGGTATATGTTCCAGTATGTCGATCGCGGTGATAATCTGATAGATGTTTTTGGGGATGAAATCCTGCAAGTCGGCCTGTTGCCAGAAAAACCTGCCGGGAAAAGCGTTGCGGGCATACAAGGCAAAACCTGACAGGTAGTCCGTTTTCAGGTCATTGGCGAAGACGGAGCAGTTTTGAAATGTTTTCAGCATATACCATGAGTACTGGCAAAATCCCGCTCCGGCGTCATAAAAGCGCCAGTTTCCCGAGGCGGGGGAGTGGCGGCGCAGGGCTTTTTTTACATAGCGCTGGCGCAGCAACAGCAGGTCAAGGGTGACATAAAAGAGTTTCCTTGCCCAGGGGAAGATCCCGATGAACCGCGCGAGGCGGTCTTTGATGGGGTCATATTGCATTTGACGGCTCCTTTTACAGGCGGTCGAAAACGCTCTCGCGGCGACCAAAAAAATCATTGACGATTTTTTATCTGCCAGATTTACGTCAATGTAAAAGAAATTATGATAGTAAAACAAATAGATCGCATCAAACACTACAATCTCCATCTGCATACCAATGTCTCCGATGGAGTGCTCAGCCCGGCCCAGTTGATCGAACGAAGCCGGAAGATTGGTTTGGACCTGATTTCCATCACGGATCACGACACCGGCGACGCCTACCGGCAACTTGCCGGTGATTATGCCCCCCTGAGGATCCTCCCCGGCATGGAAGTCAGCTCGCAGCACGAGGGGACGGACGTTCATATCCTCGCGCTTGGCTGTGACCTGCAAGCTCCCGCCCTGGTTCAGATGACGGAAATGTATCTGATCGGAAGGCGGGAACGGGCGATCAAGATGATCGAAAAACTTGCGGAAATGGATATGGAGATCACCCTCGACGAGGTGATCAAGGTTGCCGGCAGCAGGGAACTCATTGTGCGGCCCCATATCGCGCAGATCCTTGTCAACAGAGGATACGTGAGCAACAAGAACGAAGCTTTCGACAAGTATATCGGAAACTACAAGCCAGCCTATGTTCCCAAGCCGGAAGTCAGCGTGCCGGACGCGCTCGGTATCATTCACTCCGCGGGAGGCTTCGCGGTGATAGCGCATCCGGGCAAGCTGGCAAAACCAAGCTATGTGGACGAATTCATCGCGATGGGGATAGACGGGCTTGAGGTTTGGCACCCCGACCATTACCAGTTCGAAATCGACGCCTACATCAACATCTGCCAGAAAAACGGGTTGTTTATGACCGCTGGCAGCGATTTCCACGGGGAACTGGACCAGCATAACCTCTTCACAGCCGTACCTGCCGGACCGGTGGTGGAAGACAGCGTCAATCGCCTCTGGAAGGAGTATAAGTGCCGCGGGAACTGAACATCCAAAGCGTGAAGGGCCGCATGCCTGTGCGCTATAGGGTCAATCCCTACGGCAAGTTCTTTTCCATCGTGCTCCATCTCGCTATTTGCCTCTGGTGCCTCTACGTCATCGTGTCGCCCAATGTCCGCACCCAGGACTGGAGCGTGTTTTACCGCGTCCTGCCCTATGTTGTCCTGTTTGTGTCGCTTGATTCGTTGTTTCGGCATCTGACCAGCCTCTACGCTTTGATTTTCACGCCCGAATGCCTGTGGTTCAGATATATACTCAGGCCTTCAATCGCGGTGGAGTACGATAGAATTCTCAGCATGGAACTGCGCAGGATGATCTCCTATTATATGTTTCTGACCTTCACCGACCGCAATGGAAGCAAACGCATCATCAAGACACCAGCCAGTTTTCCCCGCATGATCGAGATCATGTACAACATCGCTGACATCGCGCCGCAACTTGTGATGAACGACGAACTCAACAAAATGATCGAGGTTATCCGCAAATACAAGGCCAGCCAGGAACAAGCATGAGTTTTGACCGCGTGATAGATCGCCGGGGCAGCGGTTGTTTTCGCTACGATGCCCTGAAAATGCTCTACGGCAGGGACGATTTGCTTTCACTTTGGGTCGCGGACATGGACTTTGAGGTCGCACCCGCGATCAAAGAGGCGATGCGCGAGAGGCTTGAGCACGGGGTTTTCGGCTACAATCTCCGTTTGCCGGACTTTTATGAAGCCGTCGCGAATTGGGTGGAAACCCGGTATGGCTTCTCTTGCCGCAAAGAGTGGATGGTCTGCACGCCGGGGATCATGCCGGCGATCAATCTCGCGGTGCTCCATCTGACCGAACCGGGAGACGTGATACTGATCCAGACGCCGGTTTACAAACCCTTTTTCGACGCGATCCTGGGGCACAAGCGCGTCCTGATCTCCAATCCCCTTATCAATGATGATGGATATTTCCGGATCGATCTGGAGGATTTCGAACGCAAGGCGTCGCAGGCGAAGATGTTTTTTCTTTGCAGTCCGCACAATCCGGTTGGCAGAGTCTGGAGCGCTGATGAACTGATCGCGATGGGGGAGATTTGCCGGCGTTACGGGGTGATCGTCGTGAGCGATGAGATCCACGGCGATCTTGTGTATGAAGGACGCAGGGCAGTATCAATCGCTTCGCTTGAGGATTTTTCGGATTTCACGATCTGTTGCGTCTCTCCCGCCAAGTCTTTCAATCTGGCAGGCTTGACGACGGCCGTGATCATCATCAAGAACCAAAAAATCAGACAACCGCTCGCGGACATGGTTGACAAGCTGCACCTATATCTGGGAAACGCTTTTGGGATCAGCGGATTGATCGCTGCCTACCGGGAATCTGATGGCTGGCTCCAGGATTTGCTGTCCTATCTGCAGGATAACCGGGATTATCTGTGCCAGGCATTTGCCGCGAAGCTTCCCGAGCTAAAGATCACCAAACCGGAAGGGACCTATCTGGCCTGGATCGATTTTCGGGCTCTGGGTCTCAATGATGCCCAATTGAGCGACATGCTGGTCAACCGGGCCGGGCTTGCCCTGGATCCGGGAACCAAATACGGAGTTGAAGGCAGCGGGTTTTCCAGGCTGAACTTCGCGGTGCCGAGGATAGTTTTGCATCAAGCCGTAGAGCGGCTGCAAAGTTCCATTAAGGATTTGGGATGAAAGAATCGATAATCGAATTGTATCAAGCCAAACCAGCGTTTTACGGCAAAGACGAACGCAGTCTGTATGATAGATTCCTGCTCGCTTTGGAAACCGGCAGCGTCCGGGCTTGCGAACCGGCGGGATCTGGCTGGAGCGTCAACCTATGGGTCAAGATGGGAATCCTGATCGGTTTTCGCATGGGAGTCCTTGCCGAACAGAGCTGGAGCGATTCCAAGCGTTTCTATGACAAAGACACGCTCCCAGAGAAGGTTTTCAGGCTTGAGCACCAAGTACGGGTCGTCCCAGGCGGCACTTCTGCTCGCTCAGGATGCTACGTGGCTCCCGGAGTCGCGATTATGCCACCCTCCTTCATCAATATCGGCGCGTATATTGATTCCGGTTCGCTGGTCGATTCCCACGCGCTGGTAGGTTCCTGCGCCCAAATCGGAAAAAACGTCCATCTCTAGATCGGAAGAGCGTCGTGTAGGGAAAGAGTGTAGGGTATGGGGGAGGGGGGGGGGGGGGGCGGGTGATTAGAGTGGGGGGGGGGGGGGGGGGGGG
>CAZKAA010000117.1:0-4945 GCA_964550575.1 uncultured Candidatus Cloacimonadota bacterium
GAGGTTGCCTCCAGTCTCAAATACACATAATTACGCTGTAAGGCGATCCTGGTGGCATAAGTGGTTTTGCCTAAGCCAGGCTTACCATATAGCAGTCCAAGCCCCACCATTTCTTCTTTGGGGCGGGTTACGAGCAGATTGATCGCTTCATCCGCTTCCACTACGTTGCGGGTTCTAACCAGTTTTCCTTGTTTCATATCTATATCTCCTTATTTAATGCCTATAAATCTGAGCATCTCTTCGTAGGTCTTCTTGCGGGGTTTGATCTCATCATCGTCATCTTCCTGCAGGGGATGTGTGACTGGTTTGTAATCGGGTTTGAACTCACTATGCGGTGCTGGATTCTCTTGATTGATGTTACTTGCCGATAATGGTGGCAGGTTCTTGATCACCTGCTTTTCGAGCGCTTGCATGAATTCCTCTGCTTCGTGTTTGGGAGCCTCAATCATGGGTGGCTGGATAAAGATCGTATTCTGCTCCGGTATGCTGGTCAAAGGCTTCAAGAACTGATCTACTACTGCCTGGGTCTGCTTGACCGTGAATTTCGCTCTCTGCTCAGTAGTGCGACGTAGCTTGAGAATCTGCTTATGTTCTTTGTTCAGATTGTTAAGCGGGATTGGGTTGGTCTTATCGAGATGGATAAAGGGATGCTGTGCCCGTCTCAGTTCAGCTTGGCAGATGAAGCGGTCTTGCAGGTCATAGACCAGTATCCATCTGGCATCTGCATAGTCGTAACGGATTACCACATCCTTGCCGACATAATCGACCAGGGCGATATCCCAGTATTGCAGTTTATTGAAGCGTATACCTTCGCTACGGATCTTCTTTTTCTCCATCGCCAGCATCATGAAGTTCAGTTCGGATGGTATTACTTTTCTATCTTCCGGTAAAGGTGCCTGACTGAACACTTCCCAGGGACTCTTGCCATCCAATCCACTATGCGGAGCCTCACCATACATGTAGCGGATGTAAAAGGCTATCATCTGCATCGCTTCATTCAGGGTGGGAGGTTTGCTTTCAAACAAGGATCGAGCCCACTTCTCGTTGCGCATCAGCGTGGCAGGCTTATCTGCCACACAGGAACCTCGGAAGGAGGAGAGAAAACGTTCAAACTGATCCTGGAAGGTCTTGAAGAATCTCTCGATCACCTTGGCTTTGGCATTGTAGCTCTCGGCAAAGGCAGCTTCGATCTTGAGCCGGGGGAAGATGCCTCCCAGTTCAGTCTCCAGATTATGGTTTTCCCATTTCTCATGAAAGAGCTTGCTCTTGAAGGCTTTGCCATTATCCAGATAGACAAACTTAGGCAGAGCTCCCCAGTTCAGAAAGCCATTACGGAAGGCTGCCTGGATGTGCTGGCTATCTTCAGTAAGTGCCAGACTCGCTCCCACCGGATACCTACTCGCCCAGTCAAAGACCATGATCATGGTCATGCGCTGCGCTTTCCCGGTTTGAGGATTGATGATATCAAAAGCCAGAGTATGTCCATCTGCTACCCAGACATCGCCAACCTTGAGCAGTGAGCTGTCCCGCATGATGGTCTTGACGATATGCTCTGCCACGAACTTGCTTCCCTGTCGGGCTTGACCACTGATGGCAGGATTGTCTCTCAGCCATTCTTCACAGAAGCGCCTCAGAGTTCTTTCATCAGAGGGAGATTCACACAAGCCCAGTCTGGCATATCCTTTCAATATGGTGATAGCCGAACCGATCTTGATCTTATTGGGATTGAGCAGCAGATTGATCAGATAGTTCTGTTCAAAGTAACTAACCTTTCTGGTCTTACCATTGGGATCGGTTTTTCTGACCAACGCATACATATCCTGATCGTTATTCTGATAGTTCTGCACCCATCTTCTCAAAGAACGCTCATCGCGCTTGCCGCGCAGTGCATAGAGCTCTGGTAGCAGAATCTTCTGGTTATACTCCTGAGTGATGCGTTGCCACTCTTCGATTTTGGATTCACAATCATCCAAGCGAGACAGCGTTATCTGGCAGAATCCCGCCATCAGCTTTGCTTCCTGGGTCTTCTTATAAGGAATATGCTGTTGCGGTCTCAGATCGAGGTCGCGCTCTTGAAGTGGAAGAGTGGGTTTATTGACCGACACTTCCACAGCCGATTCACCTGATATCATTTCAACAGTTTGATCTAATGCATAAACTGCTGTACTTCCCAAGTTATCTGAATCATTTCCCTCATCTGACTGGTTCATGAGTTCCGCATAGAACTTACGATACTCATCCAGATCAAGTTGATAGTCAACCATGCCTGTCCTCCGTATTCTGATAGCCATAAACCAGCATGCTCTTTACCATGCGCTCGCCAATCGGGATTACCGTCTCCAGATAGAACTCCGGCACCTGTCTCTTCTTATAGGTATCAGAGAGCTCAAGCTCCAGTGTCTCAGGATCTGGCAATACGAAGGTCTTCAGAACCTTGGCAGTGCCGATCTTCACCTGACGCTTCACTGTATGCATCTTATGCTTATCAATATAGCGCCATACGGTTCGATTGGAACAGCCTTTCAGTTCTGCCATCCGTTCAATGGTCAGCCAGACAGCATCGATCTTCTTATTCATTAGTAATCCATAATACTCATCAGTCATCTTGAGGATAAGCACTGTGACATAGCTATCTGTCACAGTGCTCACCACAATCCGGGTTAAAGTCTTCTTCTTGGGTCTTGTCACAGTGCCTGAAGCAGTGTGACAGGTTCCCAAGTACCTTGCCAAAAGCATTAGCGGTGGTTTTTCGCTCGGACTGAACCCCAACTCGAAAAATGTGTCACAGTGCTTGCCGTTTTCGGTGTCACAGTGCTGTGTCCGTTTGGGCATGTTTGCCTTAGTTTTCATGGTATCTCCTTAACTGTATATATGGGAGCTACTTAAAACCACTGCGACATCTTGGGAAGTCCTTTCTGCGTTAACGCCGGCAAGTTCTGAAGATACTCAAACAGTGCCGGAATTAATCCACCGCTAAATCACACTCTATAAAAATGTCTTGACCTGACTAATCAGGCTAATATCTTTGTTCACAGGTACAGACTATCACCCAAACGGGTATCGGTCAAGCCTAAAAATGACCACTGGGAGTGAATATGGCAGCCAAGACAGTCGGTGATCGACTCAAAATGCTGGTCAGATCGCTAAGTATAACTCACGGAGATTTTGCAAAAAAAAATGGAATTTCGCTGAATTCCATGAGCCGATATATCAATAATAAGCGGTCTCCAGACCCCGAATTTCTCATCAAATTGGCAGAGCAAAAAGTGAACTTGAATTGGCTTTTGAGTGGTGAGGGTAGCATGTATGTGAGTGCTCCCTGGGACCCCAAACCAGAGTCAAAGACCAAGTCCAAGGTTGAAGTAGTCTCCGCCAAAGGCAAGTTAACAGATTGCATTGAAAGCAGTTACAATCGCACGATTTTGCTTCCGATAGTGGCTGAAATTTCTGCCGGAATGCCAGCCGAAGTCACAGAAAATTTTGAACATGACAATTTCGTGGAATTACCGCGGATCTATCTCAAGGACAAGATTGATAACTACATGGTATTCAGAGTAAATGGACAAAGCATGGAGCCTCAGATCATGAATAACGACATCGTTGTGATCCAAAGAAAAGATGACTGGAGCAATACAGATGGCTCTGTATGCGCGGTCAGATTGAATGATGGCATCACCCTGAAACGCATCCAATTCGATCATCAGCGCCAGCAGGTACTACTCCATCCCTTCAACGCTGAATACCGGGTCCAGGTAGTCGATTCCATGCAGGGAGATGATATCTCGCTGATAGGTACGATGGTGATGCAGTTGAGGATGGTAGGCTAACTATTGCTTGTAAGACTAAGGCTAGTCAACAAGCCATTTCATACATTCAACAACTTCCTCTTGATTAACAAGACGCTTCTCAAGTGGTTCACTTTCAATATCTTCGAGCAAGCTTTGCCACTGCTCACAATTCTTTGATTTTAACCCCAGATAAGTGTCAATGGCTCCTCTCTTCCAAACCCATATATTATGCATCTTGTAATGGTTGTGTATGTTATTGATGAAACTCTTTGCAGATTCAATATTTCCAAGGAGTTCGTACATCTCTTCAGCAGTGTGGAATTCATTTTTCTTTGGCCAGCCCGAACCATCTAGCGATACTTGATTTTGAGAATCATCAGCTAACGATTGCATAGCTTTCTTGCATTCCAAAAAATCAGGATTACTTTCTGATATCAAATCTTGTTTTCTGCCCATATTAAAGGCAAAATCTAAATCTGCTAAAGCCTTACAAGGTATATCCATTACTCGGAGAACCTCCATTGTTTTCTTGATATCTCCACACCCTCTTAACTTCACAATTGATGTTTTGTAGTATGATAAAGGCTTCCCTGTCACTTTTTCAAACAATTTCTCAAGAATCCAGTATTCAGTTTCACCCTCAATTAATAGCACTTTATCTGAAAAGAGGATGTTTGATGAATTTGATAGCTGAAACAGCAAGTCAAGCTGTGTTGGAGCATTCTTCTCTACCTCGCTTACAGCCTCAAAAAGTGTTTTTCTTATAGTAGTGGCGTTGTTCGGTTTGGTCACTAGCAATGTAGATCTAACATCATCTTTAGTAACAAGCCTTGGTGAATGTGTTGAAATCAACACCTGAAAGCCTATGTCTGATAGCGACTTCATCGCATCTCTAACATTATCAATTGCCTGTGGATGCATATATAACTCAGGCTCTTCAACTAGGAGCAATGTATTGTTAACGGTAGTGCTTTGGGATCGTTTCTGGTCGGCCAAGTATCTAATCAATCCCATTTGAATGGCTCGTTGTGCGCCATGCCCTAAAATCGAAATCTCTTTACCGGTGGTATCACCATCCTCGAAAGTAGAGATAGTTGCACTTTTTAGTATTTCCTTAAATTCTATCTCTGGAATCTGAGCCTTGATTCTCAAACCTG
>CAZKAA010000117.1:4955-6185 GCA_964550575.1 uncultured Candidatus Cloacimonadota bacterium
CTAATAACTCCCGAGACATCATCATCGAAGGATACTAATTCTTGAATTCTGTTGGTTCCTGAAGCAGAGAACAAATTCTGAAATGACGAAAAAGCCTGTGTAATGGTTTCATTATGTTCAGCTTGAATGTTATTGAAAATCGTGGAAAGCAGTTTTCCTATTGTAGTACTGGTTTTATACTTACTTGAGTCTTCTGCAGCGTCTTCCATAGCATTTATAAAGATTGGTTCTGGGAATAGAAGAGATATACCGGCTTCTATGCCCGTTGGGGAGTCTCTCCATTCTGAAGATCCATCAGCAGAGTTTTCAAACAAGACTTGAAGTTTTGAACTTGTGTTAGGAGTATTTTGAATTCTGCGGATTATCAACTTGCAGCCTTTTATATAAGGTTGCATAGCTGTTGCTTGGTTTCGTGGGAGTCTAGAAATAATTGGTTCATCGACTCCAGTGATGATACCCTCGACCGATACTGGTATAGTTATGTCTTTGAAACACTCAGGGCCAAGAGTGCTCTTTTTAAAGAGCCAGCTAACAGCTTTGAGAATATTTGATTTTCCTGCATTGTTATAACCAACCATAACGTTGTAGCTTTGCAGTGATATCTCAACTAATTCTACGGATTTGAAATTGGATATTATCACGTTTTCCAGTAAATGAGCCATTAAATCCTCCTTATTGGCTCTATCGAACCGTCTGGTAAGATACAAATTAAAATGTAAGTATCTAACATCACTAAAAGGAAACAAGTATCTGTCAAGATGTTAATAGCCTATGATTTAAAAAAGGCCCAGATTATTGTTGATTAGAATGCCTCTGTAGAGTGGAATCATCCGGTTGATCCATTTTTGATTAGGGACTAGTGAAGTATAATGATAGACTGATTTCAGACCTCTTATAAATCTCTGACACCAACCGTTCTACACACACTGCGAGTCTTTCCAACTGGTCTATATCGATGATATTCAGGCATTTCCGAAACCAGTCTGAAATCAGTCCATATTTGACACAAAGCTGTCACAAACCAGTCCAAATAAGTCCAAAACCACTATGACACATTTCCGAAAGCAGTCCTAAGCATCTCTGCACCAGATAAAGGCTTATGCCTGTTTGTCACAGTGATAGTTATATGACATTTGGGGTGTCACTTTATATTCTGAATCGGTTTCCCTGATCCGGAGCGCAATCGCCAAAGTTGCTTGATAGCAAGGCTTAAGCTCTGATCACGCAGAT
>CAZKAA010000118.1:0-6006 GCA_964550575.1 uncultured Candidatus Cloacimonadota bacterium
TCCGAGGAATAGGTGAACTTGTCCAGGGTGATGAATTTGTTGCCGCGCTCCAGGCATTGGGGCCAAAGGATTTCCAGCGCGTCGAGTTTGTCGCTGTCGAAGACGAAGAGGCCCAGCAAGTCGGCGATCTGCCGCGCGGTGAAGCCGTTTTCCTCGGCGGCGAGGGTCAGGACGGCGAGCATGTCGTCGGCGAACACGGCGTTCCTCACGGTCTGGCGGAGGGTTTCAAAGTCCTGCGGGGAGATGGGGCGCAGATAGGATTGCCAGGGTTGGTAGGGCTGCCAGGGCTGGTAGGGCTGGTAGGCGGAGGTCAGGCTGTCCAGCAGGTCGCGGATTTCCTCGACGAGGTTGCGAGCCTGGGCGCGCTGCCCGCGCTTGAGTTGGGGGATGTAGGTGTCTTCCCAGAGTTGGAGGCGCTGCTCGATCATCTGGGCGAGCGACTGCCAGTTGGGATAGTTGCTGCCGTGGGAGCCGTTTTGGGGCGGGTAGTAGTTCGAGCCGGACTGGGGTGGGAAGTATCCGGTGGGGGGCTGATTGCCGCTTGATCCGGACTGGGGTGGATAATAGTAGTTATTGTTTTGGGCGGCAAGGGGGACGAGGCTCAGGGCGAGCAGGATGAACAATGTGGTCAGTCTCATGGCTTATACTCCTTTGTTTTGGCATTCTGAACATTATTACCGCCCCGGATCAGAAATACCGCAGTAAAATATAGGCGGTGCAGATGGCCAGGGAAACAAAGGTGTAGATGGCGCTGACTTTGGTGAATTCCCAGAAGGAGATGCGGAAACCGTTGTGCTTGGCGATGCCGGCGGCGATGATGTTGGCGGAAGCGCCGATCAGGGTGCCGTTTCCGCCGAGGCAGGCGCCGAGCGCCATCGACCACCAGACGGGGTCTATCTGGCTGGGCTGGGTGATGGTTTCGCCGATCTTTTCGATGACGGGGATCATGGTCGCCACGAAGGGGACGTTGTCGATGAAGGCGGAGAAAACCCCGGAGAGCCAGAGGATCGCCATCGAGGTCGCTCTCGCCTCGTTGCGGGTGAGGGCCATCACCTTCTGGGCGAGCATGTTGATGAATCCGGTTTCCACCAGGCTTTCCACGATCATGAAGAGCCCGATGAAGAAGAAGAGGGTCGCCCAATCCACGTCATGGGTGAGGACCTGCTCGACTTTTTTGCGGCTTCCGACCAGCATCAGCAGCAGGCCGGCGGACATGGAGACGGTCGCGGTGCCGCGGTGGTGGATGCTTTCGGTGGCAAGCCCAAGCAGCATGAGGAGGACGACGATGAGCGAAATGGTCAGCAGGCGCTTGTCCTGGATGAGGTTCTTTTCGGAATAGGAGAGGAGTTTGGCGCGGTTTTGGACGCTGACGCGCAGGTTTTTGCGATACATGAGGAAGATCAGGCCGAGGCTGGCGAGCGTGGTGATCAGGACAGGAGGGGTCAGGTTGCTGATGAAATCGAGAAATCCGTATTTGGTGGCGCTGCCGATGATGATGTTGGGCGGATCGCCGATCATGGTAGCCGCGCCGCCCATGTTGGACGCCACGACCATGGTGATGATGAAGGGGATGGGGGTGATCTGGAGTTCGTGGCAGATCAGGAGGATGATGGGGACCAGGATCATGATCGTGGTCACGCTGCCCAAAAAGGCGGAGAGCAGCGCGGTGATGAGGAACATCAGCATCATGATGACCAGAGGCCTGCCTTTGGCGAGTTTGGCGGTTTTGATCGCCAGCCACATGAACACTCCAGTGTTGCGGAGCACGGAGATGACCAGCATCATCCCGATGAGGAAGAAGATCACGTTCCAGTCTATGGCGCGGAAGGCGGTGTCCTGGGTCAGGATGCCCGCGGCGACGAGGACGAATCCCCCGACCAGTGCGGCGAGCATCTTGTTGATCCACTCGGTGATGATCAAAACATAGGTGAAAACAAAGATCACCAAAGCGGCAAACATCGTCCAGCCGGGGTTCATGCTTTTATCACCCTGCGGAAGACGTCCATGGCAGTCACCACGCCGACCAGGCGGCCGCGGTCCACGACGCTGAACGAGCGGCGGCGGTTCTGGATCATCTGGAACACGGCTTCGACGATCGAGGAATCCGGGGAAAGAGTTTTCGCGTCTTTGCGCATGATCTCGCGGACCGTGATCTTGTCTTCGTTCTCAAAGAGGTTTTCCAAAGGCTCAAAGGTTCTCAGGAAAGCCAGGTTGTCCATTCTCATCAGATAGTCAGGAACGCCCACCTTGAGCACGTCAAGGACGGTGACCTCGCCGAGGTAGCCGCGGTTTTCGTCCACGACCGGAACCAGCGAGATGGCGTGTTCGTTGATGATTTTATCCAGGTCCCTGAGGGTGGCATCCGGCGAAACGCAACAAGGATCCGTGATCATGATGTCGCCCAGGCAGAGGTCCTTGCCGATGGAAACATCCCTGTGGCGGAGGAGATGGATCAGGGCATGGCCGTCCGCCGCTTGCCTGACCTGGCGCATGAGTTCGGTATCCTGCGAGAGTTTGAGCAGCGCGGCGACGATGTTCAGGTATATCTTGGAGGAACTGCGGTCGGTGAAGATCAGGACGACCCAGTTGACTTCGGTGCCGTCGTAGTCGAGGGGATTCTGGAGGAAGGTCATGCCGATGAGGGTGTCTTCCAGACCGTCAACCCGGATGTGGGGGATGGCGATCCCCGTCGAATAGGCCATGGACGATTCCTTTTCGCGCTCCAGGATCGCCTCGAGCATCGCCTTGCCGCATTTGTAGGTGGTATGCTGGCGCTGGCGGCAGATGCGATCGATGATCTCTTCGTAGACCTGGACGCGGTTGAGGACGCGGTTCTCGTATGCGATCGTCTTGGGATCCAGAAAGTCTGCTAATAACATGATTTACCTCACAGGGGCATGAAATGATGACCCAGATAAAAGTGGCGGGGGAATCCGGTCAACGTATTTTTCGCGGGAGGGGGCCTTGGCGCGGGATATTCCTTGACATATAGCGCAAGCACTGAAAAAAGGCCTGTTATGAAAAAATCCCGGCTGCATTCCTGCGAACTCAAACGCCATCGCCAGATCACGCCTTCCCTCTGCGCGGTCTGCCCGAGGTTGCTGAAATGCCGTGCCTTCCGCATCTGGCATCGGCTCAACGGCAACGAGTACCTGGATTTTGTCGTGGATATATGCCGCAGATTTCCTGATAAATATACAATGGAGGTAACCTTCATGCCCGAGAAACAAACCTTCGTCCAGATCGTGGACCTCTCCACCGGTAAGATCGACAGGATCGTGAACCTTGCCGATATCGAGGCCATGACCCCCGAGGAGAAGCTGGAACTCTCCCGCAACAAGAACCTGTTTATCGTCACGCACCGGCTGGAGCCAATCGTGCGCGTGGAACTCAAAAAGTCTGCCATCAGCGAGCCGCAGCAGTTCGGCGCCCCAGCCGCCGCGGAGGAGAAGATCGCGGCGGAACCCGCAGCCGAAACCCCTGCCGCGGCAACGCCCAAAACGCGCAAGAAGAAGTAAGGCCCCGGAAAAAAATCCTTTTCAGAAAAGCGCGCTACAAAATAATGGCTCAACGGGGTGGAAAAAAGACCCCCTGCCCGCCAGGCGGAAATCTCTGGCGGACATCCCATTGGGAAAGGAGAAGTTATGTTCAGACTGGATGACCGGCATCTGGAAGCGGCGCAAGAGATCGCTCTCAAACACCGCCGCAAAAAACGCTGCGACGAATGCTATGACCGCGGTTGGATCGGCGTGACCGACAACAACCTGCTGGTGCTCTGCACCCGTTGCGTGGACATGGACGCCGCCATGGATGAGTGGAAGGCTTATGTCTCTGAACATGAGGACCTGAAGGAGCATTTTGCCGAGCTCTTTGAGGAGAAGGCCGTGGAAGAGGAGCCTGCCGAGCACGTGCTTCCCGCCCAGCACGACCACAAGAAAAGCCACCTCCAGGCAAACCAGCAGTTCATCCCCGGGCAACGCAGGCCGGGGCACGCCAAAAAGATCGGCTGAGACAGGCTTTTACACGAGCGGGCAGCTATCCGGGGGAGAAAGTCCCCTGGCCCGCGGACGCAAACAAACTAACGCCATTGGAAGACAATGTATAAGCAACTGGATTTGAAAGAAAGCCCCAGGCATCTCGAGGAACGGGTCCGCGCCTATTGGAAGGAGCGGGACCTGGCGCAGAAAAGCGTGGACTTCCGCGAAGGGAAGCCGCAGTTCGTATTCTATGAAGGACCGCCGACCGCGAACGGCAAGCCCGGCATCCACCACGTCATGGCGCGCACGCTCAAGGACGTGATCTGCCGCTATAAAACCATGACCGGCTACCAGGTCAAGCGCAAAGCCGGCTGGGACACCCACGGCCTGCCTGTGGAGATCGAAGTTGAGAAGCAGCTTGGACTCGAGGACAAGAAAGGCATCGAGGACTATGGCATAGAGAAGTTTTGCCAGGAATGCAAGAAATCCGTCTGGAGCTATCTCGACCTCTGGCAGGAAATGACCGAACTGATGGGATACTGGATCGACCTGGACAATCCCTACGTGACCATGCACAACGACTACATCGAGTCCGTGTGGCACATTCTGGACGACTTTTTCCAGCGCGGGCTGATCTTCAAGGCGCACAAGATCGTGCCCTATTGCCCGAGTTGCGGCACCCCTCTGTCTTCCCACGAGGTCGCCCAGGGCTACAAGGATGTCGAGGACCCCTCCGTATTCGTGAAGTTCAAAGCCACAGACGAGGAAGGCACCTGGTATCTGGCCTGGACCACAACGCCCTGGACGCTGATCTCGAACGTCGCCCTGGCGGTGCATCCTGACGAAACCTACGTCAAGGTGAAGCATCAGGAACAGAACCTGATCCTTGCCAAGGCGCGCCTGGATGTTCTGGAAGGGGAGTATGAGATTCTGGCGGAGTTTCCCGGCAGGGAGCTGGAACGCCGCCCCTATAAACCGCTGTTCACCTTTGTCGAGGTGGAGAAGCCTGCCTGGTATGTGGGCCTGGCGGACTACGTCAGCATGGAGGACGGCACGGGAATCGTGCACACTGCCCCCGCTTTCGGCGCGGACGACTATGCCCTCGGCCTCAAATACGGCCTGCCCTTTGTCCAGCCTGTGGACGCGGAAGGCAAATTCAACCATCTTGTCGAACCCTGGACGGGCATCTTCGTCAAGACCGCGGACAAAGACATCATCCGTTCCCTCAAGGAAAGCGGCAACCTCTATCGCCGCGAGCAGGTCAAGCACAGCTATCCCCATTGCTGGCGCTGCGACAACCTGCTGATCTACTATGCCCGCGAAAGCTGGTATATCCGCACCTCATCCTTCAAGGAACAACTATTGGCAAACAACGCCAGGATCGACTGGTATCCATCCTTCGTGGGGGAAAAGCGCTTCGGCGAATGGCTGGAGAATAATGTTGACTGGGCGCTTTCGCGCGACCGCTTTTGGGGAACCCCGCTGAATATCTGGGTTTGCCCGGACTGCGGAGCAAAGAAGTCGGTCGGCTCGATCGCCGATCTGGTCTCCCAAGGCCGCCTCAAAGACGGTTCCGCCGTGCCCGGGGATATCGAACTACACCGCCCCTACATCGACGAAGTGGAGTTCGGCTGCCCCTCCTGCGGCCAGAAGATGAGCCGCACTCCCGAAGTGATCGACTGCTGGTTCGACAGCGGTTCGATGCCCTTCGCGCAGTGGCACTATCCTTTTGAGAATGCTGACCGCTTTGACGCGGAGTTGTTCCCCGCGGACATCATCTCCGAAGGCATCGACCAAACCCGCGGCTGGTTCTACTCCATGCTCGCCATCGCCACTCTCTACAAAGGCGTTTCCAGCTACAAAGCCTGCCTTGTCAACGACATGATCCTCGACAAGAACGGCCAGAAAATGAGCAAGTCCAAAGGCAACTCCGTCGATCCCATCAAGCTGATGCACGACTACGGCGCGGACGCCAACCGCTGGTAGATCGGAAGAGCGTCGTGTAGGGAAAGAGTGTAGGATAGGGTGT
>CAZKAA010000119.1:0-4969 GCA_964550575.1 uncultured Candidatus Cloacimonadota bacterium
ACTCCAGCAAACTCGACCCGAATCGGCGCCGGCCGGTAGATTTCCGTGTTTTTATTCGTCACCAGCATGCGCAGGATGTTTTTCATCAGGGTCGGCACCACGCGCAATGAATTCAAGGACCACAGCAGACAAACTCCGGCGCAGATGGTGAGCGCCATGCGCGCTCCGATCTGCCGGGTCAGCCAGCCGATGAACAGGCTTCCGAAGGGAGAAAGCGAATTGAAGGTCATGGTGTATACGCTCAGCACCCTGCCCCGCATGCGAACGTCAACCACCGACTGGATCAGGGTGTTGGTGGAGGACATCTGGATCGTCATGCCCATGCCGATGAACATCATCAGCCCCATGCTGAGCGCCAGGCTGCGGCTTTGGGCAAAGGCGATCAGCGCCAGGCTGCCCACGCAGCCCATGACGATGGTCACCCACGGCAGGCCTTTGATCGTTTTGCGGCTTGCCATATAGATCGAACTCGTTAGCGCCCCCACCCCCGCCAGGGAGAGCAGCAAACCCTGGGTCCCGGCGTTGCCTTTGAGGATGTCCCTCGCGAAAACCGGTATCACTGCCGCGTAGGACATCGAGAACAGCATGAACACGCAGAGGTTTGCGATCAGATACCTGATGGGAAAGCTCCGCCAGGCGTATTTCCAGCCTTCCACAACTTTCCTGACGGTTGATTCGCGGACTTTCTGCCGCTTGGGGTATTCGATGCGGATCGCCAGTAGCGCCACGATCACGGACAGATATGACAGCGAATTGATGGTGAAGCAGATGCCTTCACCAAACAGCAGGATCATCGCGCCGCCGATGGAAGGTCCGATCAGCCGGGCGGAATTGAACATCGCTGAGTTCGTCGCGATGGCATTGGGCAGCAGGCTGCGTTTGGAAACAAGGTCCAGCACGAAGTTTTGCCTGAAGGGCGAATCCACCGCCTCGATCATCCCCTGCATCAGGCTGAGGATGATGATCGGCCACCAGCGCCCCTCGCGGATAAATCCGCTCAGCACGCCCGCCGCCAGCAATCCCGCCTGGGTCATGAACAGCACTTGAGTCCAGATCAGGGTGCGGTGACGGTTCCATTTGTCCGCCCATGCCCCCGCGAAGGGGCTGATGAACAGCGAGGGAATCATGCTGAGGAAACTCACCAGGCCCAGCAGGAAAGCGGAATTCGTCAGCCGGTACACAAACCAGCCCATCGTCGTCCGCTGCACCCAGGTGCCGATCAGAGACACCCCCTGCCCGATGAAGAACAGGCGGTAGTTGCGAACCGTCAGCGAGACGAACAGGTTGCTGATGCTGGTCCTGAGTTTTCTGATCAGAGCGCCACCCCGCTTTCGAATCCCTTCGGGGCCGGATAGCCTGGCTTCATTCTTCTGCCTGCTCCAAAGCGGGAGTCTCCGCCTTGCCGTTTTCCGCGTCGATCTGGTTGCTGTGCTCAAAGCGCATGTCCAGCGCCTTGCTGTATTTTGCCTTGACGGAGGCGATCTCGTCTTCTCCGATCTCCTTGAGAATGATGTCAAATATCTCCTCGGAACCCATGGTCTCCTTCTCGATCAGGAGCAGGGAAAGCCTGTCCAGCAGCGCGCGATGGCGGTTCAGAATATCCAGGGCGGTGGCATGGGCTTCCTGGATCAGGAAGCGGATTTCGCCATCCACCAGCTTCGCCGTTTCTTCGCTGTGCTCGTCGCGGGAAAGCAGCTCCTTGCCCAGAAACACGTGACCGCGCTCTTTGCCGAGGGACAGGGGTCCGATCTTGTCGCTCATGCCCCAGGTGCAAACCATTTTCTTGGCGATCTCGGTGGCGATCTCGATATCGTTGCCCGCGCCGGTGGTCAGCTCGTTGAACACGATCTCTTCCGCCGCGCGCCCGCCCAGCAATTCCACCATCTTTTGCTTGAAATACCCGCGGGAGTAGCCTGTCCGGTCGGTCAGCAGGAAGTGAGTCGCTCCGCCCGTGAAACCGCGGGGAATGATCGAAACCTTGTGCACCGGCTCGGTTTTGTCCAGAAAGATATTGGTCAGCACATGCCCGATCTCGTGGTAGGCGGTGAGTTTCTTATCCTCTTCGGGAATCACCCTGCTGCGCTTTTCTTTGCCCAGCACAAGCTTGTCTTTGGCTTCCTCAAAGTCCTTCATGTCGATGGCGTTCTTGTTTTGTCGTGCCGCGTTCAGCGCCGCTTCGTTCACGATGTTCGCCAGGTCGGCGCCGCTGAAACCCGGCGTTCCCCGCGCGATCAGTTCCAGATGCACGTCGTCAGCCAGAGGCACTTTGGATGAGTGGACTTTCAGGATTTCCACCCTGCCTTTGATGTCCGGCAGATCGACCGTCACCTGCCGGTCGAAGCGTCCCGGCCTCAGCAACGCCGGATCGAGGATGTCCGGACGGTTGGTGGCGGCAATGATGATCACCGCCAGGTTTGGCTCAAAGCCGTCCATCTCCACCAGAAGCTGGTTGAGGGTCTGGCTTTCGCTGCCTGTGCCGAGGCTCGCGCCGCGGTGCCTGCCCACGGCGTCGATTTCGTCGATAAATGTGATGCAGGGCGCGTTTTTCTTGGCCTGGTCAAAGAGATCGCGCACGCGCGCCGCTCCCACGCCCACGAACATCTCGTCAAAATCCGATCCGCTGATGCTGAAGAAAGGCACTCCCGCTTCGCCGGACACTGCTTTGGCGAGCAGAGTCTTGCCGGTGCCGGGCTGGCCAACCAGCAATACGCCGCGCGGGATCTTGCCGCCCAGGCGCTGGAACTTGCGCGGGTCTTTCAAAAAGTCCACGATCTCCTGCAGTTCTTCCTTGGCTTCGTTCACGCCCGCCACGTCCTTGAAGCTGATCAGGCTCTTGTTGCCCGCGTGCATCTTGGCGCGGCTTTTGCCGAATCCCGCGAAGAGGGAGTTCTGGCCATTCATCCTGCGGAAAAAGAACAGCCAGAAGATGATGATCAGCCCCAGCAGCGGAATATAGGAGATCAGTCCGATCCAGCGCGACGGCTTCTTGGTCACGATCTCGATCTTCTTCTCAAGCAGCGTGGGAACCAGTTTCTCATCGTCCAGCGGGGGCATCACGGTGTGGTATTTCACATCCCCGAGGTCGGTATAGACGATGTCCCGCTCGGTGAATTCCACCCGCTTGATGCGGTCGGCGTTGAGCTTGTCCATGAATTGCGAATAGGTCTGTTCCGCGATCTGCTCCCTTGTGCTCAGCCAGCTAAACAGGAAGAGGATGCCCAGCATCACCATGATGGTGATGAAAGTGTAGGACACTGGTGCCTTGCGGGGCTGCGGCATGCCTCCCGGCACCGGTCCGGAGCCAACCGGCGGCGTTTCGGGGCGGGCACCGCCCGGGGCGTTCTTGCCAGCTTCTCCGTCCTTTTTGCGTTTGCGGTGAGCCAGATACATCCTCACCGCGCTTACCGCGCTGATCACGACCAGCGCGTAAACGAACCATTGCAGCAGCAGCGCCATCTGCTCCGCGCCTTCGCCGAACCAGGGGCTTTTCGCCCGGTCCGCCACGGCGGTGCTGTCCTGAGCCGCCGCCGCGAGTGCCACGCTCATCAGGATGAGAGCGATCATCAGTTTTTTCATGTATAAAGTTCTTCCTTCAGGATGCCGATATAGGGCAGGTTGCGGTAACGCTCGTTGAAGTCGAGCCCGTAGCCCACCACAAATTCGTTGCCGATCTCGAACCCCACATAGTCGAAACTGACATCCAGCTTGTGTGCTGCCGGCTTGTCCAGGAGCACGCAGGTCCTCACGCTCGCCGGCGAGTGCTTGGAAATGTAATCCTTGATATATTGCAGCGAAAGCCCGGAATCCACGATGTCCTCGATTATGATCACGTCCCTGCCTTTGATGTCCGCGTCGATGTCTTTGCGGATCTTCACGATCCCGGAACTGGAGGCGGACGAACCGTAGCTGGAGATGGCAAGAAAGTCAAGCTCCGCCGGGATGCTGATGTTCCGCATCAGGTCGGCGAGGAACACCACTCCGCCCTTGAGGATGCCGACCAACACCGGCACTTTGCCCTTGTAGTCGTGGGAGATCTGCGTGCCGATCTCGCGCACGCGCGCCTGTATCCTATATTCGTCGAACAACACTGCGTTCAGGTCACAATTCATCTGGTCCATTGATTTCTCCTGGCTTTTTCACGCGGTTTGCCGCCCGCATTGGTTTGGTGTCCACCCGCTCCGCGCTGATATGCAGAAAGCGGGTGCTGCTATCGTCGATCGCCGCTCGCGCGTCCAGCCTGTGTCCGGCGATCCAGAGGATCTTTTCCCCGTCTTCCAGCACCGGCACGCTGTCCCGCTCGAATCTGGGCAGCTTGGCATTGATAAAAAACTCTTTCAGCTTTTGGCTGTGCTCCAAGCCCAAAGGCTGGAAACGGTCTCCGGGGCGCCTGCCCCGGATCGTGATCGGCCAGCGAACCTTGTCCGCGTCCAGATAGGCGCAGAGCGGATCCGCCGTGTGGTAGCCGGGCTTCACGCGCAGAATCTTGAAACTGAAGCGATACTCGCCCCAAACCGCTCGGCTGCGGTCTTCCTCAACCGTATAGGGTTCCGGGACAGGATTATTCTTCGCGCTCTGGGCCAAAATCAAGCGCCGGTATTGCCGGCGTGCCCGCAAGCCGCTGCCCAGGTTCAGTTCCCGCGAGCCGTCCGAACCCAGCAGCCCGCGGAGGTCCTCAAAGTTGTGGTGGAAAAAGTCCTGGCTGCTGCCGCTGAGTTCGCTCACCACGCTCTTCAGGATGTAATACTGCTCCAGCCGCGAACAGCGCTCCAGAGCCCCCACGTCCAGCACCGCCTGTTCCGGCGAGCTCTCGATCAGGCATTTTTTGAGCAGCGGCTTGATCTTTTGCAGCACGATCTGCTCCGCTTCCTCAAAGATCTGGGCCTGCAAGCCAAGCTTGTCCGCGATTTGGGGGTTCAACTGGCTTGCCGCCAGAGGCAGCAGCGTATGCCGGATCCAGTTGCGCCGGTAA
>CAZKAA010000119.1:4979-5969 GCA_964550575.1 uncultured Candidatus Cloacimonadota bacterium
AATTCTGCTGCTGGTTGCTGGGATCTTCGCGCCAGCCGATTCCCTCCTCCTCCAGCATCTGCGCGAGTTCCCGCTTATTGAAGCACAGCATCGGATGCAGGGTGTCCCCGCTGCGCGGTTTGATCCCTGCCAGCCCGCTGAGCCCGGCTCCCCGGAAGAGGTTGAGCAGCATCGTCTCCGCCTGGTCGTTGTTGTGGTGCGCGGTCACGATATGATCCAGCCTGTAAAGCTCCAGCAGTTGCCCAAAAACCTCCCGGCGCTGCTTGCGCGCCTGGTTTTCCAGGTCTGAAGCGCCCTGGAGCTTCACCTTGCGCACGATCAGCGGGATGTTCAGCTTCTGGCAAAGCGCTTTCACCAGTTCGGTGTCCGCCTCGTCCTCCGCTCCGCGCAACTGGTGGTCGATGTGCACCGCCAGCAGGGTGACGTGCATCAGGGAGCGAAGGCGCGAAAAAAGCTGCAGCATCGCGACCGAGTCCGCGCCCCCGGAGCAGCAGAGCAACAGCTTCGCCCCGGCGGGAAACAACTGCTTCTCGCGCACATAGTTGTGCAATCGCGCCAAGGCTTGGTCCAGTCTGCGCATGACGGCTCCTTACGGTATTTTTTCAGAAAGTAATCTTTTTTGCACGCCCATCGCTTGTCAAGTCACTTTTTAGGCTTCCCGGACCTCCTTTCGCCATCCGCCTCCGACTCCCTCATGGCTTTGGCGGAAGTGATCATGCGGCAAGCACAATCCCAAACCACCCTTGTTCCCAGCCCCCCTGCCTCTTGCCAACCACCCGGCAGCCTCCCTGCGCGCAAGCGGGAGGTCAGGGGGAGGATGGCGGGAGGCAGGCAAGCCAGAAAACGGAGCGGTATAACCGGCAAAAAAAATACGCCCCGGAGAACCGGGGCGCATATATTGGATTGTTGTTAGTTATTTGACAATGACCAGATCGGGAAGAGCCCGTCTGAACTCCAGTCACCGCTCATTATCGCGTATGCCGTCTTCTG
>CAZKAA010000120.1:0-5891 GCA_964550575.1 uncultured Candidatus Cloacimonadota bacterium
CTCCACCCTATCCTACACTCTTTCCCTACACGACGCTCTTCCGATCTGAATTTGACCAGCAGGAACTGGAGCAGGAAGTAGGTCTGTCTGATCAGCATCAAAAACAGGGCGTATTTGGGCGAATAGACCAGCAGCAAGGCTCCCATCACCAGCATGATCACGTCGAACACAACGATCTTCTGCCCCTCGGAGGGAGTGAAGAAGAACCGGTTGATGATGGTCAGCAGAAGCAGGCCGAGGTTCGCGACAACCGTGATGCTCTCGATCAGCTTGAAGTTCATGTAATAGTCGATCACCGGCTCAAAAAACAGAACCAGGAAGCTCCATCCGGCGAGCAGATAGGCTATGAACTCCAGATGCTTGAGGAAGAGAGGGGAGCTTTTACGCATGGGCGGGGTCAGGCCGACCCGATCTCGTTCCTTATCTGCCGCGCCACGTCTTCGATGCCCAGGCTGGCGTTGACCGCGCAGAGCAGCCCCTTCTCGCGGAAGAACTCCCGCAGAACCAAAGTCTGTTCGTAAAACTCTTTCAGCCGCTTGCTGATCGCTTCGGGGCTGTCGTCTTTGCGGATGGCGAGTTTGCCTCCGCATTTGTCGCAAACGCCTTCCGCGACTGGGCTGTTCGTGTGCAGGTTATAGTTGGCGCCGCAGTCTGGGCAGACCCTCCGGGAGGAAATTCTGCCGATCGCTTCGGCTTCCTCGAGTTCCAGAAAGAACACCTTCATCACCTGAAAATGCTTCACCAGAAACTCCGCCTGCCTGACCGTGCGGGGGAATCCGTCGAACACGATCCCTTTGCAGTCCGGTTTCAGCGAGTTGTCCACGATCTGGAAGACCAGTTCGTCGGGCACCAGTTCGCCGCGTTCGACGATCGCTTTAACGGTCTGCCCGAGTTCGGTGTTCTGGGCGACCTGGTTGCGGAACAGGTCTCCGATATTGATATGCTGATAGTCCAGCGCTTCGCTCAGCAACTCGGCCTGAGTGCCTTTTCCGCTGCCCTGGATACCGAAAAACACATAACATCGCATCAGTTTATCCTCATTTATGGCAAAATTTCACAATTCGCTTTGGCTGTCAAGCTTTCTGCCTTTCCAACACCACGAACGCCGTGGCGTATTCCTTTTCGTGCGCCAGTGAGACGTGCACGGTATCCGCCCCGAGGCTTGCCAGAATCGTCGTCATTGCGTTATGGACGGCGATCTCCGGCCTGCCTTCGCCTTCTTTCACGATTTCGATGTCCAGCCAGCTCACTTTTCCGCTCCAGCCTGTTCCCAACGCTTTCATCAAGGCTTCCTTGGCGGCGAAGCGCACGGCGTAGGACTGCTCCGGATGGGCTCGCGAGCCGCAGTAGGCGATTTCCCCGGCGGTGAAGACCTTTTTGGCGAATTCCGGATACTTCTCGAGCAGGCGCTTGATCCGCGCGATGCGCACAATGTCGGTTCCGACTCCGAGGATCAACCTTCCCTCTCCAGTTCCAGCAGGAGGCGTTTAATGCCCAGTCCTCCCGCGAATCCCGTCAGTTGCCCTTTCGCTCCCACCAGCCTGTGGCAGGGGATGATGACGGGCAGCGGGTTGCGGTGGGCTGCCTGTCCGACGGCTCTGGCTGCCAGGGGGCGGTTGATCTGCCTCGCGATCTCTCCGTAGCTCCTTGTTTCGCCACGGGGGATCTGGCGCAGGGCATCCCACACCGCTCTCTGAAACTCCGTTCCCCGTATCTCCACGGGCAGTGTGCATTCCTTTCTGGTTCCCGCCAGATATTCGCGCAGATGCTCCAGCGTTGAAGCCATCAGGGGCGAGATGGCGGGGTGATCCTTCCCCGGGCCCTCAAAGCTGATTCCGGAGACTGCCGGGCCGTTCATCTCGACTTTGAGGCGGATGCCCCGGTGGCTCAGATAGCCGGTCTCTCTTTGCTCATCCATAATGTCGCTGCCTCTGCAAAAAGCGAGAGCCCCGTCCTCGTTTCTTGAGTCTGGGGCTCTGGGCAATGTTGTTACGCAACTATGCTGTGAATCTCTTGCGTTCTTTGATCCTGCCCGCCTTTCCTTTTGCCTGGCGCAGATAGAACAACTTGGCTCTGCGGACCTGGCCGAAGCGGACGATCTCCATCTTGTCGATATTGGGTGAGTGCAGCGGGAATATCCTCTCCACGCCCACGCCATTTGATATCTTACGAACTGTGAAGGACTTCGAGATGCCGGATCCGCGTTTTTGGATCACGATCCCCTGGAACACCTGTATGCGTTCTTTGCCGCCTTCTTTTATTTTATAATGGACCTTCACCGTGTCGCCGACGCGAAACTCGGGAAAGTCGGTTCTGATTTGGTCTCTGCCAACTGTGTGCAGAATATCCATGGTTCCTCCCATATATGTACTCGGAAGAAAGGCGGTCCAACACGACGCTCACGGCGCTGCGGACGGACAGATGGTTATAGTCCCCGGCTCCCCTGACGGGTTCGAGGACGTGGTCCGCCGCTTGATGAACTTCATCACATAATCCATGACCGGTGCCGAATATCAGCAGCAGCGGCCTGTCTCTTTGTGTCAGAGTCTGCAGACACCGAAACGGTATCTGGCCTTGCAGAGTGCGTGCGGTCGTGGTAATGATCAGCGGACGCTTCTCTTCCTGCGTTGTAATCTTGTCGATTGTTTCTTCGATCGTGCGCGTTGCCCGGATCAGGGATAGCGCGCGGCTGCGGTCCGGATTGTAGGGCAGCCCCGGGTTTTGCCAGAATGCGAGGATCTGGCCCAGCAGTTCCTGTTGGCGGTCGTCGGGATGGACGATGTGGTACTCGCGGACCCCGTAGGTCTCGGCGGCTCTGGCGATGTCGTGGATGTCCAGGTTCGTCAGCGAAGTCGTGACGGTCTCTCCGGACTTGTTGGCAACCGGATGGTGCGCCAGCGCCAGATAGATGCGGCTCAACTTTTTCGCTTCAGGTCGGGGCGCCGGGTCCGGGTCAGCCTTGCGGATTGCTCATCCGCCCATTCCGCGATCTTTTTGTGATGCCCGGATCTGAGCACCGGTGGGACTTCCTGCCCCAGCCACCGTTCGGGGCGGGTGTAGCAGGGAAAACCCAATCCTTGTTGATCGCCGCTGAAGGAATCCGTCTCCGCGGAACTGGCGTCGCCCAACACGCCGGGCAGAAGCCTCGCCACGCCGTCGATGAAGGCCATGGCGGGTATCTCCCCTCCGGAGAGGACATAGTCCCCCAGCGAGATCTCGTCGGATACCGCGAGGTCGCGCAGGCGCTGGTCAAGTTCCTTATAGTGCCCGCAGAGCAGGATCACTCTCTTCTGTTTCGCGTAGTGCTCAAGGATCGGCTGTTCGAGCCGGCGTCCCTGCGGGGTGAAGTATATCACCGGGGCAGGGGACTTTTCCAGTAGCGCGGTCAGCGCCTGATAAACCGGTTCGGCCCTGAGGACCATTCCGGCGAATCCGCCGAAGGCGTAGTCGTCCACCTGGTTGTGCTTGTTGCCGCTGTATTTGCGAAAGTCCGTCAACTTCACCCGCAGCGCCTTGAGGGCGATCGCCCTGGCGACCATGCTGCTGGAAAGGACTCCCGCGAAAGACTCGGGAAACAGGCTGAGCACGTCTATGCGCATCATTCCGGGTTGAGCAGGCTTTCCGCGTTCGCCAGGCAGATCACGCCCGGGTCGGGGATGATCTCGGCGACGAAGTGGTCAACCAGGGGGATCAGCAGTTCGCCGCCGCCGGTCCTTTCCACCACGAGCACATACTGCGCGTTGTTGTGAAAATAGTCCGCGACGCGGCCGACTTCCTTTCCCTCGAAGGTGACGGTGTAGCCGAGCAGTTCTTCCGGTTCTTCCGCGCTTTCTTCCGGGGCGGGGATGGCGATTATCGCCTCGCGGTGGAGTTTGCGCTCTTCGGCGACTCCGTCCTCCGCGAATTTCACCCGCAGTTTGCGATCGGAAACTTCTCTCTCACTTATAGTGACGTAAAACACTCTATCGCTGTTAAAGATCAGAAACACGTCGTCGGACTCGGCAAACCTATCCCGATAGCGGGGTTTGATCAATACCTGAAAAAATCCCTCGCCGTCAGGGCCGCCCAGCCTGCCGATCCCGAGCAGATCGGATAGCTTCATCTACTCGATGATTTCGAGTTCCGCTCTCTTCCCTTGCTTGGTGCTGACAGCGTTGATGATGGTGCGGATCGCGCCCGCGGTGCGCCCGCGCTTGCCGATCACTTTGCCGATGTCGCTTTTGGAAACGCGCAGTTCATAGAGGGTGATTTTGTCGCCCGCTATCTCCGTGATGTTCACTTCGCTGGGATCATCCACAAGAGCCTTTACCATAAATTCAATCAGGTCTTTCATTTGCCAACCCCTTCTCTTAGTTTGCTTCTGCTTCTGTCTGGGCTTTTATCTTCATCTCGTGCCGGACTTGCAGAATGCCGGCTTTGCGCAGCAGGGAGCGAACCGTGTCGCTCGGCTGGGCGCCGACGTTCAGCCAGTAGATGGCGCGGTCTTTTTCGATGTTGATCTTCGAAGGCGTGGGTTTCGGATCATACCAGCCGATGCATTCGATGTATTTGCCGTCGCGGCTGACCCGGGAATCGATCGCCACGATGCGGTAAAACGGCTGGTTGTTTGCTCCCATCCTTCGCAGTCTGAGCTTGACCATTGTTTCTCCTTGTATCTGATTATAGAAATATCTATTTGAACCATAAAATCCCAGACCCCACTTTTCGTCAAGCGAATTGTATAACTCTTTCTCCCTCTGTGAAAAATAACTCCACCCGCTCCCTCTCTCCATTGCGAGAACACCCGACCCCAAGCGTATGTCATTCCCGGCTCCGACCGGGAATCCAGTCTTTTAAAGAGTCCAACCAATCCGTCATCCCCAACCCTAACAACCACCCAGTCACACATCCATGTCATTCCCGGCTCCGGGGTCCTCGCGCAATCGCTTGCGATTGGGTGGGGTGGTAGACCGGGAATCCAGTCTTTTCAAAAAAAGCATTGACACCATCGCCTTTCCCGCGATGAATCGCCACATGCGCACCTACTACGTCTACATCCTTGCCAGCAATCGCAATGGTACGCTTTACGTCGGCGTCACAAACACCCTACCGCGTCGGGTGGAGGAGCATAAACGGATGATAAACAAAGGCTTCACGGCTCGGTATAAGGTCAGGAAACTGGTCTGGTTTCAAGGGTTTCACAGGGTCCAGGATGCCATCGCCACCGAAAAGAAGATCAAACGCTGGAACCGCGCGTGGAAACTGCAGTTGATCGATTCGTTCAATCATGAATGGAGGGACCTGTCCGAGCCTGTTGAATAGTCTGAAAAGACTGGATTCCCGGTCGGAGCCGGGAATGACAAAGGTTTGGAATCGGGAGGCAAGAGGTTTGAGGCTGGGTCTGATTGCCAGCCTTTAAAAGACTGGATTCCCGCTCGGGGGCGGGAATGACAATCGTTTGGGGTCGGGTGTTCTTGGAGTGGGGGATCCTCGGGTCAACCACCCCAGCGAACCGCTTTGCGCTTCGCCGGGGACCCCGAAAGCCCGAGGATGACGATGTGTGGGGCTGAGAGTTCTTGTGTCGTGCGCAGTCAAGGCGGTATCTTCCTTCTCGGCGATGAGTGATGATTTAATTGTTTTGCACGAGCAGGCACTCCATCAGAAAAATATCCGGCGCTATATCTTGCGGTCAGAGGATGATATAGGCGTAGTTTCTGCCCTTATCGCGAAAAAGAAGCGGAAAATTGTATTGACAGAAAATCGGCTGCTTTTTTTATGGCGCAACCTGCACGGCTCAGGCTGTGCAAAATGATCTTTACGAGTATATAGAGTGCTATAGAGGTTTGTGAGAGCCAAACTTGTCAATTCAAATCATTATAAATGATGGAGAGTTTGATCCTGGCTCAGGACGA
>CAZKAA010000121.1:0-5877 GCA_964550575.1 uncultured Candidatus Cloacimonadota bacterium
GAGATAATGAGCGGTGACTGGAGTTCAGACGTGTGCTCTTCCGATCTCAACTGCAGACATTACTTTCAACGGAAGTATCTGGAATGTGAATGACACGGATTTCTACAATCAATATTCAGGGAATGTCTATCTGAAAGGAGATCTGACCAACGGCAACAATACATACAATGATATGAATTGGACTGCCGGAACACTTGTCATGAACGGAACCTACCAGTCCATCACCCTGTCCAAACCCACAGACAGAATCAACAACCTGGCTGTTCAATTGACCGGAAGTCTTACTCTGCAGACGAACATAACCATGTATGGCGATCTTACGATAAATTCAGGACTGCTGAACGCAAATGATAAAACGATCACATTGCAGGGTGGCTGGAACAATACGATAGGTCCGGACGCATTTATGGAAGGGACTTCACGAGTGATCTTCACAGGACTTGCCAATAAGTATATTCAGAACAGCGAGACTTTTAATATCCTGGAACTCAGCAAATCGAGCGGAAGCCTGCTGATCAATAGCTCCAATACACACGTGATCTGCAACTCTTATGATTGGACCAGCGGCACTCTGGTTCTCAGCAACGGCTCATTCACGGCTAATGCGCTTGCCGATAACTATGTGGCAGGAAACTGGAACCTGAGTAACGGCACAATCAATCTCTACAACCCGGTTGGCAACATTGACCTCAGGGGAGTGATCACTATCAGCAGCGGAAGCTTCAATGTGCATGGCGGAGTAAATGTTTCCAGATGGGGACAGTTCTCAAGTTTGGACCTTACTATGACAGACGGAGTGCTCGATTTCAAGAACAGAGGCATAACAATTGCCGATTCAGCTTTCCCATTGGGTGTTACTCTAACAGGGGGCGTGATAAAAACACCCGGTAACCTGATCATCAATCGCAGCACTTTCAGGCCGGGAGGTGGAACCTTCGAACTATGCGGTTCAATAAATACTACCCTGTCAATGGTAGCCAACGCCAAGCTGCATAATCTGACTATACATAAATCTGTCGGAACCAACACAGTCACAGCCACAACTGATGTCACTTTGGGAGGTGCTTTCACCTTACAGAGCGGAGTTTTCACTGCACCCGCACTTATGAGGATTGGCGGAAACTGGCTGAATATAATGGGGCCTGCCAGTTTCATTGAAGGCTCTGGCATTGTGATTTTTGAGGGCTCAGCACATTCAGTCTGCGGTTATGATGAGATCTTCAACAACTTAGAATTGAACAAAGCAGCCGGGTATCAATTCTCTGTGGAGGGTTCAGCACAGGTAAGCTGCAACTCTTATAATTACACTGCAGGTGTTTTGAATGTTAACGATGGTTTATTCACTGCTTATGACCTGACTGACGATTTCATTTCCGGTAATGTGTTCATCAATAACGGTCAGGCCCATTTTCATCAGGATACCATGCAGTGGGCAGACATACAAGGAAATCTTTCCATAACAGACGGAGAGATGCATGTTTATGGTTCCATGGGTTCATTTTGGGCGGCCAGTGGCAATTCAACACTCCACCTGAGCAATGCTGTGCTTGTTTTCCATAGTGCCGGCGTGACGGTTTCAGACACCGGCACGGTGCTAACTACTATTACCAATAGCACGATAAGCGTGGCACGCAATTTCAGGAGTTTGAATGCTGAGTTCTACCTTGGCAGCTCCAACATCATTGAAATGACAGGATCGACTGATGCCTGGCTGGAATTCACTTCCTTTATCAGTGCTAATATTGTTATCAATAAAGGTGCAAGAGAAGGAGAGGCGGATTTCGATATACCTGATTTATCCACAGAACGGGATGGCAACTTCAGAAACCTGACCAGAGCAAACACTGTCAGATTAAATAATTACACAGCATGCAACAATCTCACCATTAACAGCGGCATTCTTGACCTAAACGGCCATGAATTGTTCTGCCAGAATGATGTCGTTATCAATTCTGGCGGGACGTTGAAACTTTCGGGCGGAGACATCCTGAAGATGCAGGGGGCCAAAACACTTACTGTCAATCAGGGCGGGCGTTTAGAATGTCTTGGCTCTGAGCAGAGCTTATCCAAAGTTACCTGCAATGTGGGAACTTTTATTTTCAATGTCGAATCCGGCGCTACCATAGCTGCCCAAAACACAATATTCGAATATATGGGCGGCAATGGTGTCCATGTCAAGACAGGAGCTTTGGTTGATCCTGATTATTCATTCCGGCAGTGCACTTTCAGCAGAAGCAGCAATCAGGGGCGTCTGCTGACTTTGGATAACAGCCAGAATCTACATATCTATGGGGCATATTTTCCGACCAATACCTGGAATGGCTCTTGTAATGTTGCTAAAACCGTGGATGCGGGCTTTGTCAATTTTGCCAATGCGACCGGCCCATACAGCGGTTCAGCTTTTGAAAGCGATCCACACAACAGAATTCTCTGGACCACCCCGGGCAGTGTGATTGATTTGAGATTCGTCAAAGTGCAGTGGTCAGAGCCAAGTGCATATATGGGCGACACGGCAGTGCTTACCTATACCGTTATCAATGAAAGCACCACAGACTGCGGGCTGATCAATTGCGATTTGTATTACAACAGGACTTCACCGCCCACAAATCACTCAGCCTATTCTCACAGAGCTCGACTGTCCATGCCAGCCGGACTCCCTATTACGATTGAAGTGCCGGTTGCCAATTACGATTCAGCTCTGTCAGGGATCTGGAGCTCCTATTTGTATGTCGACGCCGGAAACTATGTGATGGAAAGCAATGAGAGCAACAACATCCATGGACCGTTCTTTTTCCGCTGGTGGCCATTGCCGCCGGTGACTAACCTGACGGCATCTTATATGGATATTGGCAATCAATTGTATATAAATTGGGACTATCCTTTCAGCGTTAACAGGTATAAAATTTACCGTTCCACCGATCCTGATTTTATTCCGGCTCCGGAAAATTTCTACGTATACCGCAATTATCCCTATTTCGTGGACGTCTTCTCAGGAGCAAAAATGTTCTATCGGGTTACTGCAGAAAGGCTTCCTCCTGAGCCATGAGAATATTGCAAATAATCATTAAACAGTAAAGCATCTGAACTGCCGACAAGGTCACGATTCAAACCTGCCGGCAGTTTCTATTTTACTGCGGAATTATAATGTTACGTAACCGCAAGAAGTCAACTTTTTGAATATATTGTCTTCCAGTATATAGTCCTTCCAGAGGTAATGATCTTATGCGATAATGCGCCACCTCCAGGAGGCAAAGATTCCTCTTGACATCAAGAGCAATATATTTAATATGAACATATATTCATATATTGCGAGGATCAATGGAAAAGCCATGCTTGTGCAAAAACATACCCCCAAAACAGATTGATGCGATAAGGAAAGCCGAACCAGACAGGCAAAAGGTAGAGCGCCTGGGAGATTTCTTCAAGGTCTTTGGAGATCCCACCCGTTTGCGTTTGTTATACTATCTGGCAAGAAACGAATTCTGCGTGGCCGATCTCTCCAGCCTCGTCGGCATGCAGCAATCGGCAGTCTCCCACCAGTTGAAGATCCTGCGCCTGCATCGGCTGGTCAGGTTTCGCAAGGAAGGGGCGACCACCTATTACGCTCTCGATGACCGTCATGTGCAAGAAGTTTTCGATCTCGCCCTTGAGCATATCTGCGAGGCGGAATCCAGATGAGTGTCCAGCAATACGATATCAGCAATCTGAATTGCGCTGCCTGCGCGTCCAAGATCGAGTCAAAAATACAATCCCTGCCGGAAGTTCACGACGCCAAACTGGACCTCCTGAACCAACGTTTGGTCGTGCGGTATAAGGAAGAACCGGACAACCATCTGGGAATCCTGAACCGGATCGCGGATATGATTGAGCCTGGAGCGAGGTTCAGCCTGAGCGAAAGCACTGAGCCGGCTGTCAATCCCCTCCGGAAGTGGATGCCGCTCATTGCGGGCACAGTTCTGCTTTTCGCCGGCGCGGTGTTGTTCCCCTCCATCCATGCCTGGCTTGGAATCGCCGGATATCTGCTGGTTGGCTATCGGGTATTGCTCGCGGCGGTCAAATCGCTGCTCTCAAGACACGTATTCTCCGAACATCTGCTGATGAGCCTGGCGACCGTGGGAGCAATCATTCTGGGCGAATATACCGAAGCCGGGGCCGTGATGATCCTTTATGAGATCGGCCAGGAACTGGAGTCCAGAGCTTTGGACCACTCCCGCAGGGCTGTGAGGCGCAGCTTGGAGCAAAGGCCGGCAAGCGCCCATCTGGAAACGCCGGAAGGTCTGGAGGACAGGCCTCTTTCCATGATTCAAGCCGCAGACCTGATCCATATCTTCCCCGGAGAGCGCGTTCCCCTCGACGGCATTGTGGAGCAGGGCGAAAGCACCATAGACACCTCATCCCTCACCGGCGAGTCCGAGCCCAGGACCGTGGGACCCCGCGGCGCTCTGTATGCGGGATACCTGAACCTTAGTGGCCTCTTGCGTCTCAGGGTCACGAGCACGGAAACGGAAAGCGCGCAATCCAGAATTCTGGCAATGATCGAAGAAGCAGGCAGCAGAAAGTCGCCCCGAGAGAAGTTTATCTCGCGTTTTGCCGCTGTTTATACGCCCCTGGTGGTATCGTTGTCCCTGCTGGTCTTTCTGATACCGACTTTATTTGGCGCAGACCCCGCGATCTGGTTCAAGCGCGCGCTTGTCTTTTTGATCGTCTCCTGCCCCTGCGCGTTGGTGATTTCGATCCCCCTGAGCTATTTCATCGGCATCGGCCTGGCCGCGAAAAGAGGAGTGATCCTCAAGGGAAGCGTGTTCCTGGATGCCATGAGGCAGGTCAGGACCATTGTTTTCGACAAGACGGGCACCCTGACCACAGGCGACCTGCAGATCGAGAAAGTTATTGCCACCGATGGAACCTTGCCGACCGAGTTGTTGGAAACCCTCTATCGCTGCGAATACACTTCAAACCACCCCTACGCCAAAGCGGTGAAGTCCAGCCTCTCAGCGGACTACGACAGCAAGCTGGTCAACGCCTATTCGGAATATCCCGGCCGCGGGGTTTTGCTCCTCTACGGAAACGAACGGCTGATTGCAGGGTCTGCCGGATTCATGCGCGAACACGGTTTTGTGGATCTAATCGACACCCAGGGCCAAAGCGCCGTGCACGCCGCCAGGGACGACCGTTACCTGGGCTGCGTGACCTTCGGCGACGAATTGAAATCTGATCTCAAGCCTGCCCTTGAGAGCTTGCGTGGCCTGGGCATCGAGCGAATGCTGATGCTTTCCGGCGACAGAGTGAACAAAGCCGCGCAAGTGAGCGCGGAACTCGCCCTTGACGGATATTATGCTGAACTGCTTCCGGAGCAGAAACTGGGCATCCTGGAGGAGATCATTTCCGAATCTCCTCATGGTGTGGCGTTTGTCGGAGACGGCATGAACGATGCCCCCTCTCTGGCGCGTGCCGACGTAGGCATCGCCATGGGCGGGATCGGCAACGACGCTTCGGTGGAAACTGCTGATGTTGTCCTGCTCAACGACAAACCGGGCCAACTGACGGAGCTGTTGCGGGTTTCGCGCCAGACAGGAAGGGTTGTGGCGCAAAACATTGCCCTCGCGCTGGGTATCAAGGTTTTGGTCATGGCGCTCGGTGTGGGCGGCGTCAGCGGCCTTTGGGAAGCCATCATCGCCGACGTCGGGGTCACTCTGTTGGTGATCTTCAATTCGCTGAGGATGCTGCGTGCCCAACGCGGAACTTGACAAATAGCGCCTGATGAAGTTTTTGGATAAACAAGACAAATTGCAGACAATGGAGAATATATGCCTGTAAATATTACACTTCCTGACGGTTCTGTCAAATCATATCCGCAACCTGTGGAAGCTTTGGAAG
>CAZKAA010000122.1:0-5795 GCA_964550575.1 uncultured Candidatus Cloacimonadota bacterium
CTTATCCCCATTTGTCCAAGTGATCCAAGCTTGAAGCTTTGGGTGACTCTTTATACTATCGCTGCTTGACAATCAGCCCGACAAGTTTACCTTATTCATTAGCGGGTGATATAACGGAATTCTGAGTCTCGCCCGATAACAAATCCCGACTGACGGGCTATGGAGTGATTATGCGCAAGATCAGGTTGATAAGAAACGCCAAACCCACCATTGAAGGCGCCGGCGTGCATTTGCAACGCGCTTTCGGATTTGGGGACGAACGACTCTTCGACCCCTTCCTGATGCTGGACGACTTCCGCAACGACGACACCCGCAACTACCTGCCAGGTTTTCCCTGGCATCCGCACCGGGGGATCGAAACCATCACCTATATGCTGGAAGGCAGCGCGGAGCATGGGGACAGCCTCGGCAACAGCGGAGTGATCGGCAAGGGCGATGTGCAGTGGATGACTGCCGGCAAGGGCATCATCCATCAGGAAATGCCCAAGCCGAATCCCATCGGCAGGATGTACGGCTTCCAACTCTGGGCGAACCTGCCCGCCGCGCAGAAGATGATGAAACCCCGCTATCAGGACATCAAGGCGGAGCAGATCCCAATGGTCAGGCAACCGGACGGAGTCGAGGTCAAAGTCATCTGCGGGAGCTTCGGTGGCGTGACGGGTCCGGTGCAGGACATCGTGATCGATCCCCGGTATCTGGATATCTTTATCCCCGCGTCCAGGGAACTGGCGCTTCCGACCCCGATAGGGCACACATGCTTCCTCTACGCGTATGAGGGCGACGCGCTCAGCGGCGATCAGAGGGTTTCCAACCGCCAGACTGCCCTCTTTGACGACGGAGACGAAATTGAACTGAAAGCAGGACTTTCAGGTTTCCGTTGCCTGCTCGTCAGCGGCAAACCCCTCCGTGAATCCATCTCCTGGCGCGGCTCCATCGTGATGAACACCCTCGCCCAGATCAACGAAGCCTACCAGCAGCTTCAGATGGGAACCTTCCTCAAGCAGTAGACTACTCGATCACTGTTTTTTGTTGTGTGACGGCGATCGCCGCTTGTTTCATTTCAGCATAAGGATCTTGCTTTTCAGAATGGCGCTTGGGGTTGACAGGATAACATAGTATATTCCATTCCCGCATTGATTTCCATTGCTGTCATCCCCATCCCAAAGCACAGTATATGCACCTTCGGACAGGTCGTACTCCTGTAAAACCTGCCCCCGCAAGTTTATGATACGGATGCGTCCTGATTCGTCCTCTCTGATCGAAACAGGAATCTTGATTTCCCCAGGATTGTGGAAAGGATTGGGATAAGGGTTCTGCATTGTTGTTGTCTGGGGCAGTTCAGGAATGGAATTGTCTTCCAAGATTACACTCACGGGACCATAATATTGGCTAGTCGTTTGTTCGACAGCTTCCAGCCAGTAGTAGTAGGTTTGCTGAATCTCCACTTCGCTATCGGGGTAGCTGTACGTGTGTTCGCTGCTTGTATTTGTGGCCGGTATCAGAACTGGCGTGATCAACATACTGTTTGCTTGTTCCGATGTGTATCCGCGGTAGATGCGATACCCCAACATGTCAGTTTCCGATTGGGTTGTCCAGAGCAAATTGACTTGATTCTGCGAAGCCGGAGTTGCGGTGAAGCTGCTCAGTTCCACTGGATCCCCTCCCGTTACTGAGCCATACCAAATAGAAGCGATAAAAATATCATTCCCTCCAGCAGATATTATGCTATGGTATTTATTATAACCGAATCCTTCAAAAACCGCAGAATTTGCGAATCTGCCACCGATATGAAACCACTCGGGTGAAATCACTGCTAATCCTCTGGCCTCAATATCGGTTGATGCATATGGCTCAAACCAATTAACATATTGAGGATAGCCCCAAATTCCTTCGATGAAGTTCGACAATCCCAGACTCATGCCAAAGCCCGCAACATTAACATTATTCATCACAAATGAAGCATCGAAATCATAATTCCCAAAATACGAACCCCAACCTCTATCCACATCGTAACAGAACTCATCGACAGGATATCCTATCGTGTTGGGTTCAGCCCAGATACCAGCGGAAGAAATCGTTGCGACCCAATAATCGGATCCCCCGATGCTATTCGTTGGGTAGGCTCCAAAGTCAGCCAGTCCCTGATAAGATCCGCATGCTGTCGACAAGCCCTCAGCTTCAGTATAAATCCCATATGCGCGGTCGGTTTCTAAACCTCCAGCGCGTCGGCACCAGTCCCAATTACCCAAAGTATTGTATTTTGCTACAAAAACATCATCTCCGCCACCGCTGGTCAACGCTTCATCCCCAAACAGCGCAAAATCCTGAAACCAACCGCAAACATATGCATTGCCTGCGGCATCCGATGAATTGCCGCATCCAACGTCTGCGCCTTGTCCACCAGCGCTTGTTGCCCATTGCCAACTTCCATCAATACCAAGCGCGCAGAGGAAAATGTCCGTACTCCCCGCGCTACTGAGTATTGTCTGGCCAAAATCGCTAAGGTCGGAAAAAAATCCCGATATCTGGCAAATCGAATTGGCGCCGTATGCGATTCCCAGCCCGGAGTCTGGTCCAACTCCTCCGGCCCGGAATGCCCAGAGCCAGTTTCCGGCAGGATCAAGTTTAGCGGTAAACATGTCTTGCTCTCCATGACTTGTCAGCAAGGTTGAGCCAAACTGAGCAGTTCCTTCGAATCTGCCAGTCACATAAATATTACCGCTTACATCCGTACAGATACCCAATGCATTGTCATCTCCCGTTCCTCCTGCTCTGACAGCCCAGATCCAGTCGCCGTTTTGGTCGATCTTCGCCACAAAAATGTCTTCGCCTCCGGAGCTATTGAGTGGCATGCTTCCAAACATGGCAGTACCGGAAAAAAAACCTGTTGCGATCACATTATTACTCGGATCAACCGCGATATCTTCGCACGCGTCGTTTCCAGAACCTCCCGCCGATTTGGCCCAACCCCATCGAAAGCCCAATAAAATCGGATTTGATTGAAGTGGAACAGTGACCATAATCGCCGCAAAGAGAAGTATAAATACTCTCATGATAACCTCCTTGCAATGTATATAAACACTTTGCCATCAGATATTTCAAGCGAACCGTTACAACTTTGTCAAATCTGCTGCAGGATGTCAAGGTTTATTTTACTTGCAATGCGTGAACAGTAACAAATAGAAACATACTAATAGCCAAATAAACAGTAATATAACATGCATCTTGTCTCTGTGGTGAAACGCTTATGGGCTTATTGGTGAATACAATGCGCTGTTGAATTCTATACGTCTCATGCCCTGCTCTGAACAACGAATGACGTATTGGGAGACATCACGTTACCCTTTACTGCCAGCTGCTTCAAGAGAGTATGCTATAGTTTCTTCCCCACCGTCGCGACATAGATCACAAATTCCTCGCTGCCGTCCAATCCCAGCGCGTCGTTCATCGCTTCGTCCTGAAACGCTCCGATCATGCAGGCTCCGGCGTTCAGGGCTTCCGCCGCCAGATGGATGTTTTGCCCCACGTGCCCGGCGTCCAGATAGAGATAGCGGTAGCCGCGCTGTCCATAGCGCCAGCTTGTGCGATAGGGCACCGCGCTGAGGATGACCGTGACCGCGGAGCTTTTTACCATTTCCTGCCTCAGGCAGCCGTCGTAGACCGCTTCTCCGATCGCTTCGCCCTCTTCTTTTTTGATCAGGCAATGCTTGACCGGATGGTAATAATACAGACCCGGCCTGATTCCCGTGACGTTGTTCACCAGCACCCAGCACTCGAAGGGATGCCTCGCTCCGGCGGAGGGGACATTGCGCAGGGTGATCTCCATCTTCTCGTTGGAGCGGAAATCCCTCGCCCAAACGCTCGCCCAGAGCAGATAGGACAAGTCTTCCTGGCTGAAAGGTTCCGGGGAATACTTGCGCAGGCTGCGGCGCTGACCGATTGCCTGGCTGAGGCTGAGGTTCAGCTTGGGCAGATTTGCCACCGCGGGCAGTGGTATGCTTTCTCCGCAGAACGCTTTGACCGCTTCCGGGCGGGGAAGCCCGAGTTCCTGGTCGCTGCGGTTCTCATAGATGTAGCGGGTCAGCCGCACGAAGACCTTCCCGATGTCCGCCGCCCTGGGGCGGTCTGCTTCGATCTCGCGCAGCGTGCCCTGCATGGTTTTCTCCATCATCTCATATTCGTCTTCGGCGAGTCCCGCCTCTTCCAGGATCTGTTCCCTGGTATAGCCGCGCGTTTTGTAATACAGGTATTCAAACGTCTTCATGTCCATGTTTTTGCTCCTTGCCGCCTAATCGCCCAGGCAGATGCCCATTCCCCTGGCGGCGCGCACCAGGTCTGATTCCAGGCCCACGTAGTTGTATTCCTTGATCGCCTCTTTTATGGGAACGGCGATGATGTTGGGATGCCGGTAGGCGACCATGTGCCCCCATTTCCCTTCCAGAACGAGTTCGAACGCTTTGACCCCGAACTGCGCGGCAAGCACCCGGTCGAAGGCGTTGGGGCGTCCTCCGCGCTGCAGATGTCCGAGGATGGTTTCGCGGATCTCCATCGAGCAACCCGCTGCCTTGAGTTCCTCAGAAAGGCGCAGGCCCGCTCCCCCAAGGCGGATTTTCATCCCTCCCGGTTCGTCGTTTTCGCTGTAGGTCATCTCCCCGGCGAGCGGTTTCGCGCCCTCGGCGATGACGATGTTGGCGAAGCCTTTGCCGGAGGCTATGCGGCGGTCGATCGCCTGCATCACCTTCTGGATATCGTAATCGATCTCCGGGATCAGGCAAACTTCCGCGCCGCCGGCAATGGAGGCATGCAACGCGATCCATCCGGCATAGCGTCCCATCACTTCCAGGATCAGCAGCCGGTGATGGCTGGCAGCCGTGGTGACCAATTTGTCCAAAGCGTCTGTGGCTGCTTCCACCGCGGTTTGGAAGCCGAAGGTGAAATCCGTGTCCGAGAGGTCGTTGTCTATGGTCTTGGGCACGCCGATGACCGGGCACCCGAGTTCGAACAAGCCCTGCGAGATGCGCTGCGAGCCGTCGCCCCCGATGTTGATCACCGCGCTGATGTTCTGCTCCCGCAGGCGGTTCATGAAGTCTGCGGACCGGTCGACCATTTCCCAACTGCCGTCGGGGTTGCGCACCGGCCATTCAAAGGGTCCGCCCTTGTTGGTCGTGCCAATGATGGTGCCTCCCTGGACATGGATTCCAGCCACTTTCTCCGGGGTCAGTTCAACCAGTTTCATGGGGTCAAGCAGGATGCCGTTGAAGGCGTCAATGCTGCCGAGGATTTCCCATTCCGGCTCAAAGGCAGCCCGCTTGACGATTGCCCGGATCACGGCGTTCAAGCCGGGGCAATCGCCTCCGCCGGTGGCGATCAGCAGCCGTTTTTTCATACAATCAACTCCATGAAGTGAAAACTCTTAACTCTTGAGGTAAGCTATGGCGCTTCTGCTATCAAGTCAAGCAAAATCAGGCATTTCCCTCTTTGGCGACAGATGCCGGCCTGCCTCGTTTCCCATTCCTGGCTCTTAATCACTTCTTAATCACTAGTTAATCACTTCTTAATTATTAAGGCTTGATTAAGAAGTGATAAAGAAGTGATTAAGAGATGATATCAGGGGAGGCGTTATGGCATAAAGAAAAGGGACGGACACAGGTCCGTCCCGGAATCGAGAGGCAAGCAGCCGGTCAGACAGCGCCAACCTATTGCTAATTAACTATGTTATGTGGATATGGGCAGAGTCACCCTACTCAAGTTTGGGTTCAGGTCATTCCCCGCCGGAACCCGGAAGCATGATCAGG
>CAZKAA010000123.1:0-3794 GCA_964550575.1 uncultured Candidatus Cloacimonadota bacterium
GCGGGAAAGTGGAGCTTTGGACTCTGTGATTAGCGTTCTACGTGAGGGAAACATCTCGTGGGAGGTCTTTGACCGGGTTGGCGAGAATCCAGAACTGGATTGTGTGATGGAAGGCGCAGAAAAGCTATCTGCGAGCGGAGCGGACTATGTTGTCGGCATCGGTGGGGGCAGTCCACTGGATGCGGCTAAAGCGATTTCGCTGATCGCGGCGAACAGGCTTTCTCGTGAAGATATCTACAAGGTGGAAAATTTCAAGACCAGAATGCCGATTGCAGCCGTTCCAACTAGTTCTGGAACAGGCAGCGAAGTCACCCCATACGCCGTATTGACGGACCCCATTCTGAGCAGGAAGGCGGGTTTCACCTCCGAACAGGCATTTCCAGACCTGGCTATCTGCGATCCAGGCTTCACCTTCAGCCTTCCGCGCAAGGTCACCTTGCACACGGCAATCGATGCCTTGTCGCATCTCCTTGAAGGTATCTACTCCATTAAAAGAGACTTGAGGATGCTTCCGCTGTTGCAAGCAGGCATTGGGCTGATTGTGAAGCATCTGCAGCGGGCTATCGACGAACCAACCTGCCGCGAAGCGCGCTCAGCGCTCATGCGCGCCGCCCTTTACGGAGGAGTGAGCATCGCCGGAGCGGGAACGACCCTCCAGCACTCGATCGGATATCCCCTTACCAGCCGGCTGGGGCTCTCGCACGGACTCAGCAACGGTGTGGTGATGCGGCAGGTCATGGACCTGTACTATCCTGCGGTGGGAAGCCTTCTGGATAAGGTCTTCGCCGGAATCGGCATCAGCCGGGCCGGCTTCTGCGAATGGCTGGAGAGATGGGGCTTGAGCGTAGGGCAGATGCTGGATGATGAATTCCTCGACGCATGCGTGCCGGAGGTCATGGGCAGCCGCAATATGGCGAATAATCCTTTCCCGGTTGGCTCTGATCAGATTGCTGATATCTACCGGTCTCTTGTCAAACCGGGCATCACCACTTCTTGAAGATAAAGAAGACCGCCGCAACGATCAATGCAAATCCCACCAGATAGTTCCAGCGCAGTTGCTCCTTGAGATAGAGCACGGAAAACACGCTGAACACGCCAAGGGTGATTACTTCCTGTATCGTCTTTAGCTGGTAGGCATTGAACACCCCGTAGCCGATCCGGTTGGCGGGAACTTGAAAGCAATACTCAAAAAAGGCAATGCCCCAGGAGAGCAGAATCACTGTAAATAAAGGAGCTTCCCTGTGTTTCAGGTGCCCGTACCAGGCGAAGGTCATGAAGATGTTGGATATGCTCAGCAGGATAATTGTTCTCAATGCTTTGGGTTCCTTTAGTCGCGATAGTGATCAGGCAGATCCCAGTTTAAAACTCTTTCAAGGGGTATTCCTTCTCGCGGATCCGCCCCTCGCGGTTGGGGTTCTGCTATTGCGAGAGACATAATTTCCACTGCTGCCCTGAGCGAGGCTGGATAAGCATAGCCTCTTGCCAATCCTGCCAGAAGAAATGCCGAGAAGCAGTCTCCAGCTCCGGGATGTGGTCCGGGGCTTGTCGGGAAAGGCAGGTGATACATCTCTGAGGAATCAGCGTCGAAGTGAACAACCTCGAGAATGCCTTCAATATTGGTGGGAACTGATGTTATAACCACATGTCTCGGTCCGAGGCCTGCAATCATCCGGCACCATGACGTTAACTCATCGCCACGCGGAGTAACGCGCGGGTCCGCGCCCGCCAGAAGTGCTGCTTCCGTAACGTTGGGAGTCACCAGTTCGGCTTCGCGGCAGAGATCGCGCATCGCAGGGATGATCTCTTGCCCGTAGCAGGAATAGAGGCTGCCGTGATCCGCCATCACCGGGTCAACCAAAACAATAGTGCTCTCAGAGCGGAGGCTGTCAATAACATCCGCAACAGCAGATGCCTGGGCAGGGGAGGCCAGGAATCCGGTATGAATTGCCGCAAAACTTAGGTTCAGGGAAAGCCAGTGAGCGGCGAAGCTTGCCAACCGGGATGACATGTCCTGCCAGCGCGGCTCGGGATAGTCTGTATTGGCGGAAAGGATCGCCGTGGGCAGCGCGCAGACCCGCAGCCCCAGCCTGTTGTAGATCGGTATCACCGCAAGCAGCGAAGTGTGGCCGAACCCGGAAAGGTCATGCACTGCCAAAATTCTCTTGCATTCTTTGACTTGATCGGTTTCTCTCATTATTGCTTCCTGACGGACCTATCTGCCCGGATACACTATTAGGTCAAGCAATTTATCAAACCCCAGAGCGGTAGATCTCTTTCTGCTTGACATTATTGGCAGGCATCCGAGAATTGAAAAAAGAACACTATCGGGAGAAGAACGTGAAGACTGGCAAGATAATCATTATAATGCTCATGGCAATTCCCGCGCTGCTTTCCGCCTGGCCGAACTACAGCACGGTCGGCACACCGAATTTCGACGTCTATTACCGCAACGGCTGGGAAGTCGAAGCGCAAAATATACTGCAAGCATTGGAATTCAGCCGCCCATATGTGGAAAGCCTGACCGGAAACAACCCCGGCAAGATTCCCGTGGTGCTGTCGGATATGGGCAATATGGTGAACGGTTATGCCAGCCCGATGGGCACACGAATGGGCCTCTACGCTTATCCGCCCTCAGGCGATGAGCTTGGTCTGGGTGAAGACTGGTGGCAACTGGTTGGCGTCCATGAATATATCCATATGTCGCAGATGACCAAAGTTTCCGGCGAACCGGCTGTTCTTCGCGCGCTGTTTGGCAATATCCTCTATCCAAATCTATACCAGCCGATGTGGATGACGGAAGGAATCACAGTCTATGGCGAATCCCAACTTTCAAAGTACACGGGAAGGCTGAATTCAGGCACCTATCCTGCCATAATCGGAGCGCTCGCCCGTGAGGGCAGGCTACCCGGCCCCGGCAAGGCTTGCTATTACAGCTACAGCGAACCCATGGCTCATTACTATGTTTACGGCTCCAGCTTCCACAAATACCTTTCCGATACCTACGGAGAAGACAAATTCGCCTTGCTTTACGAACATACTTCCTCATCCTTGGCAAATTATCTGAATCCGATCACCTCGTCACTTTCGTTGGACCAGGCATACATAGCCGCTTTCGGCAAGCCTGTGAGCCAGCTCTGGACTGACTGGCAGGCGGACGCGTTCCTGGATTCGTCGCCCCTGCCAACGCAGAAAATCACTGATGACGGCTGGACCAAGAAAGACCTTAGAATGCATGACGGTTCGCTTTATTACATCAGCCGTAAAACGGACAAGACAGGACCCTCCAGCACTTTTGCCAGTTACCGGCTGATGAGGCTGGAAAATCCTTCCGGCAAAGCTCGGCTGTCAACGTTGGTCGAACAGGGCGGCGATTTCACGGCGGGATACCAGATCGCGGATGGAATGCTGTATTACACCCGCGGCGAGATGAAATCCGGATACGACAACAACGATTACAACGGACTTGGCGTGATCACGGAGGTATGGGAGCAGAATCTTGGCGGCGGAGGACGGCGCAAGCTCTTTGAGGGACCGGTGCGGGCATTCTGCAAGCTGGGCGAGGATCGCTTTCTGATCAGCGAAGATGACGCCACGCACCAAAACTCTATCATCTATGAGATCATACCCTCCACGGGTGAAAAATCCATGTTGGGCGAACTGGCCTATCTGGTGGGTGGGCTTACCAATAGCGGCGGAAAGGTCTATGCCACTGCCCGCAAGTTCTGGAGCAACAACAGTATTTATGAGCTTGATCGAACCAGTATGAAGCTTAAGCCTCTGGTGGATACGCCAAA
>CAZKAA010000123.1:3894-5778 GCA_964550575.1 uncultured Candidatus Cloacimonadota bacterium
CCCTATGAGAGGATTGAAAGCGGCAGGGACAATCTGATAGCGGGTCGCTATCCGGTGCAGAAAGGTTCGTATCTCAAAAACATCGGGCATATGCTGTGGCCGCGCCTGTATCGCATGCCCTACATCGGGGTATCCGGAAATGCAGACCCCGCGGACAGCCTAATCACTTTGGACCAATTGATCCTCGGTGCCCAAATCGCTGGCTCCGACGTAGTGGGCGACTTCCCCATGTGGTACGCGACCGTGCTCTACGATCTCGGCAAGAAGCACTGGGGCTATCAAGTCGGGCTGGAAAACAATTTCTTCAGCCCCATCAAGCATGTTGTTGAATACACAGACCTGGGTGAAGGGCGCAGCCTGAGTTCAGTTCAGTATGTTCCCCTGCTGCAAAGGCTTAATTATGGACTGACTTCTTTGAATGCCGGATTTGGCTTCACCACAGGCAGCAATCTAAACCGCAAGCTCTGGTATCCTTTTGTGGAAATGGGTTTTTCCGGTCCCGGAGTTAGGCTTCAGACAGAAAACACCCTGATGCTGGAAACCACGGACTTCTTGCCCTCAGACCGCAACCGCCTGGGTTGGCAGGGAAGGTTCAATCTACGGCTGAAAGCGCCACTATCGACGGAACTCCGCAGCAACATCGTAGCGGCTTGGGACCCTGACGCCGACATAGATGAGGTATTTCCCCGGATGCGCGGTTACGATTCTGATTGGCTTCAGACCTCAGGCGCATTGATCAGCAATTCCTGGTACGCCCCTATCCTCAAGATCAGAAACGGGATATGGAACCCCAATATCTACATCGAGGACATCAACCTCGGCCTGTTTTACGATTATGCCCTGCCAGGAGACGGAAACGCGAACTCAACCCGCTTCTCATACGGCGGCGAACTTATCGCGGAACTCTTTGCTTTCTACAACTATGGCATGAACCTTGGCGTCCGCCTCAGTTACAATAAAGAGAGCAAGGATCCAACGCTGTCGCTGATCCTGGGCTTGTAACCTTGCGCACAACCCGCGGGCATGAACTTGTGCTTGACACAAAAGAGCCCTGTCGAGACTTGGCCCAAATCAACAGCAATTCATGGAGGATAACATGCTGGTACCCGATGATCTCTATTACACCGAAAGCCATGAGTGGGTGCGCGTGGTGGATGATTTGGCCACGGTCGGCATCACCGATTTTGCCCAACACGAACTGGGCGAGATAGTTTTTCTGGAACTCCCGGATCTGGGAGTTAAAGTCTCCGCCAGCGAGCCCTGCGGCACGATCGAAGCGGTCAAGTCCGCCGAAGACCTGATCAGCCCCGTCAGCGGCAAAGTTGAGGAAAAGAACGGCGACGCCGAAGAATCTCCTGAAATCATTAACAAGTCGCCCTATGAGGACGGCTGGCTCTACAAAGTGCGCCTCAGTTCCCCGGACGAACTGGAGAACCTGCTCACAGCGCTTGAGTATTCCAAACTGATCCAAGCATAGAACATCCGCGTGATCCATAAAGCGGCCAATTTCCTGATCATTCTTTCCGCTCCCTCCGGCGGCGGAAAAAGCACCATTCTCAACGAAGTTCTCCGCGTCGCGTGCAACATCGACTATTCCGTGTCGTATACGACGCGTCCGCCCCGCGGGGTCGAAGAGAACGGAGTGCATTACCACTTTGTGGATGAGTTGGAATTCCGCCGCAGGCAGGATGCCGGCGATTTTTTGGAAACCGCCCTGGTGTTCGACCGCTGGTACGGCACCTCGATCAGCTTCATCAAGGGCAGGCTCGCCGCCGGACGGCACGTCATCATGGATATCGACGTCCAGGGCGCGGCGCAGATCAGCGCCACAACCATACCCTACGTCAAGATATTCATCATTCCGCCTTCCATGGAGGTCTTGCG
>CAZKAA010000124.1:0-5750 GCA_964550575.1 uncultured Candidatus Cloacimonadota bacterium
TCTGGGGCTTTTCTTTGGCGGTATCGGGAATGATGATCCCCCCGACGGTTTTTTCTTTGGCAGCGGATTCTGCTTTCACCACCACGTGGTCTTCAATAGGTTTAAGTTTCATTTTTTCCTCCATGAACTAATATCAAATCTAGGTATAGTATAACGCGGAGCGTGTAATTAGCAAACACCTTTTTGGAGTGCTAAGAAATTGTCAAGTGGAAAATGGCTTAGCCTCATCTCCGTTCAGGCTTTTATCAACTCGTGCTTGAGATAGCCGTTCAGCATGTAGAGGACTTTCTCAAAGTCTTTCTCGCCGGGGACGATGATGTCCGCGTTCTTCTTGGAAGGCTCGATGAACGCCTGATGCGAGGGTTTGACCGTTTCGAGATACTGGTTGAGGACGTTCTCTACGTTGCGCCCGCGCTCCAGGATGTCCCTCTGCATGCGGCGGGCTAGGCGGATATCGGGATCGGTGTCCACGTAGATCTTGAGGTCGGAGAGATGAAGCAATTCCGGGTAATAGAGGGCGAAGATGCCTTCGAGGATAACCACGTCGGCGTTGGCGATGCAGAGAGTGCCTTCGCTGCGGCTGTGGGTGGCGAAATCGTATCCGGGGATGTCCACCGCTATGCCGGCGAGCATGTCTTTGAGGTCGGACAGCAGATATTCTGTATCAATGGAGTCCGGATGGTCGAAATTGGCTTGGGATGCTTCTTCGCGGCTGAGATGGCTGAGATCCTTATAGTAGTTGTCGTGCGAGATGATCACGGTTTTCAGGTCGGCAATCCTTTTTCCGATCGCGCGGGCGATGGTGGTCTTGCCGCTGCAGGTTCCGCCGCCGATCAGGATCAGGTGCGCGTGCTGGCCGGTCATGCCAGTTCCTCCAGGAGCGCCGTAATCCTGGCGGCGACTCCGCTTCCGAAGAGGTCGGGACGGGTCGCGGGGGGACGCCAGGCAAGGACTTTGTCCCTGAAATCACTGCTTTCTGGTGGCAGGAGAAGGTTCCAGCCGCTGGCGACGGTTTCCGTCCATTCGGTTTCGGGGCGCAGGGTTACGCAGGGCTTGCCGACGAGGTAAGCTTCTTTCTGGATGCCGCCGGAGTCAGTCAGAACGGCAGCGGAGTTTTTCATCACAGACAGGAACTCGAGATAGGAAAGGGGTTCCGTATACCGCATATGGGCATACTTGTCTATGTCCAGCTTGCCCAGAATGTTTCTGGTGCGTGGATGCACGGGGAAGATCACCGGTTTTCCCAGGCTGTCGATCCGGTCGAGGATCATCTTGAGGTTTTCCGGATCGTCGACGTTGTAGGGGCGATGCAGAGTCAAAAGGTAGTAGGAGGCAGATTCCAGGCTCAAATCATCGAGCAGGAACGATCGTTCGGGGGCAAACTCGAGTCCCATCTGAAGGCTGTCCGACATAATATCCCCCACGAGGCGGCATTTGTCCACAAGGCCTTCCTTGCGGGCATTATCCATCGCGGTGGCGGTGGGGCAGAGGAGCAGGTTCGCAAGATGATCCGCCACTATGCGGTTGACCTCTTCCGGCATGGAGCGGTTGAAGCTGCGGAGGCAGGCTTCCACATGGGCGGTTTTAAAGCCCAGTTTTGCCGCCGCCAAAGCTCCGGCGAGCGTTGTGTTCGTGTCTCCGTAGACTATCACCCAATCCGGATTCTGCTCGATTAAAACAGGTTCCAGCGCTGCCAGAATTTCCGCGGTTTGGCCTGCCTGGCTGCCGGAGCCGGCATTCAAGTTGTAGTCCGGCGCCGGAATCCGCATGTCCTGAAAGAAAACGTCGTTCATCTGGATGTCGTAATGCTGTCCGCTGTGAATAATGATCTCAGTGTGTTTATGCCTGATCAGGCGGGACAGGGGAGCCAGTTTGACAAACTGGGGGCGTGCTCCGACAATCTGGACTATCTTCATGGGTGCTCCAAAGTACAGAATGAAACAAAACTGGATTCCGGGCCATTTATGTCAAGCTTGCATTAGTTTCGGCGGGCATTTATGCGTGCGCTAAAAAAAGATAGACAAATATATGGCGCCAGGAAAAGTAGTTTTCACAATTAACAACCACAAAAAAAGGAGTTGTCAAACCTGATGGATCTGTCTCCACTGATCAGGGAATATATTACCCCGGAAAGAGTTAGCATGGGCCTCAGGATAATCCTGACCCTGGCTATCGGCATCCCCCTGATAATCCTGATCAAGAAGCTGCTGACCAAGTTTGTGAAGAACAAGTTCTCCCCGCAGAGCGAGCAGCTGATCGTACGTCTGGTCTATTACGTTTGCCTGCTGATCCTTTTTGTTTCGGTGCTGAACGAGTTTGGCTTCAAGCTCTCCGCGCTGCTGGGCGCGGCAGGAGTATTCGGGATCGCGATCGGTTTCGCGTCCCAAACGAGCGTCTCCAATATTATCAGCGGGATTTTTCTGATCTCGGAAAAGCCATTTGTGGTGGGCGATTTGATTGAAGTGAACTCCATCCGGGGCGAAATCCAGAGCATCGATCTGCTGTCTTTGAAGCTGAAGACCGCAGACAACCAGTTCGTGCGAGTGCCCAACGAGACGATGATCAAGACCGAAGTGATCAATATCACAAGGTATCCCAACCGGCGAGTCAACATCACGGTCGGAGTGGATTACAACGAAGATTTGAACAAAGTGCGGGGGATCCTGGCGGAGATCGCCCAGCAGGAACCCCTAGCGCTCAAGGATCCGGAACCCCTGATCATGGTTGATAAATTCGGCGATTCAAGCATAGATTTCTTTTTTGGAGTATGGGGCAGGACCGGGGATTTTGTAGAGCTGAAAAACAACCTGATGATCCGCATCAAAGAGTCCTTTGATGCAAACAACGTTGTCATTCCATACCCGCATGTATCGCTTTATGCGGGATCCCTGTCCACTGAAACAACAAAACAAATGAAGGAAGTGTAAACGCATGAAGAAAAAACACAAAATCAAAGCTGTGATCTTCGACCTTGACGGCACCCTGCTAAACAGCTTGCAGGATATCGCCGAGAGCATGAACAAAGCTCTGGCCGAAAGCGGCTTACCTGAGCATCCGTTGGAGGCTTACAAGGATTTTGTGGGTAATGGGCTATTCATCCTTGCCGAAAAAGCAGCGCCGGCAACACATCGCAATCAGAAAGATGTGGAAGCGATTGCCGAAAAGTTCTGGAACCACTATGAGGAAGGCTGGTTCCTGCATACCAAAACCTATCCCGGGATTCTCTATCTGATACAACTCTGCGTTGCCCGCAAGGTCAAGGTGGCAATCCTGTCCAACAAAGTGCACTACTTTACCAAGAAGATGATCCGCCACTACTTCCGTGGCGTGATGATCAACCAGGGCAAGAACCCCTTTGGAGTCTACAGCGGAGAGCAACCCGACAAGCCAATCAAGCCGGATCCGACCCGCGCGCTGGAACTGGCAGAAAGGCTGAAAACAAAACCTGAGAACATCGCCTTCGTGGGTGACACCCCGGTCGATATCGAAACCGCTAAAAATGCCGGGATGGTACCCATCGGCGCAGCTTGGGGCTACAGCAGCCGCGAGGCTCTGGACCAGGCAGGCGCAGACTATATCTTCGATTCACCGACAGAGATGGCTTTCTTTATCGAAAAAACGCCCATCGTGTAATGAGATCGTTCCGCAAAGAGCTGTGGTTCAACATCTCCCGGCGCAGGGAATATGTCAATATAACCTCGCAGGTGACGGACTGCCTCAGGGAAAGCGGTATCCGCGAAGGTCTGTGCCTGGTTAATCCCATGCACATCACGGCGTCTGTTTTCATCAACGACAACGAGAGCGGATTGCACAGCGATTTCGAACGCTGGCTGGAAAAGCTCGCTCCCGAAAAACCACACAGCCAATATGCCCATAATGGGTTTGAGGACAATGCCGACGCGCATCTCAAACGCCAGGTCATGGGGCGAGAGGTTGTCGGTGCTGTAACTGACGGGAAGCTCGATCTTGGGACCTGGGAGCAGATCTTCTACGGGGAGTTCGACGGCATGCGCCGCAAGCGGGTGCTGGTCAAGATCATCGGCGAATAGATAATAAAAGAAACCCCGCTTCACAGCGGGGTTATTTTTTTCGTTCAGGACTTAGAAACCTGAACTTAAGCTCTAGCGCGGTATTCAGCCTGGGTCATTTAAAGTAATAATAGAGCCCCACTTGGGGAACCCACATCACGATGTCGTTTTTCCAGTTGTAGGTCAGCGGCAGTTCCACCGAGAAACGGACCTGCTTGCCCAAGGCAATTTCAATCCCGGGACCAGCGCCGACTGTCCAGCGATGCTCGATCTCGTTATGGCTGCTTTCGGATCCCTCAACCAGATTGTAGCAGTTGTATGTGCTGTCCCAAGGGCATTCTCCCCACAGATAGTCTGTTTCGAACACTTTCCGATGGTGGAATTTGTATGACCCACCCGCGATGATGTAAAACCGGCCGCTGCGGAAGTTATCCAGCACGTGGATATAGTTCAGCCCCGCGGTGACTGCGGAAGTGCGCCCGCTCCTTTCCATGGTGATCAAGGTATCCTCGGGAGTCCACTCCTCGCCGTCCGAATCCCAGTATTCATTGTAGGTATCGCTGAATCTCGGTTCGGTGGTGCCTGAGGTGTAAGCGCCGATCGTGGCTTGCAATCCGTTGCGAAGTCCCATCCAGCGCATGGAGTAACCGCTTCCGGTGGAAGTTCCGAAATGCACCCCGAAAGAATTTTTGGAATTATATCCAGCTGCCCCGAGCGTTAGCGTGAGCCCGAGAAGTAGCAGCAGCGTGATAATCTTGCTAGTCATAGTTCACCTCGGTGATTTGTTTGCTTCATTATACCGCGTGGGTCCGTGATGTCAAGCAAATTCTGCGTTTCAGTTCCCGAACGACTCTATAATTGACTGACTTTGTGGAATGCTGATTGCATGATGACAGCCGCGATTGAATTAGTAAAATACAATCCAAACAGAATGTTAAAGGATCTGAGATGAAAAACATAATTGTCTTTGCCCTGATGATACTTGCGGCGACGCTGCTGGTCAGCCATGCGCTCAAGCTGAGCGTTTCCGACCTGCAGGGCGATGGTTTTCGCGATACCGAGGGGCAACTGACCTTTACCGTCCGGACAGCCACCTACAATGGCCAATACGCTCCCAGAAATTCTGGAGCGATCTGGATCACGAACGCCCAGAACCAATTCGTCAAGACCATTAAGGTCTGGGCTCAGCAATACAGATACACGCTCATCCGCTGGAATGCCAGTTCCGGGGGCAACACCACCGGCGCGGTCACCGGAGCTTCGCTGAACAACCATACCACCCACACCGTGAACTGGAATGGCATGAACTACCAGGGCACTCTCATGCCGGACGGCGTGTACAACGTGAACGTGGAATTCACCGAGCACAACGCCACCGCCTCCAATATGGGCAAGTATAAGCAGGTCTCGTTCACCAAGGGACCGGACCCTGTCAACCAAACCATCCCAAATGAGCAGTATTTCAGGGATATGACCCTGATCTGGGCTCCCGTGGTCGTCAACGGGACCCTGATCGGCAGCGTTACCGACGGAGGCGGGGCACCAGTTTCGGGAGCACTGATCCAGGCAAACGCATACAGCGTTGCCACCAACACGGCTGGAATGTATGAACTGTCCTTGCCCCCGGGAGTATATGATCTTAGCTGCACCGCGGATGGCTATGTCCCCCAATCCTTAGATCGGAAGAGCGTCGTGTAGGGAAAGAGTGTAGGATAGGGTGTA
>CAZKAA010000125.1:0-5724 GCA_964550575.1 uncultured Candidatus Cloacimonadota bacterium
GCGTTCGAGTAAATAAGTCCATTTGATACTGGTGCAGTTTTCGGGGGTACGGTCATCAGAAGTACCATTGTTGAAAGTTCCACCTTCCACTATAGCAAAGTTGACGGTGCTGGCGGGAATATCATCCCAGGTTACGCAATAGAATCTTTTATCCGCATCGCCTGTGGTGACGTAGCTGGTATTTGTGACCCGGGCGAGCGGTTTCCAGTTAACGGCATCAAAGGGAACCGGATTTGCCGCGCGGTAAACCTTGTAGCCCGTGGCAGCCGGAACGGGGCTCCAGGACAATTGAACGTTGCCATTGGCAAGAGCGATGGTATGAAGGTCAACAATTGTTCTGTTGCCAATTTCCGCGGTCTCGACGGCAAAGGCAAGTGATGGTAAAACCATGATTAAGCAAATTGTCACGGGCATCAGCCTGAGGGAGAAAACGCTTCCTTTCATGTTCAATAACTCCAAATGATTTTCTGCAGTTCAAGAATTCTTTTGTTCCTATCAATAGTTCTTGATAATCTGTCAATAAGTATTTTTGGGCGCCATCCAAGCGGCTTATGGCTTCGATTGCTCGCCCCCAAAAAGCGGCAGCGGACTGCCCGGTATCCAACGCTGGCGGCATAAAGAACCGCAGCATTGGAATATGCTGCATATTGCTAATGCCAACCAGCGCCGGCTTCCCGTGCTAACAGAGCCGACCAATGTGCTCTGGTGCTGACAGCGCCTGGATCTATGCCATCCAGAGAGGTCGCCGGAGAGGCAGAATGGCGATGTTTCGGTATGTTTAAGCCTTTATCTCCTGTGGGGATATGGATAATCTTCCACAATCACGTTCATCTTACTGCCCCAATAATAAAAATAAGATTGACAGCATCTGCTTGTTTGAAGAAAAGTATGGCATATAATGGGAGGATAGGTCATGAACAAAGCATTGATTTCTTTCGTTTGTTTCTTTGCTCTCGCCTGCGCAGGCCTTTCCGCGCAGTCCTTTTCCTGGTCTTGGGCAAGTACCGGCGGCAGCATCAACAGCGATGACTGCACCGGTATCTCGGTGGATGCCGGCAACAACATCTATGTGACGGGACGCTTCAACAACACTGCCGTTTTTGGGGCCACAACTCTCGTCACGACAGGCGGTTTTGACGTGTATGTGGGCAAACTGGATGCCGGCGGAACCTGGCAATGGGTGGTCAAAGCAGGTGGAACTGACAGCGATTACGCAACCGACATCGAAACGGATGCCAACGGTTACAGCTATGTCACGGGTTACTTTCAGGCCACCGCGACCTTTGGCGCGACAGTTCTCACCAGCGCGGGGGGATACGAAGCTTACATCGCCAAACTCGATCCCTCCGGCAACTGGTTGTGGGCGGTCAAGGGCGGAGGCACCCAGTATGACGCCGGCAACGGCATATCCATCGATGGAAGCGGCAACTGCTATGCCACCGGATACTTCGCCGGGACCGCGACCTTCGGCGCAACCGTTCTCACCAGCAGCGGAGGGGACGATGTATTCGTCGCCAAACTGGATGCCAACGGCAACTGGCAATGGGCGGTCAAGGGCGGATGGGTCAACTACGAGAGCGCCTACCGCATTACCACAGACAGCGCCGGCACCTCCTATGTGACAGGATACTTCAGCGGTGTGTCGTATTTTGGCTCAAACAACGTCTCTGCCTATAACGGCGCGGACGCCTACGTGGCAAAGATCGACTCCGGCGGAACCTGGGTCTGGGCGCGCAGGGTCGCGGGGGGATTGTACACAGACGAATCGATGTGCGCCGCGACGGACGCGAGCGGTAACATCTATGTGACAGGCTATTTTTCGGGAACCGCCTATTTCGGTTCCGGCACGCTCACCAGCGTGGGATACGAAGACCTTTTCGTGGTAAAATACAATCCTAATGGGGAATGGCAATGGGCAAAGCAGGCGGGAAGCACAGGTAACGATACCCATGGACAGGGAATTGCCCTGAACAGCGGCGGAGAAATATTTGTCACCGGCTACTTCAGAGGCACCGCGGTTTTTGGAGGCGTGAGTCTCGCCAGTTCCGGCAACAAGGATATCTTTGCCGCCAAAATGGATGCCTCGGGCAACTGGGTGGATGCCGTCAAGGCAGGCGCCAACTATGAAGACAAAGGTTTCGCCATAACCGTTGACAACTCCGGGAACATTTTGGTGGCAGGCTTTTACACCTTGCTGGCAAACTTCGGTTCCATCGCCCTTTCTGCCCCGGGACACGGCAATGAAGTCTTCGTTGCCCGGATCAATGGCGCGGTAGCCGGACCCAAAGCGCCGGAAAACCTCGCCCTGACGAGATCCGGAACCGATATGCAACTGGCCTGGGACCCGGTCACCGAGGATACTGCCAACCAGCCCCTGCTCACCGACGCCTATTACATCTACGTGAATACTGACGGCGACCCCCACGGGACATTCGACTACCTTGACCAAACAACGGGCACCGGTTATAGCCACAGTGGAGCCGCAACTACCTATCCCGATTGCTTCTATAAGGTCACCGCGGTCAAGAACTGATCCGCGCGCGCCTCACTGGTTTCAAAGCAAAGATCCTCAATCGGCTCCTGTTCGTATCCTTGGTCGGACCAAGGAAAGAAACAGGAGCGAAGCAGGGACATGGACGTGAATCCGTTGGGCAGGAAGACCGGGACGCAATGGAAAAATCAGGCGCAAGCAAAGCCTTGCCGGCGGAACGGATGACTGGCTTCAACTGCTGTAGAGTTATCCGACATCAGTTTAAGCCAGCAATTTATAAGCGGGTCAGCTTGTTCCGATAGGCTCAGTCGTAATAGAGGTATTCGTTCTTGATCAGGGTGCAGTGCTCGAAAGTGGCATCATCCGGCGTGTTGAGCAGGGAGTTCACGCTGTTGTTGAAGATCGCGCATTCCGAGAACACGGGATAGCACTCGGAGGTGTAGATCAGCGCGCTGTCCGGGGCGTAGTTGTCCCAGATCACGCAGTTGTCGAAGCGCACCTGGTTGCTGTCGAAGAGGTTGATCAGGGAGAACTCGCGGTTGTTGTACATGCGGCAGTATTCAAACTTGACGTTCCGGCTGTCATAGACGGACATGATGGAGTAGCTGCAGTCGCGGATCGTGGTGTTTGAGCAGGTGAAGTTCTTTGTATCGCGGATGGTTATCCCTTCGGTTCCGCAGCCCCAGAGGTCGCAGTTGTCGATCTCCACATTTTTGCAGTTTTCAAAGCCGAGGACTCCGCCTTCGCAGTATCCTTCGATGAGATGCCCGCAGTTGAGATAGCTGAGGGTGATGCCGTCGCAATTGCGGAACATGATCACATAGGCATAGCTGTGGGCGCAGAAGAGCGGCGAGAGGTATTGGGGGTTGCCGACGATGGTGAGGTCGCGGACGTCGTGGATCACCAACTGCACGCCGTTGAAGACTTCTTCGAAGTAGTAGTAGCGGGAGGAGAGGTCTTCCAGTTCGTCCGACATCACCAGCGGATAGTCGTAATCCGGTTCAAGGTAGATCGTCGCCCCGGGCTTGATCTGATCCAGAAATTCTTCGCTGACCTCATCAGGGGTTGCTTCATAGCGGGTGTCATCATAATCTCCGCCTTCCTCCACGGGATTGGCGGACAGCGGCGCGAGGCTCAGCAAGGTCAACGCCGCAAGCATAACAAACAATCCGGTCTTGGCCATGTTAACTCCTTTCCCGACTTCTCAGCTCGGGCTGTATGCTATATTGAATTACCTTGTTTTGTATCGTTCACCGCAAAATAACCTTCCGCAACCCGGCACGCGGGGAGATCAGGCGGTGCCATGCCAATCATCCTGTCCTGTGCCGCTGGATTCCCTCCCGCATGGAGCGCTCACTGGCGCACAAGCTGGAGCAGGCGGCCTTCCCCGGCGGGCAGGCTGATCTCGATCACGCCGTTCTCCCCGCGGAAGACTGTGCTGTCATAGGGGTCGCGCAGAGCCAAATTGTTGCCGAATTTCTGCCTTGCCTGGAGGTTGAATTTGAGTTGCAGGGTCTGCGGTTCGGCTTCGGGGAAGTGCTGTCCGATCTCTCCGGGCGGGACGACGTTGGGCGATTGCGCGGAGACCGGGCGGAAATAGTTTCCCCTCCGGTTGACGACCATGAACCAGGGGTTTTCCTGTTCGTCCTGATAAAAGGCGCACTGGACGTAGCCTTCATAATCTCCGCGTCCGGTCGGCAATACCTGCGCGGACTTCACGAGATTGGCTTGCCGCCAGCTTTTACTGCAGCATTTGCCGGTGCCGATCGTTTCGGACTCCAGCCAGGTGAGATTCCTGACAAGTCTGCCGTAGGCGAGCACGCGGTGGTTGGAACTCTCCACCGCCGGCCAGGTAACGGGGTCCTTTTGGGGCAGGGGATAATCCTTGCCGCCTTGTTGGGAATAGGTCACGCCGCGGTGGCCGTAGCCTTTGGCGTCGTGGAAGGCTCTCATGCGAAAGTGGAAGATGCCGTCGGGGCCGTAGCAGAGGGGAAGGTAGAGCAGCGCTTTTTGCGTGGCGGTCGGGGGTTGGATCCAACTCACCCACTGGTCCTTTCCGCCGCTGTTGATCCAGTTTCCCAGCACCTGCACGATGGGATAGAACTCCCTTCCCGCTTTGGCGTCGCGGTAGAGCTTGCTATCGCGGTAAACCTTGAGCAGCTTGCGGTCCAGGACGTCCTGGATGAACTTGCCTCCGGGCTGTCCGTTCCACTCCAGGTCCGGGGTCAGGGGATAGATGTCCGGCCCGATGATCGTGGGCTGGGCGATCTTGCGGAAGGCGTCCACATGGTCGTAGAGAATGCCGTGTTCCTTGTCCAGGACGTAGTTGTCGCCCTGATAGTCGTAGATCGCGGTGAACATTTTGGTTCCCATGTCCGCGGCGATTCCGTCCAGGAGCCTGTGGGTGTCGAACTGACCGGTGAAAGGCTCGTCAAAGGTGTAGAATCCGCTGACGTTGCCGGCTCCCTGGGAGATCAGGTTGCGCACGCGGGACTGGATGCCGTCGCGCCAGAACCCGTCGTCCTTTGCCAGGTCGCGGTGGATCTGGTCCTCCATTTCCACATAGTCCAGATCAAGGTCGCAGTTGCCATACCAATAGACTCTCGGATTGAAGTTGATCATGCGCATCCATTCCCGCGAATCGTTTGTGGATGCGTTGCCGTCGTGGTCAGCGCTCATCAGCTTGGCGGAGAGGAGTTCGGAGTAGGGCACCTGGAGTTGGAGTTCCACAAATCCATTTTGGGAAAGCAGTCTGTAGTCGGCAAGGGTGAACACGGTTTCCTGACGAGTCTGGCCCAGGTAAAGGTGGTTCAGGACCTGTTCCTTGTTGGAAAATCCACCTCCGGCAAGCTCGTAGCCGGCGAGGCTGATCTTCAGAAGCGGTTCTTCGGGATTGAGGCCCTGCCCGATGTTGCCCACCCTGAACCGCAGGGTCACCCACAGGAAGTCTCCTTCGTGCTTGGCGGGGTCTTTCTGATAGAGCATGAATTCCCTGCCGCTGCGGACGTAGAACCCGTTGCGGTTCGGCCAGCGGTAGCGGAGATCGGAAAACACGTAGCCGGGAGCGTCCTGCTGCCTTACAGCGCGCCAGGTCCAGCCGTAGGAGGCGTCCGGATTCTGCGCCGCGGAGCCCACGCGGGTGATGTTTTCGTCGCTGCGGGAAGCGTACCAGTATTGGTTGTAGATCGGAAGAGCGTCGTGTAGGGAAAGAGTGTAGGATAGGGTGGAGATCT
>CAZKAA010000126.1:0-5666 GCA_964550575.1 uncultured Candidatus Cloacimonadota bacterium
CTTCTGCCTATCTGAAAGAAGAATTCAAGACCCTTTATGAAGCGGATAGCAAAGTGAAGGGCTTTTCCCAGGCTGAACGCGAGGATTTTCTCGTCGATATGATGAAGATAAACTTCCTCAAGCGTTTGGAATCCAGCATTTTCTCCTATGCTCTCACTTTGGGCAGGGCTCTGGAAAAAATTGAATCCCTGGAAACCAAGATATCGGACTATGAAAAAGCCAGTCGAATGGGTGAAGATATTGACATTTTCACTGCTGAAGATATCATTGCCGAGGAAGAGCAGGATTCTGACGATGATTTCACTGTGGGAACAAAGTTAAAATATAAGCTTGAGCATCTCGACCTGGATAAATGGAAGCTCTCGCTACGCGGCGACAAAGACCAGCTTGTTTCGCTCTATAATGCCGCAAAACAGGTAAGCCCGGAGCAGGATGCCAAACTTCAGAGACTGAAAGAGATTATCACCCAAAAAGCGAATAAACCCTTCAACCCGGACAACAAAAAGATGCTTATCTTCACAGCCTTTGCCGATACAGCAGGATACCTCTATGATAATCTGAAGGATTACATCCATTCCGAACTCGGTTTACATGTTGCTTTGGTGAGTGGTAGCGCTTTGAATAAAACCACGCTAAAAATGCCACCGAGATATCAGAATGATTTTAATGCCATCCTCACCTGTTTTGCGCCATTGGCAAAAAAAAGGGACAAGCTGGCATTTCTTCCTCAAACTGAGCAAATAGATATTCTGATAGCCACAGATTGCATCTCCGAGGGTCAAAACCTGCAAGATTGCGACTACGTGGTCAACTACGATATTCATTGGAACCCCGTGCGCATCATCCAACGCTTTGGACGTATAGACCGCATCAACAGCCCGAATAGTAGCATCCAAATGCTCAATTTCTGGCCAACCAAAGACCTGGATAGATACATTGACCTAAAGCTGCGGGTGGAAACGCGTATGGCTTTGGTGGATATCACAGCCACAGGTGAGGATAACCTCTTTGGAGATTCGGATATCAGCGAACTCCTGACCGGGGATATGAAGTTTAGAGCCAAACAGCTAAAGCGTTTGCAGGATGAAGTGATAGACCTGGAAGAAATGGACGATAGTATCAGTTTGACAAATTTCACCCTGGATGACTTCCGTGTGGACTTGCTAAACTACCTGAAAGCCAACGAACAGGCACTCAAGGAAGCGCCATTGGGCATCTATGCCGTTACTGCGTCACCAGGTCATCAATATTGGGTTCCCAATCCTAGCTTTGACCTCGCTCAAACGCATAAGGACATCCTTCGCCCGGGAGTGATTTTTTGCCTTAGGCACAATGCCGAGGGCAAGGAATATGAAAAGCTGAATCCCCTGCATCCCTATTTTTTGGTTTACATTCGCGATGACGGAACTGTGCGCTACCGCTTTACCAACGCCAAGCAGATATTGGAGCTTTATCGCTTGCTCTGTTCCGACCGGAAACAAGCTATGCAAATACTCTGTGACGAGTTCGAAAAAGAGACCGGCAACGGCAAGGAAATGGAAAAGTACAGCTCCCTCTTGAAAACTGCTATTAAGGACATCCGCCACGGATTGGAACGGCGCAGCCAAAGCCAGATTCAAAATGACAGGGATGCCGTTATCCCTGTGCGCAGCAAAAAAGAAAGCCCGGAATTTGAACTTATCACCTGGCTGGTGATTCTCTAAGGGAGTGGCAAATGCCAACTGATAAAGATACCAAAGAAGCCATACAACTTGCACTGAATAACTTTCAAACCAAAGACTTACTAACAGCATCCTATGAATTCTGGAATGTGCTGGGTTATTCATCCGAAAGAAGATACGATAAAACTTCTTATTCTTATAATGAGTTCGCAGCCAATTTCACTTCCCGCCACACCATCCGGGAAGATAGGGCATTAAAAGCAAACTGCAAGGAAATCTGTCTGTTATTTCAACTTACGGATGAGGAAATTCTGGATTGTATTTCTCAAACCAGCCAGCAAACAATCCCCGGCTTGGAAGATAACAACATCAGAGAATCCAACCTCAAATCCTATCTTTTTGCCAGTGTTGAGCTTGATGAAGGCAGTTACACACGCACCCAATTAGCTACCTTATCTCGCGAAATCAACCGCTGTTTTGCCATGCCTGTGCTCCTGCTGATAAAGATAGGTAGTAGGCTTAACCTGAGCGTAATCTACAGACGGCGAAACAAACAGGATGCAGATAAAGACGTTCTGGAGAAAGTAACTCAAATCAAAGACATAAATCTCCATGAAAATGCTCATAGGGCGCATATCGAAATACTTTTTGATTTGACTCTGAATCAGCTAACTCTGAAAGCGGAAAAAGACCATAAGCAGATACATAACTTCGATACCTTGCACAAGGCATGGGAAAATACGCTCAGCACCGATGCCCTGAGTAACACATTCTACAGGGAACTGCGCAACTGGTATCTCTGGACTATCAAAAGCATCCGTTTTCCCCAAACGGTGTCGGAGGACGACCTTATCCCGGACTTGGAACATCAGAAGATTTCCGCTATTCGTTTGCTTACTCGTTTTATGTTCTGCTGGTTCCTTAAAGAGAAGCAGGGCTTGGTGCCGGAAGCTCTTTTTGATCCCAGACAATTGACCGCCATCCTCAAAGACTTTGACCCTCTGGGTGAGTCTGCGAACTACTATCAGGCTATTCTGCAAAATCTGTTCTTTGCTACCTTGAGCGTTCCCATGGAAGACAGACGTTTTATCACGGGAGAAGCGGCAAAAGGGCTAAATCCGGATTACGGGAATCCCCGCGTTTTTCGTTATCACGAGTTATTCAGAGACTCTTCCCTTTTGGAAAAACTTTTTGCACCCATTCCTTTTCTCAACGGAGGATTGTTTGATTGTCTGGATAAGCGCACCAGCAAAGAAAATGATCAGGAAATACGCCTGGACGGTTTTTCCAAAAAGGAAGCCAAGCGCGCCTACGTTCCCAATAAACTTTTCTGGGGCAAGGCGATTATTGATCTTTCTCAGGAATTGGGCGGAGCGTCTTTCAGGCAGACTGAGGCGCACGGATTGATCAGCATCTTTGCCAATTATAAGTTCACCGTGGAGGAAAATACTCCCATAGATGAGGAAATCGCCCTTGACCCCACTCTACTCGGCAAAGCCTTTGAAGAGCTTCTGGCATATTACAATCCGGAAACCAATCAAGCGGCAAAGAACCAAACCGGCTCGTTCTACACTCCACCCCTGGTTTCGGAATACATGATCGATAAATCCCTGCGCCTGTTTCTGCACAATGCCCTATCCCAAAAGACCAGAATGAGTAAAGCCGATATTGAGGTCGGTTTGGATATCCTGCTCTCCTACACGGAAAAAGAACATGCCTTTTCTGCTGAAGAGACAAGGGTTCTGGTGCAGGCAATTGACGAATGCAAAGCAATTGACCCCGCCTGTGGTTCCGGCGCTTTCCTAATGGGTATCCTGCACAAGCTGGTCGATATACTGCAAAAACTGGATAAGGACAACCTGTTGTGGTTTGACCTGCTCATCGAGAACTTCCCTGCTCACCTCAAGAAAGAGATGCGGATAAAGCTCAGAGAAGAAAACCATAGTTACAAACGTAAACTGGGCTTGATCCAAAAGTGTATCTATGGAGTGGATATTCAGCCCATAGCCATCCAGATCGCCAAGCTGCGCTTCTTTCTCACCCTGCTTATCGAACAGGATATTGACCATGCCAGAGCCGGAGATAATTATAACTTCCTGCCCTTGCCCAATCTTGAATTCAAGCTGATCTGCGCCGATACGCTGCTCAGGTTTCGCAGTGAACTGACTCAGAATGATGAAAACCAGATAGTGCTGGAACTGGAAAACCCACGGGCAAAAGAGCTGCGTGAAGCCGTGAATGATTATTTTGCTGCCTCTCTGCCTGATAAAAAGCAAATGATCGTCAACAGGATCAAAGATATAACCAATGATGTTGCCAGAATCCACATCACTGAAATTGATAAGAAAATTGGGCAATTAAGGCTTCTTACAGCTACCAGAAGAAGATCTCAGGAAGAGACTATTGCCATAATCAGCTTTGAGAAAGATCAATGGCTCAGCTATCATGGCATCTTTGACAACCGCACCGTTCTGTTCTTTGAGTCACAATTCCAGTTTCCGGATGTACAGGAAGGTTTTGATATTGTAATCGGCAATCCGCCATATATTCAACTTTCCAGCGTGATGATTCGCAAGCAGACGGATCTTTACCAGCGCATGGATTATACTTCTTTTGAACGCACCGGAGACATTTATTGCCTCTTTTATGAGCGGGGTTTGGATATTCTTAAGCCTGATGGGGTTTTATGCTATATCACTTCCAACAAGTGGATGCGTTCCAGTTATGGGCGAGCTTTGCGTGAGCTCTTGCAAGATAAATCTACAATCCATGAACTGGTTGATATGCGCGGATTCCAGGTCTTTGCCAGCGCCACGGTTGATACCAATATCATCACTCTGCAAAAAAGAGAGCCAGAAACAGAACACAAAATATGCTTCATAAATATCGGTGAGGATTTCTCCGGAGCTCAGCTTGCTGAGTATTTACAGGACAACGCTTCCCATCTGAAACAAAAAGACTTGCAGCCTGCAGGCTGGACGCTGGCAGACGATGCACTTCTGGCGATCAAAGAGAAGATGGAACGCCATGGGAAGCCGCTCAAAGACTGGGGTGTGAATATCTATTATGGCGTCAAGACCGGCTGCAATGAGGCGTTTATCATAGACACCGAAATCAAGGAGCGTCTTTGCCAGGAAGACCCGAGAAGCGCGGAAGTGCTGAAACCTATCCTGCGCGGAAAGGATATCAGCAGATATCGATATGATTGGGCTGGATTGTGGCTGATCAAAATAGAATCCGGTTGGACTAATAAAATGCGACAGCAAAAAGACCCTGAGCAATTCGTCATTTCTACGTATCCCGCTATTTACCAATATCTGAGATACAAGGGAGAAGGCATCAAGACGGGCATCTTTCGCGTTAGGGGAAAAGGTCTTTATGAACGTGACGATCAAGGTGATTATTGGTGGGAACTGAGGGATTGTACATATTATGATGAGTTTGATAAAGATAAAATTGCCTGGCCAAGTGTTGGTAATACTGAATATACATTAATCCCTTCTAGGTATCTTCTTCTTGATACAAACTACTTTATTGTATCAAATGATTTATTTTTATATGGGTTACTCAACTCAAAACTGATTACAATTTTCATTAACTCCAAGGATATAAAAATCGGCTCTCAGGCATACAGACACTACAAATACAACTTTGAATCCATACCAATACCAATGGCTTCTGACAAAAGTAGAATAGCTATTGAGTCAAAAGTGAAAGAACTCATATCTCTAATAAATACCTGCAAAGATGATCATGCAATATCGGAGCTTCTAGTATACATTGATCATGAGGTATGTAGGCTATATAATCTAACTGATGAAGAGATCAAACTGATAGAAGGGGCTTATGATGGCTGATAGACCTAGACATGTCTTTTCCAAAGATGGAGAGGAAGAATCGGTTTGCAACATATGTGGAGCAACTTGTAAACTATCTCAAGACCACGTTTTCCCGAAAGGACTGTTATCTTTTGAGGATGGTGATATTGAAGACCTGCATTTCTTT
>CAZKAA010000127.1:0-5562 GCA_964550575.1 uncultured Candidatus Cloacimonadota bacterium
CACCCCACCCAATCGCAAGCGATTGCGCGAGGACCCCGAAAGCCGGGAATGACAAGCGCTCGGGGTCGGGTGGTTAGTGTGACATAGGCTTCAGGCGACAGCGGTCACTCTTATCGTAATTCGTGCGAATTAGTGTAATTCGTGGACAGCCTTCCCTCTGTTTTCAAGAGTGATCAAGCCGGGTCAGGTTCTGCCGACGATCGAGGAGCTGACCGTGTAGAGATTTCCCAACTGGAGGTGGTTCAGGCTTTGCAGGCGTTCCGGCGAGACGTAGTTCCGGACTCCGGGCATTACCTCAAGCAGAGCGGGGTCTTGCGCCTGTTCCATGATCCTATGCGCGATGAAATCGTGGGAAGCGTAGCTTGAGGGAGCGGCGTATCCGGCGTCGCGGAGCTTGCCCCGCATCCTGAGTTTTCTGGTCTGGCTGACGAGCAGCCGGTAGGGGGCGTGCATCATCAGCGAGGGCTTCCACTTGCGGTAAGCGTAGCGGATGTCGCTCAATTGGGGCGAAAGCACGTGCAGGAACCTGCTGTAGATGCCATAGTCTTTTTTCCACGCCTGAGGAATCTGCCTGCCCAGCTTGTAGAATTCGTAGTCATAGAAAGGCGCTTCGGCGCGGAAGTAGTGGCGGTTGCGGTCTTCGCCCTCGAACGACCAGCGCGCAGCCTGCTCCACGAGGATGATGTGGGCGTATTTTTCCGAAAAATCTTTGGTCGGATACCTGGATATCAGGTCCAGAAGGTAGGCGTCGAGGTCCTGTCGCTTGAGGCCAAACATCTCCGCGCTTGCCTGGGGGTCAAAGATCGCTTCCCGCGAATACCAGTAGTTCAGCCAATCGCGCCCGTCGCGGAGCTTCTCGTCCGGCATCAGGTCGCGGACGGTTTTGTCGCCGCCGTCGCCGGTGTAGATCACCGCCCCTTGCGGATAGAGGCGCAGAATCTCCTCCAGATGCTGCAGGAAGTAGGTGGCGACCATATAGTTGAGGCCGGATTTGATCATAAACAGCTTGCGAAAATCGTCCTGGGCGGGCTCCGCGAGCTTCATCAGCCTGTGCTCGCAGCCAAGCGCCGCCACGACCTGGTTGGCGATCGTCACTTCATCGGAAGCGCGGCCGTCCGGATCGATGTAGGTGAACGCGCCGAAGGGAATGCACTGGCGGTGGAGCGAAGCGGACACGCAGCGGGAATCGAAGCCGCCGCTGAGGGATACGACCCGGGGCAAGGGGGACTTGCAGCTTGCCACTGAGCGGTCGAAAGCCTCGGCGAGTTCTTCCGCGCGGGATTGCTGAGAGCCGCCGTAGCGGGGTTCGATGATCCGGAGTTCCGGCTGGTCTGCCATCCGCAGTTGATCTTTTCCCCAGTCATACACGCCGAGCGTGCCGCCCAGCAGGGTGTCGATCTCGTTGAAATAGGTGCCGTGCCCCGGGATGTAGCCAAGCATCTGAAAGAGTGCAAGATAGAGCGGATTGAAGCTCAGGCTTGGCGCCGCTGCCCGGATCAGGGAGATGTCGCGGCCAAAGGCAAAGCTGCCGCCCTTGCGGTAAAGATAGACCGGAAGCCTTGCCAGCGCGTCGTTGGCGAAGACCAGCCTGCCGGATTCCGGATGGATCGCCAGCAGGAAAAAGCTGCCTGTGTAGCGTGCCAGATGCTTGCGCCAGAGGGATTTCAGTTCGGATTCCCCTTCCGGAGCCTCCGCCAATGCGTCCAGCAGAGAGTAGAATCCTTCCGCCAGAGCGGGGCTGTCCTGCATTTCGTGATAGACCCGCCAGCCCCGGTATTCGCCCTCGGCGACCCGATAAGCGGCATTTTGGACCTGGCAGACGAACGCGTTGGGGGCGGGATTGCCCGTCGCTATTTCCAAATGTGGAAATGTGGCTTTTAACGAATCAAGATGGCTGGAGGCGGCTGGGGCGATGGGGCCTGCTTGGTTGCTGAGCAGACAGGTGATGCCTGGCATGGTCGTTCCTTTATCTCTATGCGAGAGCGTGGAGTTTGATGATTACTTGTCATCTTCGCGCGGAGATATTGTCAAGCACTTTCGCCTGAAGGGAGCCCCGGGGGAGATTCGTCCGTCCGTTATACCCCTTAAGGAAGCCGGCGTTTCTCGGATCAGCGCGGCAAGCGGCACACCCCAGTCTCCCCGCGCTCCAGATAGACCGCAACAACGAAGTAGAATCTGTGGCTATGCGCTAAAAGATCATCAACAATGGTAAATCCCGGCTGCGTTGTAAGCCCCAGATACGCAGACCCGGAGTCTCCAGGGAAGCTCCTCGAGAATACCAGATAGCAGTCCGCGGGCATTGCATGGCCGTTGACGTCACAAGTTACCGGCAGCCAAGCCAAACGGAGGTTTTGCCCCTCGACGCTTGCTGACAGCCCCTCAACTGCCATGGGCGCACCCAGCAGAAATCCTTCCCCCGCCAGGCTTACAGCCAACTGGGGGTCATTGGCGGCATTGCTGCTGATGATCAGCGATCCGTAATGCCATCCTTCCGCAACTGGAGCGAACCAGAGTTGGATGCCCGTTTGAGATCCAGGATCTATCAGCAGCGGAAATGAGAGGTCAGCCAGATGAAAAGCTCCCTCCTGCGGGAAGCAATTGATACCGGATATGATCAGGGTCGAAATACCGGTGTTTTCTATGCTCAGAGCAGCCGCGCAAGGTTGGGAACCAAGCAATACACTATCGAAGAAGAGGGTGTCCGCTTCGCCAATGCTGATCAAAGGATTGACGCCGGCTCCGAAAGCCAGCTCGGACCCAAACTGCGATCCGGCATGGCTGTTGTCGATAGCCTGAGCGGCAGCGTAATAGGTTACGCCGGGTTCGGCATAAAACTTGAATTTCTTCCTTCCGGGGCCCACAGACCGGCGAACTCCCCCCGTATCTTCAAGCACGCCAAACACATCATCCGCGCCCGGGCTGGTTCCGATCCTCAGGTTGTAGGTGAGGGCCTGGTTCGGGGTCGTGCTGTCTTGAGCATCATAGAATTCCACCGTGCCACTGCCCTCATCGAAATGAACCTGCGGAGGCTGGGGAGGAGAATTCGCGATGTCGGTGGTATTCCTGTAGATGCTTAAGAGGTAATAATCACCGGTGGTTCCTGAGTAGATAACATCCAGTTTGCCGTCGCCGTTAAAATCGGCGCAAACTGCCCTGCCTGAGCTAACCGGTATGAACGGCACATCAGTATGATAGAATCCATGGTTGCCGTTGTTTAGATGGACTTCGACGATTCTGGTCCCGTAGGGGCCGAAACTGCCCTGAATGAGAATATCGGAAAAGCCATCATTATTGAAATCCCCCCAGGCTACAGAACTCTCGAGCACTCCAGGTATGGTAACGGGAATTTGGCTAAATGACCCTGCCCCCATGTTGTGGTAAACATAGGTAACAACGCCATAAGGACCGTCGCCGCTGCACACAAGATCCGGCCTGCCGTCATTATCCAGATCCCCCCAGGAACTGCAACAGCATCTCAGGCTTGGAAAGCCTGGACCAACCGGAACGAAGATGTCATTCCCTTCATTCCGGTAAAGGCAGTTCTCCCCATTTCCGACCAGATATGCGTCCAAGTCTCCATCCCCATCATAATCTACAAACTGGCACCGGCCCCTGAATACCCCCGGAAACCTGTTCTGTACTTCAGTAAACGCCATATTGCCTTCATTTCTGTACAGCCTGGTTGAAGGTCCCTCAGCCGTCAGACCGCAAATCAATACATCCTGCAGCCCGTCATTATTGTAATCTCCCGCCTCCGCCCACGCATAATACAGGCCTTCCCAACCCAGGTCATGAGCAACGAAACCGCCTGAGCCGTTACCGAGGTTGAGGCGAACAATATCGGTGCCCGGCGCAGCTTCGCTGATCCTTCCGCAAGACACGAAGTCCATATTGCCGTCATCATTGAAATCGGCCCACGCCGAACATCCCTTAAAATATCCTGCGGTGTTTATGTAAATGGGGGTAAACGTAAAATTGCCTTCGTTCCTGTATATGCGGCAGATCCCGTTCCCCTGGGGCGATGTAGCGCCGCTTATGTAGACGTCAAGATCTCCATCCAGATCATAATCAATTGCCTTGAGATCTGTTCCCCAGGTAGCAACAAAGCTCTGGCCAACTTCTGACCACTGGGCTTGCGCGCAAGCTATACCGAGCAAGAAGACAGCCAATATCGATATGCTCTTTTTCATACCTTATCCTCCCGGATCATCTAACTTGGTTTTCAGGCAATCGTCAATGCGCTGCGGACGCTGATATAATCCACTGCAGCTTTGTCATTCATGTCTTGATTAAATCCATCAATATAATACTTATCCAATATCTTGGCAATGTGTCAAGCTTTTTCTCTCACGCCCAGATTCAACGAATAAGCCTGGCCTTGCGTACCAAGCTTTGGCCAAACAAGGCATCGGCTGGTCTCCCACGCTTTGTTAAGATTATTTAACCGTTCCGGAGCTCTTTTTTCTTGCCATAATATGCTGTCCCGCACAGATGTCCGCATATGAGCACATCAAGACAGACCAAACTGATCCACATTGTCGAAGACGAAGCCGACATCCTTGAACTCCTGCAGTTGCAGTTGGGCGGAGCGGGATACCGGACACGCGGCTTCAGCGAAGCGCCCCCTCTGCTGAAGACTCTGGCCCAGGAACTGCCCGACCTGATCGTCCTCGATCTGATGCTTCCCGGCATGGACGGCCTCGAAGCCTGCCGCAGGATCAAGAGCGATCCCGCCAGCGCGCGGATTCCGATCGTGATGCTAACCGCAAGGGCGGATATCGAGGACAAGGTTCGCGGTCTGGAATACGGCGCGGACGATTATATCACCAAACCTTTTGACACCTCTGAACTCCTTGCCCGTGTCAAAGCCGTCCTGCGCCGCAGCGGCTGGGAAGGGGAAAAGAACGTTTTGGACATCACCCCGGAGTTTCGGCTCGATTTTAACCGCTACGAGGCATTCCTTAGCGGTAAAAGGATCGATTTGACCCTCACCGAGTTCAAGATCCTCCAATTGCTCACCAAGCGCCCCGGCTGGGTCTATAACCGCGCCCAGATCCTCGACCACCTCTGGGGCACGGACAAGATCGTCATCGAGCGCACTGTGGACGTTCATATCCGCAATTTAAGGGAGAAACTGGGAGAACTTGCCTACATGGTCAAAAACATACGCGGCCTCGGCTACAAGTTTTCCACCTCTACGGAGTCCGCGCCCCCGCAAGATGGACAAGCATAGCCTCAACCGGCTTTTAATTGTCGCCCACGCTCTGATCCTGGCGGTGCTAGCTTTGCTGCTCTTCGCCGGCTCCGCCCCCTGGCTGACGCTGCTTATCATGGCGGCAGTGGTGAGCATTGTATTGCTCTATCTGAGAAAGAACCTGCGCCGCCATTACGGCCTGATCTCGGAAGTTGCCCGCCGCATCGCCGGAGGGGACCACAGCCAGCGGATTCCCACCCTTGAGTTGGACGAGTTTGACCTGCTTGGCCGCGACCTCAACCAGATGCTCGGTACGCTGGACAGATCGGAAGAGCACACGTCTGAACTCCAGTCACCGCTCATTATCT
>CAZKAA010000128.1:0-562 GCA_964550575.1 uncultured Candidatus Cloacimonadota bacterium
GATAATGAGCGGTGACTGGAGTTCAGACGTGTGCTCTTCCGATCTCTCCCCCAACAGCAGCCAGCCCCCAAACAGGGCAAAGACCCCTTCCAGGCAAAGAACGACGCTGGCGGTATGGGGCTTGACTTTTTTCTGGGCATGGATCTGGAGAGTGAAGGCGACGCCTACGGAGAGGATGCCCGCGTAGGCGATCGGAAGCAGAGCAGAGCCAGCGCTTTTCCAGAATCCCGGACCTACGCTTGATTGCAGAGGCCAGAGAAGTTCCATGCCCAGCGAGGCTAACAGGCTTAGCGCGGCGCAGACGGCAAACTGAACTTCCGCAAGCCTGAACGCGCCCTGAAGTTTGCTGAGCTTGTCCACCATCTGCACGTGAAACGCCCAAAAAACCGCGCCGGCCAACACGCAGAGATTGCCTAATGTAGCGGAAAGTTCGGCGTTGCCGTTCATCAGCCACAGCCCCCCCACCGACAGGGCCACCGCCAACCCGATGTATGGACGGAGCGCCTGACCCCGCAGCAAACCGATCAGCGGAACGAACACCACATACAGCCCGGTGATGAAT
>CAZKAA010000128.1:572-5489 GCA_964550575.1 uncultured Candidatus Cloacimonadota bacterium
ATCCAGCGCTGCCGGCTCCGGTCCAGATCATTCCCGTCTGCTGCAGGCTGGCGGCGATGAAAAGAAGGACTCCCAATATCATGGGCTGCCATTTGCCGATCGGGGGTGGAGAATCTTCCGCTATCTCCTCAACGGGCTTGGTAACCTGAACGGGCAGATGTGATTTGAACACCCTACCCACGATCGCCACGCTCGCTGCCCCCAATGAAAAGCGGAGGGCGTTGAAGCTGAAGGGGTCAAGGCTTTCCAGACCCTTGCGCTGCGCGACGAAAGCAAAACCCCAGATCGCCGCGGTTAGCACCAGGTTCAGATACGGCCCGGCAGGAGTTTTTTCCGTTTGTCCGCTCAGCTGCGTTTCCTTTTTCGGCTCAGAGCCAGACCCCCGAATCCCGCGATGATCGCCATGTAGAAGCCCAGATCGTAGGTCCAGCCTTTGTTGTAAACCTCGTAGATGCGCACGTCGGAATCGAAAATCTGCCAGATCAGAGTGACCGGCGCGATCCAGCCGTGCCAGATTCCGCTGAAAAATCCCGCCCTGTCCTTTTCGCTGCGCCCGCTGACTCCGGGAGCGCAGGAACTCAGGATTACCAAAGCCAATACGCAGATGACCGCAATTAGTACTGCATTTCTCATAGTATAATCTCCCATGTTTCGTTGATGCAAGCTCACAGCCCTCGCTGCCTGAGTCAAGTCAAATCTGCCCTCCAGCGTTCGGTGAAATAAACCGTGATTGACATTACGCAACAGTTATTTTCGCAATCTGCTCCAAGCTCAAAAAAAACGCTTGCCAAAAACCAGAATTACATTTTTTGTGTTTGAATATAATGCCTCCAGTGAGGTTAAAATGATATTTGACTTGCCAAATGGTAGATCAGTTGCACTGGAGGATGTGATCCGCGTGTCCAGAGTGAGAGACTTGGGAGTGGACGCATCTTCGATCGAATACAGCAAGATCTCCTTCATCATATACCTGCGCGGCGACGATTATCTCGAAATCACCGAGCTGTATCACTACGCCGACTGGTCTGAGAAAAAGACCAAACTGACCAGACTGCGCAACGACCTTGTTGCCAAATGGAAAGAAGCCACCGGACGAGTTGACGATGAATAGCCGCCCGGCTGTTTTCCACTACCTGACAATTCTGGCATCCTGACGCGGTTGATCCGCGATCATTCCGCCCCTATCCCTGCAGCGTCATTTCCGCGCCTGCCTCCCTTTTACCTCCCCCTGAGCAGGCAGGTTGTCTCCGGGAAGACACCGGGAGGCTGCCAAGCCGGAAACAAGGCCGGAGGTTTATCTGGCGGGCGAACCCTTCTGCTCAGAAGCGTTGGTTGAGGGTCAGCCTCCAGACCAGGTCGCGATTGTCCAGGCTGCTGTCCGCGGCGTTTTTGTAGCTGTTGTGGCTGAGGTCCGTGCGAACGCTCAGATTCTTCCAGGGATAGGCTTCCACCCCGTAGGAGAGGTATTGGTAGGTCTGTTCTGCGCCGTCGCCCGTGAGGCTTTGGTTCCGGAACTGGAGAAAGGGCCTGAACTTGCCGCCAAAGAGGTCGTAGGAAGCCCTGAACTGGTAGTTCATGCTGTTGTTCGTGCTGGGATCGGGGGCGTATCCGTCCCTCAGATAGTTCAATTCCGCAAGGGAGAGAACGATTTGCAGCTTGAGGGGGATGAACTTCAACCGGCTGCCGAGGGTCAGGTTGAGGCTGTTGGAGTCGTTGTCATAGGATCCGGTGCTGCCCAGGATCTCTTTTCCGTCGTTGCCTGACCTGTAGGTCAATTCCACCTGCTGGGGCCAGTAATAGAGGCCGGAGTTGTAAAAACCCGCTCCGGCGGAGAGGTTGTCCGAGTTGCTTTCATAGGGAATATAGTCGCTGCCGGAGATCTCCGGATTGTCTTCGTTGAACGCGCTGGTGGTGAAATAGGAGCCTTTCAGGAAGATGTTGCGGTTGAAGTGCAGGGTTCCCTGCGCGTACCAGGTTGTGGAGGTGTTCGTCGACGTCGCCGTGCGCGAGAAGTTATCCTCCTGCCGGGTGTAGCCTCCGGAGAGGAACAGCCACCTGCCAAGATGGAACATATCGCTGATTGAAAGCGATTTATAGTCCTTAAGCGAATTCCAGGTGCTGAGGGAGGTGAAAGCCGGCCCCGTGACCGAGTAGCTGGCGTTGATCAGATTGTTCAGGATCATGCTCCTGAGATAGGCATGGGCGGCGCAGTTCATGATGCTTGGCAGCAAGGGCTCCATGTTGCGGTTGATGACGAAGACGTCCGCCAGATCGGCGGGATCGATAAAATCGAAGCCTTCCACATATTGGGAGACTTCTTCCGAGGAGATTGGACCGGGCCAGGTGTTGCGGTTGTAGAGGCTGCCCGCCACTTCCGCCCCCAGCGAAGTGCGCAGCCAGGGGAGTTGTATCTTCATATCCACGCTCGCCACCAGGTTATCCTGCGGCGAAACCACAAGCAGGGTGTCTCCGGTGGCGGGATCTATCTGGATGAAATCGAGCGAATCGAGGGAGGCGATGATATCCCTGTTGCGGGAGAAGTTGAAGCCCATGGATAGCCCCTGTTCCGATCCCAAGCGCAACCTTCCTCCGATCGCCTGCTGGCGGAAGGCGGTTACAGAACCGGGCTGGGCGGCGTCGGAGATCGTTTTTCGCGCCATGTCGCCAAAGCTGAGGTCCAAGCCCAGATACTTGCTGTTGAGCTTCGCGTAGAGGCCGCGGTTGTTCCGGTTGCTCATCACCAGGGGGCTGATCTGTGGGGCGTAGTCGCCCGCCTGAATGTTCAGGCCGGAGGTGATCAGCCCCAGCCGGTAGCGGTTGACCGGCTGCGAATTCCGGTCCTCCAGATTGGAGTAGAAAACGTTCCCGTTGAGTTGCAGTCCGCCGAGCTTGGCAAACAGGTCAAGCGTTCCCGCATATTCATCCCTGGGCAGCCCGGCAGAGGGAGTGAGGGGGGCGCTTTGGGGGCCGAGATCATATACGTTGGCAAGAAATCCCAGATTTCCGCTGAACGCCGCTCCTGATGTGCCCCGGCGCGCTGAGACGATCGTGTCGAAAAGCTCCGAACGCCTTTCCGCGCCCTTGAGGTCTGAGGCGGTGACATAGGCTTGCTGGAGGCCGGTTTTCGGGGATTTATCCTTGTAAACGATTGTGGAGCCGGAGATGTCCGCCTTTGTCGTCACGTCTTTTCCGTTGACCCATACTTTGATGGACTTGAGGTCAAGCTCAGATGCGATGGTGAGATACGACACCGCGAGCAGGTATTCGCCTTCCTGCGGGAAATCTTCCGCTGTACTGAGCAGCACAAACCCACGCTCCACGGAGCCGGGACGGATTTCGGCGGCCACGGAGAAGGGCAGGCCTCCCTCGGTGTCCTGAGGGTGGTTCATGAACTGGCCGTCCGACATGGTGAATTCGAAATAGTAATCGAAGCTCCCGCTCCCCAGTTCGTCGCCGCTAAGTTCGAGCGTATAGACGTTTGAGCCTTGAACCAAGGGATCCATGGCGCGTTTGGCGTAATCCTGCCCCGAAGAGGGTTTGTGGCAAAGATTGACTTCGCTGACAAGTTCGAGTCCTTCCATCACGTCCACCTGGAAAAGCACCGGGTCTCCGGGATAGAACCCTGCCTGGGGCTGATGCAAAACAGTAAGCGCACTCAAACCGGATGCTCCGAGAGCCGCCATCAGGATCAAAGTGAACATCGCGCGCCTTACCATGATATCTCCACGTATTTGACCTTGCCCTGCGGATCGACCAGAGGGATGGTTAGCGATTGGGGAACCGACGGAGTGGCAGGTTCGATGGCCGCCAGCTGCTCGGCATTGATGTCGCTGTCAAAGGTGTCGCGCACAGAGAAGCGCCCGTCGCTCGTGATGACCGCCGTGCGTCCTTCGCTGACGAGTTCCAGGGTTTGCGCCGCGGGAGCGTTGACGACAAGCTGCCCCTGAAGGACGCTGACCTGCGTTTCGCCCTGCGGGGTAAGTTTGACCAGAAAATTTGAGGCATTGGGAGTGATGACGCTATTGACGGTCGAGAAGCTGAATCCGGTGCTGTCGGACGCGATCCGGACAAACGCGCTGCCTTTGGTAAGCGCAGCTTTTTTAACCAGTTTGCCGCCGTTGTAAGCTCCGGTGACCAGCAGCCGGGAGTTGGAAAACATCCTCAGGGAGGCGGAGCCGTCGGCGAACTTGAACCCCAGATGCGAACCGTCTCCAGTGCGAAGTTCGTCGCTGCTCTCCAAAAGGGTTCCAGAAGCCGGCTTGGATTTCTTCCTTCCGTCGCGGTGAAGCTCGGTCTGGCCTGCTCCGCCGGAGAGGACGGCAATCCCTTCGCCGGCTGACAAAACGCCCGCCAGAAGCAGTATGAACGTGATCAGGCAATGCTTTTTCATCGTGCCTCCCCCTATTCCCAGATCCGGATGTGAAGCTCTTTATCTTTGAGCAGATCCAGCAAGTTTATGGCATCTTGTCCAGATAAAGTGCGTCCCTGCCAGAGGATGTTTCCCGCCGGCAGATAGCCTTGATCGATGAGCTTGCGTAGCTCTTTGTTCTCCAGTGAGTTCAGATATGCGTTCAAGCGATGGGAGCTGTCTTCCTGGACGTCTTCCATGGCGTATTGGAACACGAACCAGTCGCTGGAGATCAGGATTTGGCTGTCTTCCTTCCAGGGGCCGGCAATTCCGGGATTCAACTCCGTCAGGCGCGGGGTGGCGACCCTCCAGGCGTAGTAGTTGCCCGGAACATAGGGCAGAAAGTCGTTGAAATAGTTCTGGTGTACCGTTTGCTCATAGAACACCCTGCCGCTTTGGAGGAGGGAACTGGCGTCAGGCGGGTTGTTTTGGGCAAACTCGAGGATTTGCAGATAGTAATTGTTAATCCATGTGTCCATCGAATGCCAGATGAAGTTTGGCGGATTTGA
>CAZKAA010000129.1:0-5446 GCA_964550575.1 uncultured Candidatus Cloacimonadota bacterium
TACACCCTATCCTACACTCTTTCCCTACACGACGCTCTTCCGATCTCGGATTTGAACCTGTTTTGGGCGGGGTTCCGCCAATTGGGACTCCGGGCGAGACAAGTTGCAGAACACCGGGCGCGCTTACGTGGATCGAGAAGTTGCCCACGCTTGCGGAGTTCCAGTTCGAGTGACCCAGGCTTTCCGGTTGCACGGAAACCCGGACAGTGAGAGTTCCGTCCGGAAAATAACCCGCCATGACCGCCCGCTTGAGCACTTCGCTGCGGTTGACGATGTCATCCAGGGAGAAGTTGATCGAGCCCACGCGGTTGAAATAGACGCTAGCCTGATTGGTGATCACATCCTGATTGGTGAGGGGATAAAACGCCGCTCCCGCCGCCAACGCTTCGTTGGAGATGTATGTGGCGTCCACCAGCGAGCCTTCCACCCCGCTCCAGAAGATCTCCACCTTCATATAGAAGCGAAAATCCGCGGAAGAGGTGTTGTTGATCAGCAACGTGGTCAGAATCGGCTGGGTCCAGGGCGTTTCGGGATCGAAACTTGCCGTTTTGAATGAATTCACAATGATGCTCGCAGGCATGAAGGTCGCTGAGATATCCGGATTCTGCGCGCTCAGGGCGCATAAGGAAGCCAGAACCATCAGCAAAAAGCTCAAGCGTTTTAGCATGGTATTCTCCTATCGCGTGGCGAGTTGGATGATCATTTGCACCAGATCGGGAAATTCAAGCCCCACCGCTTTGGCGGCCATGGGAGTCAGGCTCAGGGGCGTCATCCCGGGCAGGGTGTTGACTTCGAGGAAATATGGCTTGTCACCGTCATAGCGGAAGTCCACGCGCGCGTAGCCCGCAAGGCCAAACACTTTCCACAGGCGTTCGGCGTAGAGTTGGAGCAATTGCGCGACAGACTCCTCCAGCGGCGCGGGCGCCAGATACTCGGAGCGTCCGGCGTTGTATTTGTTGTCGTAATCATACCAACCCTTGTGGGGGCGAATTTCCACCACGGGCAGCGCTTTACCGTTCAGAACCGTCACTGTGAGTTCCCTGCCGGGCACGAAGCGTTCCAGAAGGGCGGCCGACGAATAACGGAGGGCTTCCTTGACCGCGGGCTTGAGCGAAGCAATCTCCTCGACCTTGGTGATCCCCACAGAGGACCCTCCGTCGTTCGGCTTGACGATCAGCGGCAGACCGAGGGTTTTTACAATCTGGGAATAGTCGCCGGGATCGGCATAGTCGTTGAGCAGGTCTTCGCGCAAGATGATGTGCTCCGGGGCGGGAACGCCTTCTGCCAATGCCAGGAGTTTGGAAACATACTTGTCCATGGTCATCGCGCAAGCTTCAAATCCGGAGCCCGTATGGCGAAAGCCTGCCAGAGAGAGGGCGGCCTGAAGCTTGCCGTTTTCCCCCGTTCCGCCGTGCAAAGCGATGAACACCGCTTCCGGGCCGTAGCTTTCCAATTCGCCCAGCAAGCCGCGCAGATCGGAAAACTCTGCCGGGTCGATCTCCTTCGCCTCGCAGGCTCTGCTTCTCAGAGCTTCCGCGACGGACCGTCCGCTGACCAGGGACACTTCCCTTTCCGGCGAGTCGCCGCCCAATAAAACTGCTATTTTCCTCATTCTACCTCAATTGAAATCACTTTATCGCGTATTAGCCGACGATCTTGAAAAACTGCCTCAGCCTGAAGCCCAGCGCCGCCTTGAAGCGCGCCACCTCAGGCGTGTTTCCCCCGCAAAAATCCAACCGCGCAAACCTGTCTGCCAACCTCTCGACCAGGAGCACGCTGTGCAAGGCGCTTGCTCCGTGTTTCATCTCATCCGGCAGCGAACTGCGCAGGATCGAATAGCCGGTATCGTCGTCAGGGCCGCCCAATAAAAGATTGGTGCTGACCACCTTTTCGTCCCTCAAGAGGTTGAACTGGGCCAGCAATCCTTCCCCGTGCAGGCGTTCCATCCATTTCTGGAACCTGCCGTAGGACAGCCCCAATTCCTTGTTCTTGCGGTGATAGAGGTCTTTGAACATCCCGATGAACACCTCCGGCAGGAACCGCTCATCCAGTGAATAGCCCTGTTCGCCCGCCATCTTGATCTTTTTCCGCTCGTCCTTGAGCATGGGCATCGGTTCGCTGAGCTCTTGCGTGAAAGTGTAGAACGGCCGGGCCTGGTAACCCGCCCACGTGAAGCCGCGGACGTCAAGATTGTGGGGCGCGAGGTTGAACTGGGCTCGCTTGTAGCGTGAACGCAGATAGGAAGCCGCCTCCGAGGATGCCTTCAACTCGTCGAGCAGGTTACGGCCCGCTTCCCGCCCTTCCTGCCAGAAGAACCACAGGCCCTGGTAATAGGCGCTCATAGGGCAAAACAGCCGCCTCATGCCAAGCTGCTTTTTTTCAAAAAGAGGCATTAGCGCGACGACCTGCTCGCCTTTGCGGAGGACAAGCAGACGCGCTTCGGCTTGTTGCAATTCGGCAACAGCCTGCAAAAAAACCGGATTCGCCCAGACCGGAAGCCTGGCGGGGAGCCCTTGCCGGTCGGGCGTTTGCAGGGTTATATCATACATTTCAGGCAAACTTTTGCACTATATTGAGCAACTCCATCATCTGGAAAGGCTTTATGATATAGTCGGACCAACTGTTCCCGACTGCTTCAAAAACACTATTCAGGTTTGCGTATCCCGTCATGATCAGAAAGTAGGTCTGCGGATCGCGCTTGTGCAGTTCGGACATCAGCTTGATCCCCGTGGATTTCTTCATGTTCTGGTCAATCAGGGCAAGATCGAATTTTCCCGGTGAGAATGATTTCAGAGCCTCTTCGGGATTGGCGGCGCTCTCCACCTCATATCCGCTTGAAGATAGAAAATCGCCGATCACTTCCCGCAACAATGGGTCGTCATCGACCAAGAGGATCTTTGAATACATCGCACCATCCTCCCGTGCCCATAATACCCGCGGAGACTTGCTCCGACGCGCTCGCGGGCACGTAATCTCTCATGAATATCAGTATCTCCCGACCCTGAAATAAGTCAATAAAAATCTCCGCCATGCTCTTCGCTTAGCAGAAAAAAATGTAACTTTAAGTTTTGTGTTGACGGATTATGCCGTATATTATCAATAGGTTTAACTTACGCGCAAGAGGTTCAAATGAAAGGAAAAGTCAAGTGGTTTAACAAGAATAAAGGTTACGGCTTTATTATCACGGACGACAACAAAGAATATTTCGTGCACTGGAAATCCATCGTCACAAACTCGCCCCGGGAACTCAAAGTTCTCGAGCAGGACGAGATAGTCTCTTTCGACCTGATGGAGACCGACAAGGGCACGCAGGCGATCAACATCATCCGCGTCAATCCCTGACGCACACGGCGAACTGGATTGAGGGGCGGAAGCGCTTAGCTTTTGCCCCTTTTCGTTATGGCATACTTGCCGGCCACGCTTGAAGAAGCCCGTTCCAGAGGCTGGACGGAACTCGATATCGTCATCGTCTCGGGTGACGCCCATATCGACCATCCCAGCTTCGGCGCCGCTGTGATCGGCAGGCGCCTGGAAGCCGCCGGCTACCGGGTTGGCATCATTGCCCAGCCCGATTGGAAAAGCGACGCGGATTTCCAGGCTTTGGGCAGGCCCCGCCTTTTTTTCGGACTCACTGCCGGGAACATGGACTCGATGGTGAGCAACTACACCGCCCAGCGCAAGCGGCGCAACGACGACGCCTACAGCCCCGGAGGCAAGGCGGGGATGCGTCCGGACCGCGCTTTGACCGTCTATGCCAACGCCCTGAAACGAATCTATAAGGGAGTTCCCCTGGTTTTGGGAGGCATAGAGGCTTCCCTGCGCCGCATTGCCCATTATGACTTCTGGCAGGACAAGGTGCGCCCCTCCGTGCTCAGCGACACCAAAGCGGAGTTCCTCGTCTACGGAATGGGGGAACGCTCCGTGCTCGCCATCGCTGAAGCCCTTGCCTGCGGCGCTGATCCCTCAGAAATCCAGTCTTTGCCGGGCACGGTCGTCTTCAGTTCCGCCCCTCCCCCCGAGGGCGCGATTATCCTTCCGGACAACGTCTCCTGCGCGGACAAGCCGGCTTTCCGCCTGATGACCCGCCAGTTCGAGGAACACCGCGAGACAGGTGTCATCTACCAAAACAACGGCAACCGCTGGCTCCGCCACAATCCGCCCTCTCCCCCGCTCACGGGAGAAGAACTCGACGCCATCTACGCCCTGCCTTTCGAATACGCCCCCCATCCCCGCTACCAAGGGGCAAAGATTCCCGCCTTCGAGCAGATCAAGGATTCCCTCACCTCCCACCGCGGTTGCAGCGGGGGATGCAATTTCTGCGCTATCGCCTGCCATCAGGGACGCTCGATCGCTTCCCGCTCCCAGGGCTCCCTGCTTGAAGAAGCTTCCGCCCTCGCGGCCAGGCGCGGCAAGGCTATCACCGTTACAGACGTGGGAGGTCCGACCGCCAACATGTATGCGGCTTCCTGCGAACTGGGCTTCCCCGTTTCCTGCAAGCGCCGCTCCTGCCTCTATCCCTCGATCTGCAAACACTTCCGGCCTGACCACCAGGCGCAGCTCAAACTCCTGGCCGAGATGGAAAAGCTGCCCGGGGTCAACCACGTGTTCATCGCTTCCGGAATCCGCCACGATCTTGCCTTGCGCAGCCCCCAATACATCGAGGCTTTGGCGCTCAAATACGCCGGAGGCAGGCTCAAGCTGGCTCCCGAGCACAGCGTGCCCTCCGTCCTCCGCCTCATGGGCAAGCCGGACACATCCTCCTTCGATGAGTTCTCCCGCGAGTTCTTCCGCGTCTGCAAAAAGGGCGGGATCAAGCGCCAGATCATTCCCTACATCATCATCGGACACCCCGGCACCACCGTCGAGGACGCGCTCGCGCTCCGCAACTGGCTCAGAAAAAACAACCTGCGCGTGGAGCAGGTGCAGGAATTCACCCCCACCCCCATGACCATCAGCACCTGCATGTATTACACCGGCCTCGATTATGACACCGGCAGACCCATACATGTCCCCAAGCCTTCGGAGATCAGGCGCCAGAAAGACCTCGCCCTTTGGCACGCCCGCCGGTCCTGAGCCATTTGGAAAGAATCTAACATTAGTTTTTTCAAGCCCAATGCAAAGCCCCCGTTTTGGCGGGGGCTTTTACTATGAGAATGGTTTACTTGCTCTTATGCGGCTCCGACGGACTTGGTCCTAAGCGGGGAGCGGGGACTCGGGGATAAGGGGCTGCGCCCGATTTGTCGCTTGGCAATTCGCTTAGGGTGGTCACGCGGAAGAACTGCATCGGCTCCGGCTCCTGATAGAAGACCCAACTGTCGGGAGTAGTTTGCAGCAGCGTCCACACCTCGGCATAGGGATCGTTGCTCCCCGACCCCTTGTCAATCCCGGCTTTCGGGGTCCTCGGCGAAGCGCGAAGCGGTTCGCTGGGGTGATTGACCGGGAATCC
>CAZKAA010000130.1:0-5334 GCA_964550575.1 uncultured Candidatus Cloacimonadota bacterium
TCATGGGGACATTACGGGCATCCAAAACAACCTGCTGTCCCTGTTCCGAGCCTGGCAGAACGACCCGTCGCACAGTCCAGAGCCGGATTGGGATTATATCAAAACATATGCCAGGCAGAATCTCGCGCAGCGATTGGCAGGCCTGCTGATGGAGGCAGGCAAGTGAAAGAGCCTTTACTACTGATTCTGCCGACCGGATCGACCTTTATGAAAGTGGATGAAGAACTGCTTTCAGATACTTTTTATTGCCATACGATACAACTAGATCAAAACAGATCGCGTCTGCGTTATCTGGCGAAAACTGCTGCCGCCATGTACCATCTCGCTATACATCCCTCCTGGCGCAAAATCGCCATCTGGTTCGCCGACTATCACGCCGCGCCTTTGGTGCTGGCTGCCAAGCTGTTGAAGAAAAAATCATATGTGTTTATAGGCGGTTACGACGCGGTGCAGTACCCCGAACTTGGCATGGGGGTTTATTGCTCGTTCTGGCGGGGATTATGCGCGATAATCGCACTGAGGGGATGCACGGCCGTGATAGCCAACCATCCTGCGCTTCTGTCATCGCTGAACACCTATTATTGCCAGGAAAGGCATCCAGACGGAATATACAAGCTGCTACCGGGACTCAACACTCCGTCATACGTCATTCACAACGCGATTGCGGCAGAAGCCCCCACCCGCTTCGCTCCTGATCGCGAAAAGCAAATCCTGACTGTGGGTACCACACCGCGCCTGCAGGATTTTTACAACAAAGGATACGATCTGCTGGTTGAGGTCGCCAAACGCAGGCCGGAACTCAGATTCATCTTTGTCGGCATCAAGAAACAATGGCTGCCCGAGCTGGATGCCAGACATGAACTGCTGAGCCTGCCAAACCTTATTATGCATGAGGGCCTGCCACACCCGGAACTGCTTCGCATGATGGAGCAAAGCAGCGTTTATGCCCAACCCTCAATATCGGAAGGCATGCCCAACGCTCTAATGGAAGCGATGCTGATGGGTTGCGTACCAGTCGGATCTAATGTTGCCGGGATTCCCACCGTAATCGGAAAGCAGGGCTTTGTGTTTGATAAACGGAGTTCCATCGATTTGGAGTCAGCCCTTGATAATGCTCTCAACAGCCATTTTGAGCCGGCGTCAATATCAGCCAGCGTCGCTGAGCGGTTCTCACGTGACCGAAGACTGCGAGCGATCAAGGATGTGCTGCAACCTGTGATTGGTTAGCCTTTATCGCGGTTCCCTTTTTACCTTCAGCACAACTTCCTGGCTGAAGGCAGAACCAACGAAGGAATTGTCAATCGCTTGCGCCGATGCATAATACGAGATACCCGGTTGCAGGCGGAACCGGTATTTCTGCCGACCTCTCTCAACGACACTCCGAAACCCGTTCTGGCCTTCGAGAACAGAAAAGATATCCTCCGCACCGGGCTTAGTTCCCAAACGAAGATTGTAGGTGATCCCATTCTGGCCTGTTGAATTGTCGCCTGCAAGAAACTCAATGGTATGAGTGGCAGGATTGTATGTTATGATCGGCGGGGTTGGCGGAACATTGATGTTGGGCGTGTTGTTCAGATAGACCTTGGCAAGATAGTCCTCACCATTAAAACCCACGGAAATGATGTCGAGCTTGCTATCGTTGTTCAAATCAGCCCAAATCGTCCTTCCGCTGCTGATTGGCACAAATGTGTCCTCTTGCTTTTCGAAGCAGTGGAATCCCTTGTTGCGGTAGATATCGACAACCCTTTCCCCATAATAATCCCTGCTGCCGGTCATGAGAAAATCAAGCAATCCGTCATTATCAAAGTCACCCCAGAAAAGGTTGCTAACCAGGGTTCCCGGAATATTCATGGGAATTTCCTCGAAACTGCCGTCCCCTTTGTTATGATACAGATCGACGCGCGGACCATTAGTTCCTTCGCCTGCCGCGATTAAGTCCGGATAACCGTCGCTGTCCATATCGCCCCAAGCGCTGCCACTGTACTTGACCGGATAGAAGCCCGTTGAGTGTTTCAGGAAGCAACTGCCCCCATCGTTTCTGTAAAGGAGGTTCTGGCCACTGCCGACCACGGAAATGTCAAGATCGCCGTCATTATCGAAATCCACGAAATGGCATTGGCCATAGGCTGCGCCCTGCAGACCCACGTCGATACAGGTAAAGGACATACCGCCGTTGTTTCGGTATATGCGGCAGTAGTCTTGATCCCCGTTCTCTCCGATCATCAATATGTCTGTCAGGCCGTCATTATCATAGTCGCCGCAATCAACCCAAGCATAGTACAGGCCAAGCCATCCCACATCTTTGGGAGTGAAACTGCCTTTGGCAGACCCTTGATACAACAGGGTAAAAGGTGGCTCAGATTCGTTGTTTCGCCCTGTAGTGACGAAGTCCATACGACCGTCCCTGTCGAAGTCTGCCCAGGCGGAACACCCCTTGTAGAAGCCCTTGATGGAAACAGGAATAAAGGTGAATGTGCCGTTTGAGTTGTTTCGGTAAAGCTTGGCTAGTCCATTTCCTGAAGGATCTGTGCTTCCCGAGATAAATAGATCGAGGTCTCCGTCCATGTCATAGTCAATTGCCTGAACATCAGATCCCCAGCATCCCTGAATATCAACTCTCAATTCGGTCCATTGGGCGTTCGCTTCTATGCAGAACAACATCACAAGCACGGTAAACAACAATCCAACTTTCATAAGCACCTCAGACATTTTATTATATTCCGGTTAAATTATCTTGAGCATCTGTCAAGGGAAAGTTTACTCGAAGCCGCTAGATTTGGGTTGTCCTTAACAACCCATATCAGGAGCAAGGCTTTAGCCCGTCAGTGAGAAAATGTAATAGCCACCATGCATTGTCGTGTTGAAATACTAAGATCGGGGTTCGTGGGCATCCTCCCAAGTTTTGCCTTGACAGAATAGCCGCTGAAAAAAAAGTGGCAGAGATAGTTTTCCTGCTGTGGGGCATTAGCTCAGCTGGGAGAGCGCATGACTGGCAGTCATGAGGTCAGGAGTTCGATCCTCCTATGCTCCACCACAGTTTTTGGCGGTTTGTGCGAAATGTCGCAGGACATATTTGGGACAAACCGCTTTTTTCTTTAGCAAGAAATCGAGGTAATTATGGCAACTATAATGACAAAAAGCGCTGAGGAATTATCTGTACTGGCTGCCCATGCCAGGGCGGCGATCCTGAGCATGACCACTCTGGCAGGATCTGGGCATCCCGGCGGTTCGATGTCCTCAATCGATCTTCTCCTTTCACTTTACAGCCACATCAACCACAATCCGGCAAATCCCTTCCTGCCAGATAGGGACAGAGTAGTCGTCAGCAACGGCCATATTTCCCCAGGAGTGTATTCCGCGCTTGCTTTGAACGGATATTTCAGCCTGGACGAGGCGATTTCCCAGTTCCGCTTGCTTGGCAGTATCTTTGAAGGCCATATCGAGCGCGACGTGCCGGGCGTCGAATGGTCGAGCGGCAACCTCGGGCAAGGTCTTTCAGCTGGCGCGGGAATGGCGCTTGGCTCCAGGATCAAGAACGAGCCTTATCGTGTTTACGTCCTGATGGGGGACGGAGAGCAGCAAAAAGGCCAGATCGCGGAAGCAAGGCGCTTTGCCGTCAAATTCGGCCTGAACAATCTTACCGCGCTGGTGGATTGGAACCGTTTGCAGATCAGCGGCAACATCGAACAAGTGATGCCGCAGGACATCCGCGCCAATTGGGAATCAGACGGATGGCAGGTCATTGAGATTGACGGCCATGACTACCCTCAAATACTCACCGCTCTGGAACAGGCAAAGAAAGCAGATAAGCCTGTTATGATCCTTGCCCGCACCGTGATGGGCAAAGGTGTTTCCTTTATGGAAAACCAAGCCAAATACCACGGCTCAGCACTCAATCCGGAGCAATTACAGCAAGCGCTAAAAGAGCTTGGCCAACCCGACAGGATGGAGCATTATAAAAAGCTCAGGTCCGAGTTCAAACCTGCCGAACGCGAAGATTCGGACAGCAGGTTCTCCCTCAAATGCAACTTGCAGCCCGGTGCTCCAATACAGTATTCACAAGACACAGACAACCGCAGCGCATGGGGAGCCGCGATAGCTGATTTGGCGGAGACCAATCTGGACAACCCCACTCCGATTGTGGTGGTGGATTGCGATCTGCAGGCAAGCGTGAAGACCGGCGAGTTTGAGAAGATCGCGCCACATCGCTTCATTCAGGCGGGAATCATGGAACACAACGCCGCCGTGCTCAGCGGAGCGCTATCCACATGCGGGATTCAAACTTTCTGGTCGGATTTTGGCATGTTTGGACTGGATGAAGTTTACAACATGCACCGTCTCAACGATATCAACCGGACCAATCTGAAAGTGGCGTTAACCCATGTGGGACTGGATGTCGGTGAAGACGGTAAAACACACCAGTGCATAGATTATATTGGTTTGCTGCGCAATCTATACGGCTTCAAACTGATCTGCCCGGCAGACCCCAATCAAACCGATCGAATCGTCCGTTGGATGATTGACAAATCCGGCAACTACTTATTGGCGATGGGGCGTTCCAAGCTGCCGATCCTGCGGGATGAGGAAGGCAAACCATTCTACAGCCTCGATTACGTTTACGATTATGGCAAGGCGGATATCCTTCGCGTGGGAAATGACGGCAGCGTGTTCGTGACCGGTACCCCGGTCGGCAAAACCTTGAAAGCGGTCGATAGCCTGCGCGAAGAAGGGATCTACCTGCAACTGGTCTATATCGCCAGCCCCCTTTGCCTGGATCGGGACGTTTTGGAAACCGCCGCCAAAACCGGCGTGATCTTCAGCGTTGAAGATCACAACGCCAACAGCGGGCTTGGCTCAGCAATCGCTGACGAACTGGTCAAAGAGCAGTTCTGCGCGAGACTTTTCAAGATTGGAGTCAGTTCCTACGGCGGTTCGGGAACCTCGGAATCCCTCTACAAATGGGCTGGCTTGAGCAGCCAGACAATAAGGGACAAGATCACCAAACACTTGAAAGACTGAGAGATTTCGTCGTTTCCCCCAAATTGTCCTTGACGAAACGAGCCGTTTCCGTCAATCTGGGAAAAAATCATTTCCTGAGAAGGAGAGAGAATGAAGGCCTACCTGCAAACTTTGCGCGAGAACTGCATCGCTTGCCATATCTGCGAGAGTTCCTGCTCCAACCTCTATTTCAAGGTCGATGATCCCCAACGGTCGCGCATCCGCATCACTGAAACGGAAGAGCAGCCATTAATGAATGCCTGCAACCAGTGCGGAGCCTGCGTCAAGGTCTGCCCGACCCTTGCTTTGAGCATCAACACGCGCGGTGTGGTAATG
>CAZKAA010000131.1:0-5281 GCA_964550575.1 uncultured Candidatus Cloacimonadota bacterium
CCGAGCAGAACACTACTCTTTCCTAGGTTTGGCACTACCTATGTGCAAAGGTCTTTATGATAGTATTTTCGATGTATTGTTGCTGCGGATCCGTTGCATACAGGCTAACAAGCGAGATGTTATAATCAATGAATTCAATATTCTCTTCATAGCATCCAGGATACACTTGTACTACATCCCCATGTCTTGAGTCGTTCACTGCTGCCTGTATGCTTGTGTATTGCTGTGTGCCGTCCAGTGATACGGTCCTGGTCGTACAAAACAATAGGCTCGGGAATATGATTATTGTCAATAGGCCATAAATCTTCATGCAGTAATCCATCCTATGAGCTGGGGGCAGGGATATTCCGCCCCCAGCTATATGATACTATTTCAGAAGCAGCATTTTCTGTGCTGAGATGTGATTAGGAGGCTCATTTTACAGAAGTAGACTCCTGAAGACACGGATTTACCGTTATAATCCGTGACCGTAGCCCATTTTATAGACCAGTTAGTAATGAGCAATTTGCTTTGACATTGCAGGCATCGATAAACTCGTAGGGAGCCAGATAATTCAGAGACTTATGCGGTCGTTCTTCATTGTAGTGACCAGCCCAATTCATAATTACTTCCTTTGCTTCAACTATATTGCGGAAGATTTGCCTGTCAAGACATTCCTTCCTCATTTTGCCATTGAAGCTCTCAATAATGCCGCATATTTGAAGAATTATAACACTCTTCCATTCTCCAGGTTGTCGGGCATGAAGTCCATCGCCCACATCTGGTTAGGGGCAGTAGCCTTTGCCAGGGGAATCGGGTTCCTCTGAATGCAATTGTTTGCGCGTCAGGGCAATTGCAGCCCGGCAGCTCTGTAGAGCAATGTCGTCCACCTTCTCCCAAGATTGTCATTGACAAAAATCCCTGGTCCCGATATTTTGAACATATGTTAATAATAGGAGCCTGGAATGGGAAGACGATGCATCAGCAGATTCGTGCAGGGAACCCCGGCCGTTAAAGGGTTCAGGCCCTTTGGCAGACTGATGGGCCAGCGGCAGAAAGTGCTGCTTTCCCTGGATGAGTATGAGGCGATCAGGCTGCTTGACCATGAAGACCTCACGCAGGAAGAAGCGGCGCGGAGGATGCAGGTTTCCCGCCCGACCCTGACCCGCATCTACGACCGCGCGCGGAAGAAATTCGCTTCCGCCCTGATCGAAGGCCGCGTCCTGCTGATCGAGGGGGGCGACATCACTCTGAGCAGGCACGCCTGGTTATGCGAAGATTGCGGCGCGCAAAGCGAAACCGGCGGCGAGTCTGCTCCCAACTGCCCTGAATGCCAATCTCCGCGGATGCTTTCACTTGATGAGTGCCCCCAAAGGCAATGCGGCAAGTGCGGCAAGTGCCGTAAGGGTGGCAGAAACGGCAGGATCCACGGAAACTGGGGTCAAGGCTCAAGGCAATTCAGAAATAAGTAAGCAACAAAAATAGCAATATACAGGAGATTGGATGAATCATTACAACGTGATCATTATCGGCGGCGGACCTTCGGCGATCATCACCGGCGTCACCGGGCGCAAGCAGCATCCCGACAAGAGTTTTCTCATGATCAAAGAAGAGGATAAGGGGTTGGTCCCCTGCGGCATACCCTACGTTTTTCACGATTTGGGCGATGTTGACAGGAACCTGATGGGACCCGCGCCCTACGTCGCGGCAGGCGGGGAAGTTTTGGTTGACAGGGTAACACACATCAATCTTGAAGGCAAGAAGATTCAGACCAAAACCGGCGGGCAGTTCACATATGACAAACTTGTCTTCGCGACCGGCTCGCTGCCCACAATTCCGAAATTCATCCCCGGGTATGACCTGCAGGGTGTTGAGTATATCAAAAAATCATACGATTACATCAAAGCGCTGAAGACAAAAACGGACGCGGCAACGAACATAGTCATAATCGGTGCCGGTTTCATAGGAGTGGAAGTCGCGGAGCAGTTGGCAAAATTTACAAGCAAGAATGTTCATCTGGTTGAGATGCAGGAACATTCACTCTGTGCCGCGTTTTCGGAGAAACTCACTGTCCTGGCAGACAGCCTGATCCGAGATCAGGGCGTACATCTGCATACCTCAAGCAAAGTCACTGAACTGGCTGGAGATAATGGCAGGGTCAGGGCTGTGCGTTTGGCGGGCGGGGAAGAATTGCCTGCTGACCTTGTGATCATGTCCATCGGCTACAAGCCAAACACAGAACTCGCGCGCGAGGCAGGTTTGGCAATCAACTGCAACAACGCTATCGTGGTGGACAACTATATGCGCGCTCCCTTCAAAGACGTTTTCGCTGTGGGCGATTGCTCCCAGAACATCGGCTTCATCACTGGCCGCGTGGACAATATCATGCTTGCTTCAACCGCGACAGCAGAGGCCAGGATTCTCGGCTACAACCTGTTTGAGATCAAGCTGGTGCGCACTTTTTCCGGCACCTTGTCCGTGTTTTCCACAGAAATCGGGGGACGGGTTCTTGCCTCCGCCGGCGCGATACAGCAAGCCTGCGAAGCTGCCGGCGTGAGTTATGTGAATGGCGAATTTGAAGATTGGGACCGGCATCCGGAAGGCCTGCCCGGAGCTGCCAGGCTCTGGGTGAGCCTGATCGTCTCTCCCGATACAGGTCTGATCATAGGCGGCGAGGTAGCCGGAGGCAAATCGGCGGGAGAGCTGATCAACGTGATCGGCCTTGCCATCCAGAAAGGAGTTACCGCCTATGAGCTTATCTCCTATCAGATCGGAACCCATCCGCTGCTGACCACCGCCCCCACCAAGTACGTGCTCATCAAAGCCGCCGAAGACGCCATCAATAAGCTAAAATCCAACAGATAAAGGAATCATCATGAAAATTGCCATACCCCTTACCAATGGAGAACTTAGTTCCCACTTCGGCCACTGCGAGAAGTTCGCGATCTATACCATTGAGAACGACACCGTAACTAAAAAGGAAACTGTCGATCCCCCGGCACACGAACCCGGCTCCCATCCCGCTTTTTTGCATCAGCTTGGCTGCAGCGTCGTGATTGCCGGCGGCATGGGCATCAAAGCCCAGGACCTGATGTGCGCCAACGGGATCAGCGTAGTGGTCGGAGTTCCACCGTTGCCTTTGGATGAACTTGTTAAGATGTATGTGCAAGGCATGCTGGAGTCCGGGCAAAACCGGTGTGACCATTGATCAGGATCGCCATCGCCAGCGGCAAGGGAGGCACCGGCAAGACCACCCTCGCGGTGAACCTTGCCTTGCGCGCGGCGGAATCCCTGCAGACCCAGCTGCTTGACCTTGACGTCGAAGAACCGAACAGCGGCTTATTCCTCAAAGCGCCGCCAGTTGACGAACAGCCCAGATATCGGCAGGTCCCGGCATGGGAGCGCGAAGCCTGCACCCTTTGCGGCAAATGCGCCGGAGTGTGCCGCTACAACGCTGTTCTCAAGCTGGGGCAGAGCATAATGGTGCTGCCGGAACTCTGCCATTCCTGTTATGCCTGCAGCGAGTTGTGCCCCACAAACTCTCTGCCGATGAGGGACAAGGAGTTAGGCTGGACGAGAAAGTACCGTCTGGGCAAGCTCGATTTTACGGAAAGCAAGCTTGATATCGGAGTCGAGATGGCTTCCCCCCTGATTCGTCAGACCATTGACGATGCCAGCCAGAATTCCGGCTCGCTGGCCCTCCAGTTCAGGGATTGCCCTCCGGGAACCTCCTGTCCGGTCATCTCAGCCTGCAAAGACGCCGATCTGGTGATTCTGGTCACGGAGCCAACTCCCTTCGGACTCCACGACCTGAGTCTCGCGGTGGAAACCATGCAGCATCTGGGCAAGCCTCTGGCTGTGGTTCTGAACCGCTCCGGGATCGGCAATGACGACGTCCTCCGCTATTGCGAAAGCCAGAACCTGGAGGTGTGGGCAAGCTTTCCCCACCGGCGGGAAGTGGCGGAACTCTATTCCCAAGGGGAAGTCATTTATCCCAGGGTGACAGAATTCAGGGCGCAGTTGGACCTGGTTTTGGCGCACATAGCAGCACTGGGGGGCGGATCATGAAAGAGATCGTGATCATCTCCGGCAAAGGAGGCACCGGCAAGACCTCCGTGGCCGCCGCCCTGGCCAGCATAGCGAATAACATCGTGGTTGCCGACTGCGATGTTGACGCTGCCGACATGCATCTGATCCTGGAGCCGGCAATCATTGAAAGCGAGGATTTTTTCAGCGGCGTCAAAGCAGAGATCGACCAAAGCAAATGCAGTTCCTGCGGACTTTGCAAGGATGTTTGCCGCTTCGGAGCGGTCAGCAGCCGGGGGAATCTGTTCAGCATAGAGCCTTTGGACTGCGAAGGCTGCGGATACTGCTTCCAGGTCTGTCCAGTGGGGGCGATAAGCCTTCCCGAACAAAAAGTCGGCCAGGTCTATATCTCGGAAACCAAGCTGGGTTGCCGCATGGTTCACGCCAGGCTTGGCATCGGAGCGGACAACTCCGGCAAATTGGTCGCCAGGGTCAAAAAAGACGCTCGCGTCCAGGCGGAACTGCTTGGCGCGGATTTCATCATTGTGGATGGATCCCCGGGCATTGGGTGCCCGGTCATCTCATCGCTTTCCGGCGCTGATTACGTGCTTCTGGTCACCGAACCCACACTCTCGGGGCTCAGCGACTTGCAAAGAGTCTGGCAGTTGATCGCGCAATTCAGGATTCCCGCCGCCTGCGTCATCAACAAGGCGGACATCAACCCCGGCATGAGCCGGCGAATATCCGAGTTTATCAGTTCCCAAGGCATAAGGCTGCTGGATGAAATTCCCTATGACGAGGATTTCTCCCGCGCCATCACTCTGGGGCAGAGCCTGCCCCAATACAGTCCGGAGAAATGGCTTGGCAGATTTGATAAAATCTGGTCGGAACTGGCCAGGGAGGTTATATGAAACTTGCTTTCACGGCAACAGGAACGGACTGGGACGCGAAGATCGATCCCCGGTTCGGCCGCACCGATTATCTCGTCTTCTATCAGGAAGAAGACGGAACGCTTACCAGCATTGACAACCGAAGCATTGTCAGCGTGGAGCACGGCGCTGGCCCCAAAACAGCGCAGAAGATCTTTGAGCAAGCGCCGCAAGTGCTGATCACGGGCAACGGCCCAGGCGGCAACGCGGCTGCCATACTCAAACAGGTGAATCTGAAAATATTCGTGGGGGCTGGCGGCATGACCGTCCGCGAAGCCTACGAAGCATACCAGAAAGGACAGCTTGTCCAGGGAGGTTGAAATGCCCAACAGAGACGGAACTGGCCC
>CAZKAA010000132.1:0-1209 GCA_964550575.1 uncultured Candidatus Cloacimonadota bacterium
ATAATGAGCGGTGACTGGAGTTCAGACGTGTGCTCTTCCGATCTCACCAGGATCGCCTTACAGCGTAATTATGTGTATTTGAGACTGGAGGCAACCTCAACACCAAAGTCGTTCTCACTTCAACTGATCACTGGTATCTATAACTACCTTAATCTGGAGTATCCACCTTTGTATGGTACCACCAATGCCATCTTCCGGAGATGCATGGATGAGATCGAGAGACATGAGGACATAGTAATCATCGTGGACGAGATCGATTATGCCTTCAAACAGCAGCAACTGCTCGGAACGATCAGGGATATCGTGGATAATACTGCGGCAATCGTGATTCTTGTGGGAATGCAAAATGCCCGGGATCGCTTGGCTCAGATCAATGAATACTACTTCGACCGCTGCAACTCATTTTACGAGTTCGAATCAGCCAGTCTGAAAGACATCACTGCCATCGCCAGGGAAGTGCTAGATGTGGAAGCGAGTCCGGAGCAGATCAATTCCATCCACTTCAACAGCGGAGGCAATCTACGTAAAGCCATGAAGATGCTGCATCTGCTGGAAACGAGCATAAAAGCCGAACAAGGGATCACAGAAACCACAGAGCAAAGGAAAACACTATGCTTAACTCCGAAACTGTCTCCAACCTGATCTCTAAGTATAATCATCCCTTTACTCCCAGAATGCTAGCAGGCATGCTCGATGGCGATATCCAGGAAGTCGAGCACCTGCTGGGTGATCTGGCGAAGACGGATAAGGTGCGATGTATCTCGCCCAGTAATTCGCTTTACGTGCGAGCCAATCGCTACACCCAAGGCATGGCTCCCGATCCCCGCTGTAAATGGAAATACGACATCCAGACTGCCATGAAGCTGCTGGATTTGATCGAAAGCAAGAGCTATCGCTCAGTTAGAGAACTAACCAAAGACTTTGGCAGAAGCAGGCAGTTCGTATTCGTCTATCTGGAAGCTCTGGCTTCAATAAGCATCATCGGCATGAATCCGCATGGCTACTACATCAAGACCAGGCTGGGTATTGAGCAACTCGGACGCTATATCCAGCCGGGGATACTGGGTGTATTGAAGAAGTATTCGGGGATGAGAAATCCTTATGGCATGAGGATTGGTAGGTTTTATTTGGATTGCAAAGTGAGAAGAGAAAATGCTAACACATAACGCACCAATTGCATATAACTCACAACATCTATATAATTATTGG
>CAZKAA010000132.1:1219-5161 GCA_964550575.1 uncultured Candidatus Cloacimonadota bacterium
ACTAACCCACTGTTTGCGCGTTTGCTTATTGTTTTTCTCACGTTTAAAATTTTTGTAGAATGTCGCACCAGTAGATGTGCCAAAGTGCTGTGTAATTCTGTGAAAAAGGTCGTTATCCTTATTTAGTTCTCCCTTAACAATTCCACCGACTCCAATATAATCCAACCTACCACTTACCTTTTCTAAAAAGAAATACCAGCCGCGAGCTCTAGTCACGATGCTTCCATTGTGATTAATCCTCAAAGGCTTGAGTAAGCCGATGTAACTTAGTTTGAGAGTACCATTGTTGTTGTTTTGAACTAACTTCTTACTAATCGATGCTGAGTAACAAGACAACTCATCGCAGCTTTGCTTGTTTAAGTAGCATCGAATTACTTTTACAACTATGTCTCTATAGTCGTTGAGAATTTGTTCTGCTGATTTAGCCAATTCATGTTCATTGCTGGGATTAGTCGTAGTTTTAATTATTCTCTTTTGTATCATCGTATTATCCATCCATCCTTTTAAAAGCAATTATAGCTACTGAATGTCTTGTCATGGGGATACCAAATATAAGTATTATCTTTCATAGTCCGTCCCTCCAGAAAACTCAACAAGTTCGAAATAAAGAATGAGTATGATAGGTCTTCCAGCACATACAACTTGTGCTTAGAACCATCATTATTACTATGCCAGTACTTATACAGCACCTTGTCTGAGAAACAGATGTGATTAACACAAGACAAATGGAACACATCATTAGCAGGAATATCAATGTGTTTTCTCCTAATGGATTCTTCAATTGAGTTTTCGCTGCTGGAAATCTCTTGATTACTAAAGTAAAATATGCCATTGAATAGAGGTGTAGGGATCAATTCTACGTTTCTGTTAGACATAATGAATGCTCCCATTTTATTGGCCTTATCATACTCTCCAGGAAAAGTTGTACGACCAAAGCTAGTTTTTACTTCAATAATCGCTCTTACAGCGTCTGTGGTTACTATTGAGAAATCTCCTTCTCTGAACAATACTGGATAGCTATTATCGTAAATCATTAGATCAATTTGTTTACTGACCTCATGATTACCCCTGGTTTCACATTGCTTGATAATAAATCCAGTTCCAAGGCTGTATTTTGCAGGTAGGTGTTTCTTGATAGTATTAGATAGAATTATTTCTCTGAATCGCCCGTTTTCAGCTGGATGCTTTGTTAGGTACTTGAGTTTATCCTTAAGAAGGCAGATCTCTTTGTTAATAGTCTTGTGATATTCAATCAAATCAGTCATTGATGTTTCTCCTTTTTCTGCTTATATTGCGCGTCCGAAGCAATCACCCCATTTATAAGCGACTCATGCAATCTATTAAGAATCTTTAAAAAACTACCATCTTGTACAGCCCCCAACCACAGACCTTCCTGGAATCTCTCCTGCCTCACATAATAGGTCAAGATGGCTCTGAGAAGCCGGAAATCGGCAGTATCTATGTAATCTATTAAGTTTGCTTCACGGGGAATTATACTTTCGAGATAAGGCAAGTATTCTGTATCTAACAGGTCAGTTTGATAGACTTCATGAATAAAAGAAGACATCTCCTTTGAGTAGTTCACATATGGGAAAACATGTGGCTTGGACACCCAAGTTCCTGCCTTTTCTCCGGCAGTGGAGAAGTAGTCGATATAGCTTAGAACCTTGTCATACTGATGCATTCACTCTCCCGTGAAACTGATATTTATTCGATTCTGCAAATATTTATACGGGGTTCTCTTTGTCAATAGCAATCGCATTTCTATCGATTCTTGACCATTTCCATGCGGGTATCTGCGGAGAGAAGCGGAATTTATCGATTGACAATCAGAGGGGGTTCGGTGATGTATGAATTTGGGTGAAAAAGGTGAAGGAAATCCGCTTTTCTGAAAAGGTTAATCCCTTGCCAATAAAGCCCATTAGGAGTGATCATGGATCATTTACAGGACAGGTGGCTGTCCATCAAAGAGATATGTGCTTACCTCGGAGTAAGCGATGACACGGTGTATCGCTGGATAAAATTCCACGATATGCCCACCCACAAGATGGGACGATTGTGGAAATTCAAAATCAATGAGATAGATGAGTGGGTCAAGGCTGGTGGAGCAACACTTAAATCAATCAAATCAAGAGCAAAGAAGATATAGGCTCGCAAACATAATCAATCCAGTTCGCCTGTCTGTAAAGGCGATGATTGGTAGATTATTATGCTCCTGTCGCAAAATCTCAAAGGTACTTGTACATGATATGTCTACAGCACAAGAATCACTGTATAATGCCGTGGTGAGCAGTTTGACTAAGCATCTATTCCCGCCCACTACCCAACAAAGGGGGCTTTGCCCCATACCATATTACTTTTTCGGCCTTGTTTCAAGGTCTGACGATATATCGATAAACGGAGTATTTAATGGCGCATAAGCTGTCTTTATCATGGCTGGAACGCTTTCTGGAGGAGGCCTGTGAATCCCTGCGCGGGAATATGGATGCCTCGGAATTCAAAGAATACGTGATAGCAATGCTTTTTCTGAAGAGGGTAAATGATCTCTTCAACATTGAACGTAATAACCGCAAGGCAATCCTGGAGAATAAGGGTGTAAGCGGAGAAGCACTTGAAAAAGGGCTGGAGAGTGAATCAAGCTACAACTTCTTTGTCCCGATCCGTGCCAGATGGGAGAATATCCGGCACCTGAAGAAAGAAATCGGAGATGAACTCAAGAAGGCGTTTGAAGCCCTTGAGGATAGCAATAGCGAGACCCTGGAAGGGGTGCTGAAGCCGATAGACTTCAACAAGACCTTTGGCAAGAACAATAAACGCATCACGGATAAAGACCTGGTGGAACTGATCACTCACTTCGATAAGGTAGTACTCACCGATGACAATCTGGAGTTTCCTGATCTTCTGGGCTCTGCGTATGAGTATCTGATCAAGTACTTTGCCGATAGTGCAGGCAAGAAAGGCGGTGAATTCTATACTCCCAGGACAGTGGTTAAGCTGCTGGTAAACATCCTTGATCCGGCAGAGGATGCTGAGATCTGCGATCCTGCAGTAGGTTCCGGTGGTATGCTGATAGAAGCCTTTAATCATGTAGAGAGCAAATATGGCTCCGCCAGAAAGCTGACCCTCTATGGTCAGGAAAAGAACGGAACTACCTGGGGCTTGTGTAAGCTCAATATGCTCTTTCACAATATTCTGGATGCCCAGATCGAAAACGGGGATACCCTGATGGAGCCCAAACACGTGGAAGTAGGAGAACTCAAACGCTTTGACATCGTGATCGCCAATCCTCCCTTCTCGCAAAACTACTCCACTGATGGAATGAAATTCAAGGAACGCTTTAGGTATTGGATGCCATTCAAGAAAAGAGCTGATTTCATGTTCGTTCAACACATGTTCAGCACTCTAAAATCCAATGGCAGGCTGGCTGTGATCATGCCCCATGGAGTTCTCTTCAAAAGTGGAGAAGAGCGTAGAATGCGGGAATGGCTGATCAAAGACGGCTATCTGGAAGCGATCATTGGGCTGCCTCCGGCATTGTTTTACGGAACCGGCATCCCGGCTTGCATTCTGGTGATCAATCGCAATGCTGCCAGTACCCGCAAAGAAGTGCTCTTTATCAATGCTGATCACGAATACAAAGTCGGCAAGGTGCAGAACATCCTGCGTCCGGAGGACATTGAAAAGATCAGCTTTGTGTATAGGCACAAGCGAGATCTGAATGCCTATAGCCGTCTGGTAAAGCATGAGGAACTGGAAGCTGAGGAATACAACTGCAATATCAGAAGGTACGTAGATAACAGCGACCCGGCTGAACCGCATGATGTGAAAGCCCATCTCAAGGGAGGTATCCCGGAGAGCGAGGTGAATGCCTTGCAAGGCTATTGGGATAACTATCCGGGGATGAGAGAGGGGTGAGTTAGGAATGTGAGGGACAAGTATCTG
>CAZKAA010000133.1:0-5120 GCA_964550575.1 uncultured Candidatus Cloacimonadota bacterium
CCGTCGCGGTTCGTCCTCGTTACCGAATCTACGTTTTCCCCCTCAACTGCATCCACGCTCACAGCCTTTTTCATCTCTGCCCGCGAACTTGCCGAGGCTTTGCCAGAGAAAGAAATCAGGGATAAACTATTCCATCTGAAACCCTGGTTCGATCTGGACGAGGCTTGCAAAGAGGTCGCCTGCCCCTCAGACCGTGAGCGTTTCGCACTCTATCTCCACTTGCGCGCGCATCCGGAGCTCTACGCCCAGAAAAAAGCACTTTTCCATGCGCGGGACGAAGGCGAAGTTCGCTCCTACCGCGAAACGATCAGGCAAAGCGAAGAGCGGAAAGAGTATCTGGCGCGGGTCGGCACCTACCTTTCCTCAGGAGAGATATCCCCGGAAACACGAAGCCTGTTCGCACGAGAACTCAGATCTCTCGCCCTCAACCAGGAACCCCGGGATTTGCTTAAAATTCTGCGCCAGAATTCTCCGAATACCCCGCCCGAAGAGCAGATCCACGCCCTGAGGCTCAGTTTGGGCGATATCTTCCCAGACAGCGATCCCATCGCCTCAAGGAGCGGAATACCGGTCGCTTTTGAACCTGGGCTGGAAAAATATGCTGCTGCCCCGGACCTTTCTCTGCCTGAAGCAGGTCCGGCTTTTACCATTGACGCCATGTCCACCCCAGATTATGATGACGCCATCTCCCTGCGTAAATCATTGTCAGGCTACGAATTGGGCATTCACATCACAGAGGCGGGAAGGCGTATTGCTCCGGAAACTCCTCTCTACGCCGAAGCCCGGGAACGGGTGTCCTCTCTCTATCTACCGAACGGCAGCGTTCCCCTTCTGCCGGAAAGCCTGACCAGAGTCGATTTCAGCCTGCTTGCGGGAGAAATGCGCCCCACTCTTTCCCTTCAGGTCCAGCTCAACGAACGCTTCAAGATCGAGTCGTGGTCATTTTCACGCCAACTGCTCAAGGTGGAGGACAACTTCAGCTATGATGACGTGGACAGCCGCAGCAATAGCGAACCCTTTGCCACTCTGCTGGGTATCTGCAGGGAACTTCAGCGCGAACGCATCGGCGGCCCAGACGAACGCAAAGAGCAATACAACTGGAACATTACGGTCAGGGATGGCGACATTTCCATCCAGCGGATCGACAACATCAGCCCTTCCCGCTTCATCATCGAAGAGCTGATGATCCTCTTCAACCGCCTGGTTGCCGAACGCGCTTCCAAAGACGGTGTGCCTCTCCTCTACCGCAACATCAACCAGTTTTGGGGATCTGAGGATGAAGACGGCGCATACGCCAACGGGATCCAGGCTTATCTGTCCACTGAGGGCAATTTTCACCCCGGAGTCGGATCCCAGGCCTATGTCCATGCCACATCGCCCATCCGCCGCTTTGCGGATATCGTCAACCAACAGCAGTTCCTCGCTCATCTGGAAGGCAAGCCTCTGCCCTACGCGCGCGAAGATCTGGAGAGTCTGATCCCGGACATCGAAAAGCGCTTGCTGATCCTGCGCTCCCTCGCCATGCGCAGCGAGCGGTATTGGCTGCTTAAGTTCCTGGCAGCGAAGTATCTGCACGAACCGTTGGACGCGGTGTTGCTCAGGCAGACCCACAATGGCTATCTGGCAGAACTCAACCGCTGGCACAAGCGTCTGATCGTAGCCTGCAAAGACAGGCCGCCATTGCAGGAACCGGTCAAGCTCATCATCTACGGCATTGACCTGGAAGAACTGGTATCCCAGGGTGACATCATCCACTGACCAGTTGTATGATCTGGGATTTTTGGCATTTGGTGCCAGGACATTCACATCCATACCATCTTCCGGGATCAGACTTGACGTTCATGCGCGGTTTGGCTGTGATTCCGCGGTTCTTTTCACTTTATACCGATAAATAATCCTTGTCAAAAATGCCGTGTCGGATTGTTTGGTTTCAATATAGAAATTTTGGACGGTGAAAGATGTCAAGAATATGCGATATATGTGGAAAAGGAGCTCAGGTCGGCAATCATCGCAGCCACGCGCTGAATGCCACCAAGCGTCGTTTTTATCCGAACTTGCACGAAATCCGCGCCATCATGGCGGACGGGGTGCGGAAGGTCAAAGTTTGTTCTTCCTGCCTCAAGGCCAACAAAGTGCGCAAAGCTGTGACCAAGTAGTTTGAAGGATTTCGATAGTACGACCAGTTAATGCAAATTGACAGCAAATCGGGAATACGGATCATGCCTTATTCCCGATTTTCGTTTAAAGGGATTTTACAGGAGTTCAGATGAATCTGGATCAAAACGATACAATCGCAGGGCAGGGAACGCCGGAACCCGTCTCTGAACCAGAACCGGCATCAGCCGAACAAGTTTCAAGCGAACAAGAGCTGCCGCGCACCCGTGAGGAACTGCATATGGAGTCGATCAACCGCCAGGTGATGGAAAGCTCTGCGGTGCTTGATCCCCTGAGGGCGGAGATCGCCAAAGTCATCGTGGGGCAGGAAGTAATCATCAACCGGCTGCTGATTGGAATGCTATCCAACGGCCATGTGCTGATCGAAGGCGTGCCCGGTCTGGCAAAAACCCTGATCATCAGCACCCTCGCCAAGGTCTTCGCCGCCAGCTACAAGCGTTTGCAGTTCACTCCCGACCTCCTTCCCGCGGACATCACCGGTACCATGATCTATAATCAGAAGACTGGCGAATTCACCCCCAAAAAGGGTCCCATCTTCGCCAATTTCATCCTCGCCGACGAGATCAACCGAGCCCCCTCCAAAGTGCAGTCTGCGCTTCTCGAAGCCATGCAGGAACGTCAGGTGACGATCGGCGACACAACTTACCCGTTGCCAAATCCTTTCTTCGTGATGGCAACCCAGAATCCGATCGAGCAGGAAGGGACCTATCCCCTGCCGGAAGCACAGATCGACCGTTTTCTTATGAAGCTGAGGATCAAATACCCCTCCCTTGAAGAAGAAGCCCTCATCCTCGACCGCATGGTCACGGAGCGGGAGATCGAGGTCAAGCCGGTACTCGATCCGGACGCGTTGGGCAGAATGCGCGGCGTGATCGCCGAGATGTTTATGGAAGAACGGCTCAAAGGATATATTCTCCATCTGGTCAACGCCACGCGCCATCCCCAAAGATATCCCCGCATCTCCTCGATGAACGGCTTCATCCAATACGGCGCATCGCCCCGCGCGACCATTTACCTCGCCCGGGCTGCGAAAGCCCATGCCTTCCTCGATCACCGCGGATACGTCATTCCGGACGACATCAAGGCTGTGGGCAAAGACGTTTTGCGCCACCGCATCATCCTCTCCTACGAGGCGGAAGCGGAGCACGTCAGCACCGAAGAAATCATCACCCGCATCTTTGAAGAGATAGAAGTCCCCTAAAAGGCTAACACCATGCCCTCCCGCACCCCGGCGGAGATCCTTGCCCGCATCGAGAAGATCGAAATCCGCTCGCGCAACATCGTGAGCGAGATCTTCAGCGGAGAATACCATTCCAGCTTCAAGGGGCAGGGATTGGAATTCGCGGAAGTGCGCGAGTACCAGAGCGGCGACAATTATCGCGATATTGACTGGAATGTGAGCGCGCGCCTCGGCGTGCCGTATGTGAAGAAATTCCGGGAAACCCGCGAACTGAACGTGATGTTCATTGTGGATGTCTCCGCCTCTCAAAGCTTCGGAACAGTTTCCATGTCCAAAAAGGAACGCCAGGCGGAGATCATCGCCCTGCTCTCCTTTTCCGCCCTCTCCAACCATGACAAGGTCGGCTTGATCATGTTTTCCGACGGGCTGGAAAAGTACCTTCCTCCCCGAAAAGGCCGCAACAAAGCGCTTGAGATCCTGCGCGACGTGCTCTATCTGGAGCCGAAAAGCCTGATGACTTCGCTGTCCGGCGCTTTCACCTTTGCCAACCTCATCCTCAAAAAGCGCTCCGTGGTCTTCATTCTTTCAGACTTCATGGATATGGACTACAGCAAGCCGCTGAAAATTCTGGCGCAGAAGCACGACGTTATCGCGGTGCAGGTGTTGGATGACGCGGAACTTACGCTTCCCCGGGCAGGCATCCTGCGGGTGGCGGACCCCGAAACCGGAGAAGAAGCGTGGATCAATACCGGCAACGAACGCATCCGTTCCATGTACGCGGCCAGGATAAAAAGCCAGCAGGCTGAGCTTGTCCGTTCGCTCAGGCAGATCAAGGTCGATCACCTAGTAATCCGCGGACAGGACTCCCATGTGGACATCTTGCGCGACTTCTTTGAGCGGCGCAGGCATCGCAAGAGATCGCGCAGATGAAGAAGCCGCTGCTGCTGTCCCTGTTCCTCCTCATGCTGGCGCTGCTGTCCGGGGTGAAGATCACTCAGGATTTGACGCAGGAAAAAGACCTCAGCGTGGGAGACAGGTTCTTCTTCAATATCCGCGCGGACCTTGGGCTGAAAAGCGTTTCCGTTCCTGACACGATCACGGTGTTCAAGGTTTTGAAGACAGAGCGGGTCTCCTCCCCGGGCAAAAAAGCCTGGCTGAGATTGACGATCGTGCCCCTCTTTCCCGGTTCGCACGTGTTCCCCCGCCTGAACGTCCAACCCGACGAACCGGACGGCAACGCCTATCACACCGACCGCTTCAGGATCTACGTCATACCGGTGCGCGCGGTAGAAGATTCGCTTCTGGTGGATATCAAACCCCTGGCCAGATACCCTATGCAACTTCCCTTGTGGCTCTATCCCCTGCTATTCTTGGCGATGCTTGCCCTGATCGCCGCTTACTTCCTCCTGCGGCGCGACAAAAGGAAGCCTGCTCCCCCGCCGCCCACTCCGGCGGCGCCGGAAAAGCCCTTGCCTGACCCCGCCTGGAAACAGGCGCTGCGGGAACTCGACAGCCTGTTGGAGCTGCAACTGATAGCCCGTGGCGAATTCTCCTTGCACCACTTCCATCTTTCCCACATCCTGCGCCAGTTTGCGGAAACGAAGTATCGCTTCGCCGCCCGGGAGATGACGACCTCCGAGATCAAGTGGGTGATGGAGCGCATCCACGTTGATAAAAGCGATGAAGACCTGAGTTTCCTGCGCTATTGCGACAGAGTCAAAATCGCGCGCTACATCACCTCCGCGGAAGAGCAGTGCACTGCCGA
>CAZKAA010000134.1:0-5098 GCA_964550575.1 uncultured Candidatus Cloacimonadota bacterium
AGTAGCGTCCACCAATGTGATCTCCCCCACGATGCCCGTAATTTGGCGCATGTGCTCAACTGCGGTGTCCATGCCTCCTAGATCGTCGACCAGCCCGTTCGCCATAGCCTGTTCGCCGGTCCAGACGCGCCCCTGAGCTATCGCGTGGACTTCATCGTAGTTCAGGTTGTCCCGACCGCCGTCCACTTTGCGAACAAAATCCTCGTAGACGTATTCGATGAGAGATGACATGCGGTTCTTTTCGTCTTCAGTCCAGTAGCGGCTGGTGGAGCCAAAATCGGCATTCGCTCCTTTTTTTACAGTGGACCAGTTCACTTTCAGTTTATCCCACATGCGGGGCAGATTGAAGTTCAAGCCTATCACGCCGATCGATCCTGTCAGGGTCGCGGGATCGGCGATGATGCGGTCCGCCCCACAGGAGATGTAATAGCCGCCGGATGCGGCGACTCCGGACATAGAAACCACGACCGGCTTCTTGTTCTCGGTACGGGCCAGTTCCAATTCCCGTAGAATGGCATCGGACGCCTGGGCTGAGCCGCCGCCGCTATCCACACGGAGAATGATGCCCTTGTATTCAGGATTTTTACGCGCGGCGCGAATCAGGTCAACCGTGGTTTCGTGCGCGATCGCCTGGCCGGGGGTGGCTTTGCCCATGATGATATTTCCCTGGGCGTAGATCACGGCGATCAGACTCTGCCTGGGCAGGGCCCATTCGTAATCGCGATAGTCCGGCAGTTCAGAAACTGAAGCAGAGAAACTGAAATCGTTCTTCAGGGTGTCCTGGAGTTGGTCGTCATAGATCAGACCGTCAACCAGACCGGAAGTCAGTGCGTCCTGGGCAAGATAGTAGGGACCTGCGTCAATGATGTCCTCTACCCCAGAAGCCAGTTTCTCTCCCCTGCCCGCGTTCAGGGAAGCGACAATCTGGTCGAAAAGGCTTTGCAGCAGAGACTCGTAAACTTCTCTCTCCGCCTCAGTCATTTCGGTTTCGGAAAACATATTTCCCGCGTTTTTATACTTGTGCGAGCGAAAGTTGATGACGTCAACTCCCACGGAATCAAGCAATTCGCGGAGATAGGGGCTGGAGATCGAAAGACCGCGCAGATCCACCGATCCCATGGGATTCAGGTAGATTTTGTCCGCCACTGAACCGGCTAAGATGTATCCGCCGTTGGATATGTTGTCATAGTAAAACGCCACCTGCTTACCGCCGCACTTGAAATCCTGCAGAGCGGTAACAAGTTCCTGAGACAAAGCCAGCGAAGTGGAAAAGGAGGGATTCTTGAGCAGAATCCCGCTCACGCGAGGATCTTCCTTCGCTTTTTTCAGTTCGGAAATAACGTCCTCGATGCTTTTCTCATCGCCGTAGATCTGCAGCGGGCCAAAGCTGTACTGCGGTCCGGCGAAGGTTTTCAACTCGCCCTGCAGCTTCATGGAATACCAGTTATCGCCACTCAGGCCGAGGAAAGGCTTGAAAGTATCGTCCGTGAGATGGATGTAGGGAATGAAATAGTTATCCTGTTCTTTGGCGTGAGCCAGAGTCCCAAGCTCTGTTTTGCCAAGGCTCAGGCTGAAATTGGCAAAGACGGTTTCGGTGTCCAGATTGTAGGTTGCGCCGAGAGTCAGTCCGTCATAAACCCTTGTGTTGATTCCCAGCACCGGATTGTGAACCTCATAGTCCGCGGAAGTTGTTTTGGAGTAATCGATATCGGCACTCAGCTCAAGCCGGTGGTCTGGTATGGATTTGACGAATGACAGGGGCCGAATCGCCAATCCTGCGTGATACGCGGGCTTTTCCCCGTGCGGATTGTCCCATGAAAAAGCGAGAGCAGTTGACGCGTGCGGCCGGTAAGCCAGCGCGGTGCGGAATCCGCCTCCGGAAAATGATGAGTTCTTCCAGCGGTAGTTTGCTCCGAGATACAGGTTTGGAAGTATGTTTCGCGGCATCTGGGTGCCCATGGCAATGGTGTGGAAGTTCGAACTCCTGCCTGTCAGGGGATCCTTGTAGTATTCAAGATTGTATGCCAGGCCGTCCAGATTGGCAAACACCCAATAGTTGTCCCGGAACTTCATGTCGTCAACGAGTTGGGCGTAGCCGATTCCACTGGCATGCCCTGTAGCCAGAAGCGCCGGATTGACAAGCGGAATGAAAAGGTTGTCGATGCTGGCGCTGGGCAGATCAAGATATCCCAGATCGTTTCTTTGCCAGTCTTTGGAGTCCTGCGCGCCGAGCAAAACCGGCATCAGGATAACTGCGATCAGCAGGTATAGCGATTGTTTCATGGTTACCTCCATTAAGATTATATCAGTTGAATAGTTAATGCTTTGGCGTGGAAGCTGGTTGGCAGGGCAGCACCCAACGTGCGTTCCGGACAGTCGATGTCAATCATTTTCTTGCTGCGGGACTTTAGCGAATTATAGAACAAGCAGGACGCGAGCGAAGAAAAAGGCCTTTGGTTATGTGGAATGTAGCGATGGATAGCCATTAGAGCACCTCCCTGTGCTTTTGGATGAAGTATCCTGAGATCAGGAATATCGCAGAATAAACAACGCGCATGATGTTGTCCACGCTCAGCAGCCCTCCCCATGAGTTTTGGAGAAGCAGGGCTGAGGTGATTTTCGTCCCGCTCACTTCGGCGGAACTGATTGAGAAATTGAGCATCCTTATAACATAACTCCAGAGTGAAGGTATGCTCCAGCCCACCAAATAGTTCAGCAGATGGATGGAAGCTTCTATGCCGCTGATCGTTAGCACCAATATCAGAAACGACTTGTTGCGGAACAGCGACGCGAACAGCCACATCAGCGATGTGGCGAAGAGATATGAGAATATGACGCTGACAAATCCGAACAGGCCGCCTGAGAAGCAGAACCAGAAGTCGCATCCGACGATTGATTTCATGGCAACGGCCAGCACTGCGGAGTTCACCAGAGTTAAAGCAAACACCATGCCCAGAGCGCCGAGCATCAGCGCGGCGTGTTTCGCGGCAAGCATTTTAACCAGAGGGACCGGCTGGGACAGATGAAAGATTTCGCAGCGTTTGCGACGGTCGCCGTTGATCAGGCCGTCAGTGAGCCCGAATCCGATCATAGTGGTTATGAATCCAAGCAAGATCGCCGTTCCCGCGACCGCCATCCAACCCAGCACGTTGGTCTGGTCTGCGCTCATAGCCGGGATTCCCGCGGGATTCAGACTGATATTCGCGAAATTGCCCTTGGCGTAGCTTATCAGCAATCCGATCAGGAACACTCCATAGATCGCCAATGTCACCCAAACCGGAGCGAGGAAGCTGCCTTTGTGGGTATGCCATTCTTTTTTCAACAATGCTTTAAACTGCTTCATTGGTACCTCCCACATGCGCGAGGAAAATGTCTGCCAGCGTGGGCCTCGCCGTCATGCACCCTTCGATCTTGATCTCGGAGGGTAGGACCGCGCTCACGAAACCAAGCGTTTTTGCCACGACTTTGGGCTGGTGATTCATCAGTTCAGGTTCCCTGTCCTGGGGGAGCGAAACGACGTGGAACCTTGATTTCAGGCTTTCCACATCCTCGTGGAGGATTATCCGCCCCCGATCGATGAAAATAATCTCCTGCAACACGTCTTCCACTTCCTCTATCTGGTGCGTGGAGATCAGGATCGAGCGGGTTTCATCGAAGTACTCGCCCAGAATTGTGTTGAAGAACTCTTTGCGAAAAGCGATGTCAAGCCCGAGGGTCGGTTCGTCCAGCAGCAGGAACCGGACATCGAGAGAGAGCGTCAATAGAAGGTATAGTTTGGTCTTCATGCCCTTGGACAGCTTGCCGACCTTTTTATCGAGCGGCAGCGAGCTCATCGCGAACAGCTTGTCCGCCATGGCTTGATTCCATTTGGGATTGACTCCACGCACGTATTCCATTGTCTGCTTGACCGTCATGCGGTCATCCAAGCCGCTCACGTCCGGGATGAAAGCGACTTCCTCGAACAATTTGTAGTCGTGGCGCGAAACAGGGTTGCCGCCCAGGGTGACTTCACCCCCGTGGCTGAGAAATCCAAGCAGGCAGCGCATCAGAGTCGATTTTCCCGCGCCGTTTTTGCCCAGCAAACCGATAATGCGGCCTTCTCCAAGAGTCAGGTTCACACCTTCCAATGCCCTGAACTTTCCATAGTCTTTGTTCAGGTTATGTGTTTGATAGATGAATTCACTCATCTTTTCCTCCATAAATCGTATCTGTTAGTATTAAAATCTCATGTTTTGCGATCTCGAGCTGTTTCGCTTTTTTCAAGACCGGCTCCAGCTTTTCGCTCAAAAAATCACGCCCGCGGATTTGGATGATCAGATCCCTCGCGCCGGGCGATACATACATGCCAACCCCTCTTTTCTTGTACAGGATCCCCTCGTCGACCAGTGAACCCAACGCGTTCCCGACCGTGATCGGATTCAGGTTGTAGTCGCGAGCCATGATTCTGATGGAAGGTATGGCTGCCTCCTCAGGAAGCGCCCGCTCCAGTATCAGCTCCTCAATGTGCTTGCGAAGCTGAAGGTAAAGCGGAGACTCATCGTTGAAGATCTTCATAATCACCTCTATTCAATAAAGCTTACTTGGTATCGTCATAGTGTTATGGTCAACTATAACACCACCACAATTCTGTCAAGACTTTTTTTTGGATTTTTTTGTGAGGCTATGCTATCTAGTTGCTAAATAGCACATTACGAAGTATCAGCGGATTATTTTAGCCAATAGGACCCTATAAAGAGTCAGTGAAAACTTCAAATTGGATCACTGAAAACTTCAAATGGGGAAAATCGGGTATTCTAGCGAGGTGTTGGCAATCCCATTTGGATCACTGAAAACTTCAAATGGATCACCGAAAACTTCAAATGGGTCACTGAAAACTTCAAGAATGGATCACTGAAAACTTCAAATGGGTTTCGCCTACTCTCAATAAAAAACGTGGGAGACACCGGGCGGTGTTCCCACGTATCGGAGGGCATTCTATGTAGGGTCTGTAGGCTGCCTGCAATGTCTTCTTATGCCCGTTTTCTGTCAATCAAAGAATCTCCCATCTTTCTTATCATATTGAGCGGAAAGGACTTGACCACCTGTGCGAGGGGTGCGT
>CAZKAA010000135.1:0-2705 GCA_964550575.1 uncultured Candidatus Cloacimonadota bacterium
ATAATGAGCGGTGACTGGAGTTCAGACGTGTGCTCTTCCGATCTCCTGATTTCAAAGTAAGATTGGGTAATGAAGAGAAGCTTCTGTACAAAGCCCTGACCACTGAAGCGATCTTGGGAGCTGTATTAAGGCTACCGGCCAGTCTTTCCACTATACTGCGGGTGATGCCTTCAAGTCTCACCCCCTTTATCGAAAACAGATCCAAGCGCCTTTGCAAAAGGTCGAAATGGCCAGGTTGAGGTTCTGGTAAAAAGGTTCCCTCCCGATACAAAAACACTTCTCCCTGGTGCACTACGAAAAAGACTGTTATCAAGATTGGGAATATCCCCTCCGGCAGGCCAAAGGGAGCTTTCCTCAGTTTTGCGTATATATCTGTGAGCTCCACCTCTTCCAGCTTTTCATTGAAAACGCTCTTCTCAATCAGCTGCCAAGCAGGGCGCAGGTTTACGAAGTTGCCATTCGGAGGTGACTGAAACTTCCAGCTCTCGAGCTTCTCATCATACACATGCATGCCGGAGGCTTTGATGATAGATTCGTAAATACTTCTTTCCGGTGGGTACCCTGTCATACAAAGGGTTTCTTGATCGGGATTCGTCAGGATCAGCTCCATCAGAGTTCTGCGGGCTGCTGATGCGGCGCTTGAGATATCATCCCTGGAGATGAGTTCGTTACGTAGAACCGGACTTTTATGAAAGAGAACGTCACAGGCCTTGGAGAGCAATTTGCTGACATCCACAGGATTGCTCGCTTCTTGCTGATCGCCCATCCAGAACCACAGGCACTCATTTCCCAGGGGATTTGGTCTGGGATCAATGATTGTATACGCCCTTTTACTGAGTTCCTGTTCATAGGCTGATATCCTCAGGTTCAGTTCGCGGCGGGCAATGCGGTCATCCCTCAATTCGTCTGTGTGCTCTTCTACCCACTTCAGACAAGCCAATTCATTCACAACCCCGCTCAAGCTGTCCATCTGCCTGGGAATCGCAACCAATAGTTGGGGGTTTTTCTTTGTGACTGCTTGAACTTCCTCAACCAGATTTGAGAAATGCTCGTTAGGTATCAGAACCATAACCAGGCCTGAGGCTCCTTCCGCTAGTTCCCTCTCCAGCATGCTGCTGGCATCAGTTAAACTGTCCGAGTATTCTATCGAGAAGTGGCGTATCATTCCGGCTACAAGGCTGTGCCGTCGGGCTACCATACGTTTTTGCTTAAGGTGTTTGCCTATGGTATCCAGGAACAACTGCGTATCAAAGTGCAAGTGCCTCCTGGCTTCATTAAGGCGTTCCTCCAAGTCTACATCGCTGCCTTCCCAGATGCGGTAGCTGCTGTCAAGCTTGCGGAAAGTGATCAATGATTGCTCAACCAGGCTCTGAAGTAGGCTTTCGATCTCAGCACTCTGCGGTAGGCAGAGTTCCAGCATATCCTTGGTAGCTCTGAGTGGGCTGATTTCTGATAGTGAGTTTAATACCGCGATGGTTTTCAAGGCACAGGTTTGGGTCTCCGTTAACCGGGACCTGCTGTTGATCACGTCATTGGCTTCCAGCATCTTCTTTGAATGCGGGTTTCGGGATAGCCCAATCTCGTAGTTTGAGAGCAGGTAATCGTAAATGTCATTAATCCGGATGAAACCATGATCGTCTTCAACTACGTTTTCCCGGATCGAGTTTTGGAATCCGGCATACTCTTCGCTGGCTAAGTATGAGAAAATCGAACGCTCATTTTGTGCGAATCGTTTGAATATGTATGGCAGGGCAAGCAGCAGCGTGGGGTGTATCGGCCAGGCTTTATGAACGGATTTTGCGAATGATTCGTGAGTGAGACCAGGTGGGATTATGCTTTCCATTTTCAGCAGGTTCTTGATCACCCGCTCAAGAGCCTGTTTAACGTCCTTTGGGGCACTTTTTAGAGGTTTTATCGCCTCGGCCAGCATCTGTATCGTGCTGCTTGCAGGTTCCGCGAAACGGATGTTTACGAAGCGTTCCTGAATTTTTGCCCACTCAGCCCTGTTGGTCCGGGAAAGCAACTCGCTGTAGCTATCCATTTGCTGGTGCAAAGTAATAACGAACAGCATGGAATACTTGATCAGCCTTTCCGCATGTTCAGCCAGTTCCTGCAGGATGAACACATCTCCGCCCTCCCGGTCGCTGAGTGCGTACTCGAAAGATTTGCCGGCTTCATCAACAATCAGCAGGACACCCGCCAAACCCGCCTTTTTGGCTGCAATACCCAGTTTATCCATGGCTTGCAGCACAATCTGGGAATCATGCCATAATTCAGCTTTCAACTGTTCTTCAAGCTCGTTGAGCAGTTCCAGGTTGTTTTTACTGCCTGGGAGTTGACGCAGAGCCTCGATTACGCTCTCCATGACCAGATGGTTTATTGGTCTGCGTCTACCTGTTACCAAGACCGGAAGATATGAGGACTTGTTTCTATCAGTCAGGAAGTTCTCAATCTTGGGATCAATGGCTTTGCCTCTTAGCAGTTCCCGTGCTTTCTGCCCCTGCCCGTTATCCATCGAGAGAAGCTGAGCCAAGTATACCGCAAAAGCAGATTTACCAGATCCGTATAAGCCAAACAGGCAATACGACTTCTGTCCACCCTTCTTGATCAGTCCGGAGAGGATTTGGGTTAAAGAAGAGAGCACATTGCCGGTGACGATGTATCCGTAGTCCTGGGTTTCCCTGCTGTAGTCGGCATTAAGGTTA
>CAZKAA010000135.1:2715-5072 GCA_964550575.1 uncultured Candidatus Cloacimonadota bacterium
GTAAAGCGTGAAGCTACGCCAACATATTCATTGACCAGCGTCTTCATATTTCCACAGCCTTTTTGTAATAATGATCCAGGATATCATTTCCTTCCACAAGATTGCAGTGGATCAGGGCAACCCCGGCCGCCTCGCTGAAACCAAAGGCCTCTGACCATTTGGGTTCGTTACTTAGCTGTTCCACGGCTTCCACGATCGAATTCTCATCCAGCATGAATATCTGCCCCGGACTGTACTCACGGTACATGGCTTCGTTAATGGTGATAGCGATCTTTTTCTGCCTACTCATGTAGTCCCAGAGAGCGTAACCAATGATCTCAGGAGCAAGGTTACTTCTGCTGCCGATATTGAAGCTGTACAGATCGCTGTCATTGACTGACTGGATCAGGTTCAACTCCTGAAAGGGGCTGCCAATCTTCTCATCCTTTTGCTTATTGATTAACCTTCTGGTTCCGGCGTACAATCTCAGATAGCAATCAATATCTTTGGCCAGTATGCTGTCTGCGGGGCTTTTTTTGCCATGTGCATATAGTAGCCTGATGGCGGCATCTATAACGTCTCTTTTATTGAACTCAGGTTTCCGCAAATGCGAATACAAGATCATTCCCGAGTGTATGTAGTCTGGATGAGTGTTTAACTTCCAGTGCAGAAGCCAGTAGGAGTTGTTATCCTCCAAATATGGGTCCCAGCCGTTATTTTCGTCCAGCAGTTTAGTCCCAAAATCGCTTGTAGCTCCAGACTTAGTGACTCCGGTTAACTCAACCCAATAGCGAATGCTCTCCACCATGTTCTTGCCAACACCCAGGTCTACAATGGCGTCCTGGCTGCTAAAGCTTCTGCCGTCCCTAACAAATCTGTATCCCTTCTCGATCCATCCGTAGCGTGTCACAAATGTCTGGTGCCCGGAGAATTTCGGCTTTCTATTTTTCATCAAGTCCCTTTATTTACGTGCCTTTGGCATTTATTTGTTTTCCAAGTTTGAGGATTGATCAGTTACTAAGCTGCCCGATGCTACTTCTTCTTAGCTGCGACTGGTTTCTTGTGCGTAAATTGTTTTACCCATTCGTCCACATCGGCTTTCCGAAACTTCCACAACCGACCAATCTTCAATGCGGGCAAGCCTTTTTCGTTCACCCACTTATACACAGTATCTCTGTTCACTCCCAGATAGAGTCTCAAGTCTTCAACAGATAACAGCCTGTCTTCCATGTTGCTCCTTACATAACTGTCTTGAATGTATCATTTTATCCCTCAATCATCACAATGACAAATCAGGATAAAATCGAATAAAACCGACTGTATTAGGAATCGAATTTGTGTCAATGCTCTTTTTTCATATTGGAGGCAGATACTACGATTTGTTGTCTCTTAGTGCACTTACCGGGTGGTGACTGATTTCATTAGGTAATTCATAAATCAGCTTCCTTTTTCTGTAGGTTAAAGTGATCGTTCCAGTAGTTTTCCTGTCAGTCCAGTAATTTCCTAACAATGAAAGACAATCATCTTCAATCAAGGAAAATGCTATTGTGCCGAAATGATATGGGCTTCTATCTTTGACTGTTTGCTTAGGCGTACTTTTATATGTATAGATGAGTTGGTTAATCTGCTTTTCTTTGTCATATAGGAACTGGTAACTAATGCTTTCACTTCTCATTTCTCCCGTTATCATGACGGCACTGAGTCCTAAATAAGTCTGCTTTACGTTAAGTATGACTGGTATAGGATCAATTCTTTTACTAGTTAACGGATCAACCCAAGTAGACTGAATCTCTCCTATCCAGCATCCATTCAAGTTTGGAACTGACACTAACCAGCCCCTTAATGCTCTTTTCTTCCATAGAAATTTTACGAAAAGAAGTAAAAGCAAATTGTCTACCAGTACAACGAAAGATACTAAACTGTAAAGCTGCTTTGGAGAGGAAAAATCAGTTTGTTTTAGTATTATATACATTATCGTTGTGATAATTGTCGCTGTTGCCAGTATCGTGACTAGTGGTTTTAATTGTTGATGTGACATTAAAACTCCAGATAAGTCCACAAATCTTGCATGAATTTGTTAACAGACTGAATCGTCCATTTGCGCTGATTGTGAAATAGATAAAGCAATTCCGAAACTTCACCCCATTCTTCGCTTGTCGCGGGGTCAGTTGTTTTGTTATACAAGAAAACAATGGCTTCCTTTAATCTGTCTGACCATGTGTTGTTTATGATGAATACGTTATCTGGGACATTCCAAAGTAGTGACTCCAATAAAAACGAGGTAATCCCATCATCTACACTAAACCCATCCGCTATCATTCTATATCTTATCTTCTTTAAAATGCGCGTTAAGCGCTTAAACCTCTTATGGGTTAAAT
>CAZKAA010000136.1:0-795 GCA_964550575.1 uncultured Candidatus Cloacimonadota bacterium
AAACACGCAGGGATGCTCGCGGCCTGCGTCGCTAAAGGCTATCCCACAAAGTCCTATCTCGACCCCGCGCATCCGGGCCAGAAGGAGATTCTGGCGCTCATCGCGGAGGTTTGCGCCTATCCGGCGGAGCAGATCAAGATCGGCGTGGACGGCTGCAACGTCCCCGTCTTCGCGCTTCCCGTCTACAATATGGCGCTGGGTTTCGCCCGCCTCGCCAGTCCGGATTTTCTGCCCGCTCATCTGCGCGACGCCGCCCGCAAGGTATTTAGAGCCATGAACGCCCATCCTGAGATGGTTAGCGGCACCGGCGGATTTTGCACCGAACTGATGAAGGCCACCGGCGGCAGGCTCATCGGCAAGGTCGGCGCGCAAGGCGTTTACTGCGTCGGCATCCGCGAACCCGCTTTGGGCATCGCCCTCAAGATCGAGGACGGCTCGCCGGGCATCTCCTCCGTGGCAGCCATGCACATCCTCAAAGAAATGGATCTGCTCTCAGATGCCGAATACTCCGCCCTCAAACGCTTCCACCGCCAGCCCAACCTCAACGACGACCGCCAGCCCGTGGGCGAACTCTATCCGGTTTTTTCGCTGGACAGGGGCTGAGCAGTCCCAAACCCTTGCCATTCCGGTCTCCCGAGCGGTTGTCATTCCGGCGCAGGCCGGAATCCAGTTCTTTTCTTTTTTGAAAACAGAGAGACAGAGGGACAGAGAAAGACAACAACAAGAACACCCGACCCCGAACCGTTGTCATTCCGGCGCAGGCCGGAATCCAGTTCTTTCTGGTTCCACTTACCA
>CAZKAA010000136.1:895-4992 GCA_964550575.1 uncultured Candidatus Cloacimonadota bacterium
CTCACCACTTTCCACTCACCACAATTCGTGTCCATTCGTGTCATTCGTGGACAGCCCTTTCTCTGTCCCTCTGTGCCTCTGTGTTTACAAAAACCCTGTATCCGGGACTGAAGTCCGGACACCCAACAGGCTGAAGCCAATGCCACAGTCACCACCCGACCCCGAACCGCTGTCATTCCGGCGCAGGCCGGAATCCAGTCTTTTGCGCTCCCCTCACCACTCACCACTTTCCACTCACCACAATTCGTGTCCATTCGTGTCATTCGTGGACAGCTCTACCCGATATTATCGCGAATATTCCTTGACATCCCTGCCCCCGGCAAATATGCACTCCCCAATATCTTTTCTGGAGCCACCATGAAAAAACTGCTTCTGATTCTGGTCTTCATCGCCGCGCTTGCCTTCCTTGCCGCGGGCGAACTTGACGACGCCATCTCCGAAATCTTCGGCTACAGCTCGCTATCCTCCGAATACGGCGACCTTGACCTCAGCCCCGACGACTATCTGGAGGACGAGGACTCCGCCGCGGGGTTCCTTTCCTATGCCTGCTACCTCTGGCTTTTTGTCCACAACGGCTGGGATCTGCCTGACTCCGAAGATCTCGCGGACGACGTAGAGAGCGTGGACACCATCAGCGCCTATTGGTTGGAAGAAGACATCGAGTGCGTGATGATCATCGATCTCGAGGACCTCTATGACCAGTTCGGTCCCTACGACTGCGACGATATGGACGCGGACCAGGTCTATTCCGCCATCGAGGATTTCGTGGACGCCTATGCCGTGGTTGACTGCTGGTAAATCGGCATAGAGCTTTTGAGCCTGCTCAGCCTATCTTTTCCAGATAGCCCAACACTTTTTCCCTGATCTGATCCCGGCATTCGCGGAAGGAGCCCATCGCGCTTTCCTCGGAGAGAAAGACCCGGGACACGGGGTCTTCGATGCCGAGGTGGACCTGCTCCACGGGTTTGAAGAATACGGGGCAGGTCTCGCGGGCGTGATCGCAAACAGTGATCACGAGGTCGAGGTCGTCCCGGCTCAGAAATTCCGCCACGGATTTGGAACGCAGTCCGGAGGTGCCGATGCCCAGTTCCTTGAGCGCGAGAACGCTGCGGGGATGGACATGCGAGGGCGAAACCCCGGCGGAATATGCCTCCCACTTGTCACCCAGATAATGGTTGATGAGCGCTTCCGCCATAATGCTCCGGCAGGAGTTTCCTGTGCAGAGGATGAGTACTTTTTTCATTTGTGTTCCTTTATCCGGTTGACCGAAAGGGCAAACCAGCCTTGGGGGCGGGTTGTCTTATTGTTTCAGGACCGGCTTTTTGAGCCCAATCTTCTCCGCCAGCATCTTTTCGATATCCGCCTGGGGATAGAATCCCTCGTGTCGGAAGAATTCCTTGCCCTCGGCATCCAGGAAAATCTGGGTTGGCATCACGCGAACGCCGTATTTTTGCCCTATCTGGCGGTCTTTGTAAAGATCGTGGAAAACCACTTTGACCAAGCCGCCATAACCCTCTTCGATAGCCTTCATCACGGGTTTCATCTGCTTGCAGGGGATGCAGGATTCCGCTCCGATCTCCAAAAAGGTCACGAGGGGATAGACGGTTCCGGTGGAATCAGCGGTTTGTGCCGCGGGGACTGGTGTGTCGGCGGGTGTGGCATCGTCACTCGCTTTGCAGGCGGAGAGGATCAGGACGACGAACAGGATGGCGAGTATTTTTTTCATAGGTGGCCTCATAAACCTTTGGCGTTAAGTTTTTCCATCAATTGGGGGATCAGGTCCGCCGCGACCTCAAAGGTCCCTTCCTTGCGGACTCCCAGTTGGGTGACGATCACGTGGTTGAAGCGGGTGATACCCTTCTTTTCAAACATCTTTTTGAGGCAGGCGACCTTGCATCCGTCGATGAGCAGGTCTTTTTTGCCGTCCGGGGTGACTGTTCCGCCGCAGCCGCAGTCTCCCGCGCCGATGCAGGTGGAGCAGCCCATCTTATACTTACCTGCCAGATGCAGCGCTTTGGTCAGTTCAAAAGAGATGGCGCCCACGTTGCTCGCTCCCGCGCAGGCATAGACGCTGGTGGGGGCGTCGTTGGTCACGCAGCCTTCGTTGCAGTCGGTTCCGCAACTGCATCCGCATCCGCATTCGTTTTCAGTCATGTCAGACTCCTGGTTGTAGCAGTTTGGCGATATCCGCCGCGCTGAGGACTTTGCCGGTGGAGACGACCTTTTCGTCGATAACCAGGGCGGGGGTCATCATCACGCCATAGTCCATGATCTTGTCCAGATCGGCGACTTTCTCGATCCGCGCGTCGAGGCTGAGCAAAGCCACTGCTTCACGCGCCGAGGCTTCCAGTTTCTTGCATTTGGGGCAGCCGGTGCCCAGAATTTTGATCAACATGTGTATCTCCTTAGATATATTTTTTGAGGATGAGGTAGATCCCCGCGGCAAAAACGAGGAATCCGCAAACGAGGCGGACGATCCGGATGCCTTTGGATCTGTCGTTCCATTTCAGATAGTTTTGCACCGCTCCGGCGAACGTCCCCGCCAGAATGATCACCAGGCAATGCCCCACGATGTAGGCGAGCAGCAATGTGAGGGCAAACACAAACTGCGAGCCGGCGGAGGTGAAGACGATGCCCAGGATCGGAGCCATGAAGGCAAACGAGCAGGGTCCCAAAGCGATGCCGAGTAAAAAGCCCAGCGACAACGCAGCCCAGGCTCCGCCGCCGCCTTTCTTGCTCAGTTTAGTGCCGGTCAGTTTGGGCATATGCAGGATGTCCGCGATAAAGAAGGCCATCACGACGAAAACCACACCCATGGCGGGTTCCGCCCAGCCGCCGATGTCACCCATCAGGCGTCCCATCAGCCCGGTTGTGAGTCCGATGAGCGCCATCATGATCAGGATGCCCAGGGTGAAGAATGACGAGAGTTTAAACGCCTTGCGGGTGGTGAGGTCTTTGTGGCCGTCCATGAACCCGATGATGAGCGGAATGCTCGCCAGGTGGCAGGGGCTGAGCAGGATGCTCAGAATGCCCCACACAAAGGCAGCCAGCAGCGCGAGAGTGGGAGTGGCGGTCAAGGCGGCGCTGAGCTGGTTGAAGATCTGCATGATCATGCGAACATCCCGAATACGAAGCCGGTGAAGGTGGAAAAAAGAACCACCAAACCCACGAAAGTGACAGTTTTCCTGGGTCCCAGCACGGTGTTGATCACCAGCATGCTGGGCAGCGAGAGCGCCGGTCCGGCCAAGAGCAGGGCCAAAGCGGGCCCCTTGCCCATGCCGCTGCCCAAGAGGCCTTGCAGGATGGGCACTTCGGTGAGGGTCGCGAAATACATGAAGGCGCCGGAGAGGGCGGCAAAGAAATTGGCGAACAGAGAGTTTCCGCCCACCGCGAGCTCGATCCACCGCGAAGGCACCCAGGCTTCCTGCCCCGGCCTGCCCAGCAAAGCGCCGGCAACCATCACGCCGAGGAACAGCAGGGGGATGATCAGTTTGGCAAAATCCCAGGTGGAATCGAGCCAGTCTTTCATCTCGCCATGCTCCAAAACCAACCACATGCTGAAGAGGAAAACCCCCGCCACAAAGGCGATCAGGGGCTGGGTGGGGAAGAGCAGTCCGGCCACCGCCACCGCGAGAGCAGTGAGGATCACTTTCCACAGTTTGAACCCGTAAAACGCGGTCAGGGAAAGTCCGAAAAGCAAGGCCAGGATCGCGGTGGCAGCCCATTTGAAGCCGAACATCCAGTTCATAAAGCCCGACGCCGTGGCGGAGTTAGGTTTCGCCCAGTTGAGCACGATCAGGATCAGGATCATCAGGCCGAAATGGATCAGCGTCTGCCAGAGCGGACGGCCTTGTTCCGGCTCGCCCAGGTTCAAGCCATCCTGCCGGACCTGTTCCTCTTTGCGGAAGATCAGTTGCATGATGAAGCCGATCACCACGCTGAACACCACCGCGCCGACGGTTCTTGCGATCCCCATCCGCACGCCCAGAATGCGCGCCGTCATCACGATCGCCAACACGTTGATCGCCGGGCCGGAATAGAGGAACGCGATCAGATCGGAAGAGCACACGTCTGAACTCCAGTCACCGCTCATTATC
>CAZKAA010000137.1:0-4917 GCA_964550575.1 uncultured Candidatus Cloacimonadota bacterium
TGTCAAGTATTATTTAAACTCATAAGGAGCTGCAAAGACAAACACGCCCTATGCCCGGTTAATATGCAACTGATCGGCTCCCAGTAACGCGATGTTGTCATCCCGGGAACCGGAGAAAAGACTGGATTCCGGCCTGCGCCGGAATGACAACGTTTTGGAGCCAGGCTACTCCACGGTTACGCTTTTGGCAAGGTTGCGCGGCTGATCCACATCCAGGCCTTTGAGGTCGGCGACGTGGTAGGCGAGCAGTTGCAGGGGAATCACGGCAAGCAGCGGCTGCAGGTTTTGCAGGGTGTCCGGGATGTAGATGACGTGTTCCGAGAGGGGAGCGACACCGGTATCCCCTTCCGTGGCGATGGTGATCAGCCGGGCTTTGCGTGAACGCACTTCCTGCAAGTTGCTATAGATCTTCTCATAGAGGGGATCGCGGGTGGCAATGGCGACCACGGGCATCCGTTCGTCGATTAGGGCGATGGGGCCGTGCTTCATCTCTGCCGCGGGATAGCCTTCCGCGTGGATGTAGGATATCTCTTTAAGCTTGAGGGCTCCTTCCAGCGCCACGGGATAGTTGATGCCCCGTCCCAGGTAGAGAGCGTGATGGTTGTCCTTGATGCTGGCTGCGATCTCGCGCAGGCGGTCGTTCTGGGCAAGGATGCTTTCGATTTTGGCGGGGATCTTTTGCAATTCGTGGATGTAATCCAGTCCTAGCGTGGTGGAGAAATGCCTCTGCCTGCCAAGCAGGATGGCGAGCAGGAACAGGATGGTTACCTGTGAGGTGAAAGCCTTGGTGGAGGCAACCCCGATCTCGCTGCCGGCATGGATATATGACCCGCCGCTGGACTCGCGGGCAATGGTGCTTCCAACGACATTCGTGATGCCGAGTACCGGTGCGCCTTTGGCTTTGGCTTCGCGGAGGGCGGCAAGCGTGTCCGCGGTTTCGCCGGACTGGCTGATCACAAAGACCAGAGTGTCTTCAGCGATGATGGGATTGCGATAGCGGTATTCAGATGCGTATTCGGCGTGCACGGGGATGCGCGCCATGTCCTCGATCATGTATTTTCCGATGAGGGCCGCGTGGAAGGAGGTTCCGCAGGCGACAAGGTGAATTTGCTTGATGCGGCGGAGTTCCTGCGGTGTGAGGTTCAATCCGCCCAGCCTCGCCACACCATTGTGCTCATCAATCCTGCCCCGAAAAGCGTTGTCCACCGTGATGGGCTGTTCGAAAATCTCCTTGAGCATAAAATGGCGGTAATCGCCTTTCTCGATCGCCGAGATGTCCCAATCGACCTCAGAGACAACCGGATGGACGGTTTCGCTTCTGATGTTGGTCACGTCATAGGTGTCTGCCCGGACGACGCAGATATCTCCGTCATCCAGATAGATGACGCGGTTGGTATGGCGGACGATGGCGCTGACGTCGCTGGCAATGAAGTTCTCGTTGTTGCCGATCCCGATAATCAGGGGCGAGCCTTTGCGCACGGCGATCAGCTTGTCCGGTTCGTTCCGCGTCAGCACTACAAGCCCGTAGGTGCCTTCGACTTTGCTCAAGGCTTCACGGACCGCATCCTCGATCGCGATTCCTTCCTTGCTATAGTGCTCGATGAGATGGGCAACCACTTCCGTGTCGGTGTCGCTGACGAATATGTGCCCCAAATCGATAAGCTGCTGCTTGAGCAGTTTATAGTTCTCGATAATACCATTGTGCACAATGGCGATGCATCCTTCGCAACCGGTCTGGGGGTGGGCGTTGACCTCGTTGGGTTCGCCGTGGGTGGCCCAGCGGGTGTGGGCGATGGCGACAGCTCCTGAGCAGAGGTTCGGATCGGGAAGGGAACGCTCCAATTCCACGATCTTGCCCTGCTTCTTATAGACTTGAAGTTCTCCTTCGTGGATCAGGGCGCAGCCTGAACTGTCATAGCCCCGGTATTCGAGGCGCTTGAGGGATTCCACCACGATGGGCAGGGCGTTTTGTCTGCCGATGTAGCCGACGATGCCGCACATTATGCTACCTCCCGGTTTGCCGTAACCTTGTGGAAAACCCAGAGAGAACCAGCCAGGATCAAGGCCGCGGGCACCACGATCCAGTATTTGTATGCGGTTTTCGCCGTGATGAACGGCTTTAGCCAGGCAGCGCTTTCAAAGTTGACCAGCACGATTGCCAGCGCGTTGTTGATGAAATGGGAGAACATGCTGTTGTAGATGCTGCCGGAGCGTATGGTCAGATAGCCCAGTAGGGTACCCAGCAGCATCACCTGCACCAGCTTGAAGGGGTCGAGGTGAAAAACCGCGAACAGAAACGCGCTAATCAGCACTGCGGCAATTTTGCCGTAACCCTCGTAGAACCGCATCATGAAGCCTCTGAACATGACTTCCTCGCAGATCCCGGGTGCGACGGCAAACACCAGCAGCATCATCCACATGGGATGGTCGCCCATCTGGAGCAGACCGCTCATCCGTTCCAGGTATTCGGGCGGGAAGGGAAAAACCTTATCCACAAGCTGGGTGAGCACCACGGTCACAACCTGCGCGGAGACCGCTATCAGGGGAACCAGGGCGAGTTCTTTGAGCCGGGGGGGCTGAAGCCGCAGAATCTGTTTTTGCGGAAGCTTCAACAGGCGCAGGATGAGCAGAACCGGGAGCAGGATAACCAGCAGCTGGGTCTGGATCATGCCTTTGAACATGTCCGCACGTTGCATCATCCCGCCGAGGTAATATAAGCCGGCGAGCGCGATCGCGAAATAGACCAGGCCGTAATAGGAATTGAAGAAATTGCGCTTGTTCTGGCGGACATGCTTGATACTGCCGTCATCCTCGGTGCGGAACAGCACCGCTTCGGTGTTGAACAATCTGACGGTGACCCAAATGGCGGCAACGTCCAGCAAGAGGGTCGAACCAATGGTTATTAGCAGGTGGGAAAGAGTGTATTCATTGATCATCACCGCTTTGAATAACAGCGAGATGTTGACCACGGGTATCATGGCCAGCAGATTGTTGATCTCGATGGAGGGAATAAAACTGATCATGCCCAGCAGCATCGAAACCATCATTATCGGCTGCTCATAGGTGCGCGCTTCCTTCATATTGCGGGAAAAGGTGGAAACGGACAGCAACAGTGCGGCAAACAGCGTGGCAAGGGGGATCATCGCCACCAGCAGGATTGCGAACGCGCTGACCGGCAATTGCAAGCCCTGCGTTTCCAAACCGTTCTGGGCGACGAGGAAGCGAACCGAGAAGCTCAGGCTGACGAGGTTGATCAGCACGTTCAGCATGGCCATGGTGATGATGGTCAGATACTTGCCCATCACGATTTCGCTTCGCGTGGCTGACGAGACCAGCAGGGTTTCGAGCGTGTGGCGCTCCTTCTCTCCAGAGACAAGATCGGCTGCGATGGTGGATGCTCCCGCCACCAGGGTCAAAATCATCAGATAAGGCAATATCATGCCCAATACAGTGCCCATTTTCTTTTCCGCGGTGGAAGTATCCACCGGTTGTACATTCATAGGTTTGATGAGTTCCGGATCGATGCTGCGCTCTTTCAGCCGGCGTTCTGTCTCTTCTGACGCGAGTGAGGTCAGGGTTTTTTCGATTTTTCCATATAGAAGCCTGCTTTGCTCACTGGACGCATCATATTTCACTTTCACCCGATATTTGGGCTGGCCTGTCGCATCCATGCTGTCCGTGATCGTTACGACTCCCAGGATCGTTTTGTCCGCGAAGAGGCTGTCAACGTTTGGCGGACTGGGAACGGCAGTCACGTATTCCATCTTACCGAGCCTGGCAAAGACCGAGTCCCGGAAAGCCAGCAAGGGCGCATCACGCATGCTCAGGCTGTCCTGAAACGCGATCGTCGCTCCGCGTTTTTCCAAAACATCCGACTGGCGGCTCATAATTGCGCTGAAACCCATAAACAGCAAGGGATACATGATCACGGGCAACACGATGGTGGTAAACAGGGTGCGCTTGTCGCGCAGCATCTCAAGAATCTCTTTGCGGTAAACGATCAGGGCTTTTTTAAAATTCATGCTGTTCCACCTGCGTTTCGTCTGACGCTTGATTTATATAGTAAACGAATATGTCATCCAAGTCTATCTGGCCAGATTCCGCTCTCATCTGCTCCAAAGTTCCCTGGCTGAGGACACGGCCTTTGTGGATCATCACAATGCGGTCGGCCAGCCTTTCCGCTTCCCGCATGATGTGGGTGGAAAACAACACGCACTTGCCTCTGTTCTTGCATTCACGGATGAATGCGATGATATTGCGAGCCGTCAGGATATCAAGCCCTGATGTCGGTTCGTCGAAAATCATCACCGGCGGGTCGTGGATGATCGAGCGCACGATGGAAACCTTTTGCTTCATTCCGCTGGAGAGGAATTCCATTTTCTTGTCCAAAAAATCGTTCATATCCAGCAAAGCGGCCATCTCGGCAATCCGCGCTTTAATCAGAGGGTCCGCGATGCCGTAAAGCCTCCCGAAATATGTAATAAACTCCCTTGGCGTCAGCCGCAGGTACAATCCCGTGTCACCGGAGAGGAAGCCCAGATTCTTTCTCACTTCATCCCCCTGAGTGCGTACGTCGAAACCCTCAATAAGAGCAGTACCGAAGTTGGGTTGAAACACGGTGGATAGTATGCGCATAGTGGTTGTTTTTCCCGCTCCGTTCACTCCCAAGAGACACACTATCTCTCCGTGTGCGGCATCAAAGCTTACTTCATCCACTGCCCGGAATTTTGTCCCGTCCTTTTTGGGGAATTCTTTTACCAGTGCTTGAACCTGAATCATTAATCATCCTTGATTTTTATATGGATTTCTGCGTGAGGATAAATCTGACGAGGGTTTTTGTGTCAAGGATTTTACCAAAGGATGGAATGGGAATATAATGTTATACCTTAACTAATTTACCATAATCACCATATAATA
>CAZKAA010000138.1:0-4896 GCA_964550575.1 uncultured Candidatus Cloacimonadota bacterium
GAGATGTTTTTTTCACCGACCCTGACCGCCAGGGAACTTGGCTTGAGTTTTCTACCCTCGCAGTCGGGACACGGCTTGTCGCTGATATACTGCATATAGTATCGCCGCATATCTTCGGAGGTGGTTTCATGCATGCGTCTTTCCAGGGTGGGGATCACCCCTTCAAAGCGCATCATAAACTCGCCGGAGCCGCGCGCGGTCTTCCAGGCGATCTTGAACTGCTTTCCTTTTGAGCCATAGAGAATGAGCTGTTTGACAAGGTCAGGCAATTGATACCATGGCATATTGAGCGAGAAATCGTATGCCCGGGCAAGATTGCGGATTGTGTTCAAGGTCCAGCTGTCCTGTTTCGTTTCCAGCCTGCCCCAAGCCGCTACCGCGCCCTCCATGATCGTGAGTTCCGGATCCGGGACAACCAGATCCGGATCGAACTCCAACTTGTATCCCAGCCCGTTGCATAGGGTGCATGCGCCTATGGGGCTGTTGAAGGAGAAATGCTGCGGAGTCAGTTCTTCAAACCCGACACCGCACCTGGCGCAGGAATTCACCGCCGAGAGAAGCTGGGTCTGCCCTTCATCGATAAGGTCCAGCTTGACCATGCCGTCGGTTAGTTTCAGTGCGAGTTCGAGGGAATCGTTGAGCCTTGACTCGATTCCCGGCTTAATCACTACCCTGTCGATCACAACGTCGATATCGTGCTTGCTCTTCTTGTCCAGGACTATGTTCTCTTCCAGATTCCGCAACTGCCCGTTGATCAATACGCGAACGAATCCTTCCTGGCGTAGTTCATCCAACTCTTCTTTGTGTTCGCCCTTTCTGCCTTGAACCAACGGGGCCAGGATCTGTATCTTGGTTCCTTCGGGAAAACTCATGAGGTGTTCGACCATCTGGTCAATCGATTGAGATCCCACAGGATCTCCGCAAATATGGCAATACTGCTTGCCGACCCTGGCGAACAGCACCCTCAGGTAGTCATATATCTCGGTTACTGTGCCCACGGTTGAGCGTGGATTTTTACTGGCGGATTTCTGCTCGATCGCGATTGCCGGGCTCAGACCTTCGATATAATCTACTTTCGGTTTCTCCATCTGTCCCAGGAACTGGCGGGCGTAGGCAGATAGAGACTCCACATAGCGCCTTTGCCCCTCAGCATATAGAGTGTCAAACGCGAGCGACGACTTCCCGGATCCCGAGACTCCGGTAAAAACGACCAACTTATTGCGCGGGAACTCCAAATCGATGTTTTTCAGATTATGTTCCGCGGCACCTTTGATAACGATTTTTTCAATCAAATCAACACCTCACGGACGCGCAGGGAATTTGAAACGCAGTGATTTGTCAAATGAAAAGTACTTGAATTACACTGACCGTTCAAATGGCACGATAATTGCTGCGCACATCATAGAGAAGCTAAAAAAAGGATATGATTTTGCTTGACAAGATAGAGGTTAAGCGCTTTATTGTCTAATGAGGTAAAAATGAAAACAACGATTGTCATGTGCAGCGTGTTGTTAATGGCCCTCACGGGCTTGCATGCGTTGTCCATCTACGACATCCAATATACGAGTTCGCGCGGGGTTGACAACTCCTATCCCTCTCCCTATCTGGGCAAGGAAGTCACCGTCGAAGGGATCGTTACAGCGTCCACTTCCAGCGGCTTTTACCTTTCTGAAACAGTGAGCGGTGCGTGGAGAGGCATCTTCGTCAGCAGTTCAACCCAGCGCCCTGCTACCGGGAATCTTGTCCGCGTCAGCGGTGAAGTCGGAGAGCTTTTTGGCATGACCTGCATCCAAAACCTCGCCAGCCTCAAAGTCCTGGATCGCAACCGATCCGTTCCGGCGCCGATTTACGTATCAACCGGCCAGTTGACCAACCCCTTAGAAGCGGAAGCTTATGAATGCGTGCGGGTCAGAGTGATCAACGCCTCCGCTGCAAACAACAAGATCAAAAACGACAGATTCATGGTCAACGACGGCAGCGGACTCTGCAGCGTCAACCTCAAGAACTATTCTGCTGGCAGGATCACTACCGTGCCTTCACAATTCTCACAACTTACCGGGATTGTCGTGTTTGGCTATGGCGAATACTCGCTGAACCCGACCACTCCGTCCGATATGCAGGCTCAGCAACCGGTTTCTACCCAGAACCGCAGTTGGGGCAAGATCAAATCGATTTATAAATAAACCAAGGAGAGACAGAAGTGAAGAAGCTACTTAAGACTGCACTGTTCATTGGCGGCACTGTTTTGGCGGTTAATTTCGGCATGAAAGCCTACAAGCGTGTTAATGGCATTGTCAAGCTTTCCAAGTCTTTGCCCGAGTTCTTGAACAACGTTTATGGGGACAAGCCCCAGCTAAACATCAATCGCAGTTTCAACACAATGAGCATTAATCTCAATTTCGCGCAGGAAACACTGGACAAGCACACTGACATCGAAACCACCGTGCGCGAATACATAGACGATTTTTACCCGGAACTGGCAAAAACCTCAATCGAGGTGACAATTCAGGCAAAGAACGCCGATGAACCGAGCGAACCTGCCGGAGAAACAGAAGAAGCCTGATTACCGGTTTTCACCATAATAAAACCCGCATCGAATGATGCGGGTTTTTCGTTCCTGGTTATTTATTCCAGATCAGAAGTATAAATCCCTCTTCCCTTCTTTCATCTCACTGAGCTTCTGGCGAACTGCTGTGCGCATGCTTTCGTCTTCGAAGCGCTCAAGTTCCGTATCGATCAACTGCAATCCGGCGTTAAGGGTCCTTTCCGACGAGAAGTCGTAGAGGTATTCGGCAAAAGTCAGGAGCGCGTTGGGTGTGCAGAATCTTTTCACGAAACCGGGGATGGCAAACTCCATGAAATGCTCGCCGGTCCTGCCTGCCCGATAGCAACTGGTACAGAATGAAGGGATGTAGCCGCCTTTGGCAAGTTCATAGATCACGTCGTCCAGGGATCGCGTGTCGCCCAAAACAAACTGGCTTTTCTTGCGGGATTCCTCATCTTTGGCAGAGTAGTCACCGACTCCGATGCTCGAACCCGCGTCGATCTGCGAGATTCCGTATCTGAGCACTTCGTCGCGGATGGCGATCGGCTCCCTCGCCGTCAGGATCATCCCCGTGTAGGGAACGCTCAATCTAATAACCGCAACGAGATGCTTGAAATCATCATCTGATACCTGGTAAGGTGGATGCTCGGTGAAATCAGTCCCGTTGGCAGGCTCGATGCGCGGGAAAGATATTGTGTGCGGGCCGACGCCGAACTTCTCTTCCAGATGGATGGTGTGATACAACAATCCCATCACTTCAAACTTCCAGTCATACAGACCCATCAGCGCGCCGATGCCCAAATCGTCGATCCCGGCTTTCATCGCCCTGTCAAGCCCGTCCAGTCTCCACAAAAAGGAGCTCTTCGGACCGCGGGGATGCAGCCTGGCATACATCTCTTCATGGTAGGTTTCCTGGAAGATCTGGTAAGTGCCGATACCTACGGATTTGACCGTTCTGAAGCCTTCGACGTCCAAGGGCGCGGCATTGATGTTCACTCTCCGGATCTCGCCTTTCTTGTATTTGGTATCGTATACGGTCTGGACAGTCTGCGCTATGAATTCTGGGGAGTATTTTGGGTGCTCGCCATAGACCATGATCAGTCTTTTATGTCCCGTTTCGACCAGCGATCTGGTTTCCTCAACGAGCTGCTCATGGCTGAGAGTCGCTCTCAGGCACTCTTTGTTTGATATGCGGAAACCGCAATATACGCAATCGTTTACGCATTCATTGCCCACATACAGCGGAGCAAAGAGCACGATCCTGTTTCCGTATATTCGTTCTTTCAGTTCATGCGCTCCGCTAAGAATCAGATTTTTCAGCTCTGGATCGGTAACATTGAGCAGGGCTGCCGTTTCCTCAGGATCCAAGCGGTTTTTATCCAGGGACTTGGCGATAATCTCCCTGATCCTGGATTCAGGCGGATTGCTCTGGGCGGTGATCATTTCCGTGATCTTTGCCGTGGGTATGAAGGATTTCACTCCTTCGGTGCTGATTTTCATGATGGCTCCTTGATCTATATCTTTAATGTAATAGTCTTGACTTTGACTGTGGGGATCTGTCCTAGTTTTCCGGAAAATGAGCCGAGGGTGTCCAGGTCCGCTTCGATTACCAGAAATATCACGGATACTTTTCTATCGCGCATGGGATAACCCACCCTCAGGAGAATATGGGGAGCGAACTGGTGAAGCAGGTCCGAAACTGGATTGAATGCCGATTCGATGTCATCCACCACGATTGTCACGACATGTCGTTTCATATCCATACAAATACGTATTCCTTAATCGTTTTTGACCGGGATGAAAGACAAGGCAAGGCAGAGTGGGAACAGTGTTCACACCCTTGATGCCGGAGCGGATCCCTCATCTCAGGTCTGATCTTGGCTACAGTTTATTATCCACATTGTATTTGGCAAGGAATATTTTATGCTTGACAGATATCTCAAGCCTGATGAGATGGCTTGACTTGTACTTGTTTTATATATTTGCAATTACTTACACGGATTTAATCATGCCAAAAAGGATAATAATAATCGTCATAATCGGAGTGGCGTTATGCGGGTTGATGAATGCCGTTAGTTTCACGTGGTTTTCTCAGGGTGACACGCGCTGGAAATCCAATACGCTGGGCAACGGAGGATCGTCCATAGGCAACAGTGGCTGCGTTTTGAGCTGCCTGTCCATGCTGCTCAACGCGGAAGCCTCGAACCCGCGCATCACGCCATCAGACCTCAATTCCTGGCTGCGAAAGAACGGCGGATATGCCGGCAATCTCATGCGCTGGCAGGTTCCCGGCGAGATTGACGGCAACGGGCCGGGCTTGGAACTCGTCAGCCAGATCAACAAGAGCAATG
>CAZKAA010000139.1:0-2296 GCA_964550575.1 uncultured Candidatus Cloacimonadota bacterium
TCATGTCGACGCCGGTGCCGACGACGCCGTGATCGCGCGCCCAGGTGCACAGCATTTCCCCCGAACCGCTGCCGAGGTCGAGCACGCTGGTTCCCGCTTCCAGGCGCAGCACCGCGCCGAGAGTCGCGAGTTTTTCATCCGTAAACGGGTTATGGATCCGGTGGGCGCTCTCGGTGATGGTGAAGATCCGCGGTATATCCACTGTATGAAATCTCCTCAAGAATGCAAAATTTTTCGTCCGCCTGCTGCGGTCAACCGGCCGTGTGCCGCAGAATCGCCCCGGTGATTTTCGGCCGGTCCCCGCACCGGAGATCGTACCCGGCCCCCTCGAGCGTCAGGATGGAAACGCGTCGGCTCGCAACATCGGTCGGGAACCGTGCGCAATCTGGGCTTGCACCGCGCTGGCGACACTGAGGGCCATGCTGCGAAGCCCGGAATAAGCTTCTGCCATTTTGTGATCCTCGGCAATTGCGCGAGATGAGAGCAACCTCGAAAGGATTGGTAAGACACCGGCCATGATTCGTACTCTTTTCATTTTTGCTGAAGCCGAACCACAAATCCAGGCGGCAGCGAAGCCGTTCGACTTGGGCGACCTATTAGCGGTGTTTACGTGACCTCCAATACCCAGGCTCCCTGCTTCCATGGGCAACAGCAAGGATGTATAAAACCCCTGATACTTCGGCGTAAATAATTGAGTGCGGAAAGCGTCTGAGCACCATATGTCGAATATTTTCGTCGACCGGTGCTCCAATTTCCGGCTTGTCGAGGAGCAGTTCTATAACACGATGGACCTCGGCACCGAACCTTGCCCCGAGACCCGGCACTTCTGATTCGTAGTATGCCGCTGTTTCTATGAATTCCTGCTCCGCCTCAGGATGAAAATCGTAGTTCATAGACCCAGGCGTGACCGGAGGCGCTCAAACACGAGATGTCCTGGAACGCTCCGCACTTTTCCACTTAGGAGATCCTGATAGCGCCTTTGAGCTGCCTCGAGCCACGCCTTTTCCACATTCGGATCAGCGGGCGCATCAAGTTCAGCGACGAGTTGGCGCAGCAATTCTCCTTTCTCTTCGTCACTCAGCGTTTGTATATCTTTATGAATATCAGCCATTGCCCGAGCCATGCCAGAAACCTCCGTTCACGTACTGTATTCAGTATACCGCCGCCACCCGCAGGCCGCTAACCAGATGATGGCTATCCGTCATCCTGCTGGAGATCCATATTTTCCGAAGAAGCGCAGCCTTCCATGTCGTGTTCATCGAAAACGCTTTCAGCAACGGCGTATGGTGGTCCCTCAAACCATGTTGGATCATAGCTTGTCGATCGGTCCTCGCGATGGGGACCGTCCTGTTGTTCGCCATTCCGACTTGTGATCGTGTCGTGCGGCTCCAAACAGATCGCGACGACAACGCGAGACCCGATATCGGTGCATCGCCAGCGCTTTTTACCACACCAAAAGTCCTGACCGATCTTGAATTCTCCAATTTCCATAGCATCTTCCGCGATCGATAACACTGCGGGCACCTGCGAAACCGATTGCCACGAACCCTACTTTTCGCGCCCCGTGCCCATCGCATTTGATTGGTGTGAGCTCCGCTCAGGCAACACGCCCGTTATTGATGCTCCAACCAGGGAAAATCAGCACCGCAGGATGGCAGGACAACGCACGGGCAAGAACCTTCGCGCGCTCCACACCGAGGCTGACGCCCTCGTTCTCAATGGCAGAAATCGTACCTTGAGGTATTCCAGTGATCTGCTCCAACCGATTCTGGCTCAACTCCTGCATTTCCCGAATGATACGTACGGATTCCCCCACCGAAACCTCGAGGTTCTTCCGTGCCTTTCGGAATCCTTTGCGTGCCATGACCCATTTCCTCCGATAATCATGGTCCGTCAAGTCCAGCAAGAATACCAGATCCTCCTCGGCCTCGACTTCATATATGCTTCGATATTGTTGCCCGAGGCGAGATGATCGGCAGCCTTTCCATTCACCACGCAACGCTTCGTCGCGAAATCCTCGTATCGCCCGCAGCCCTTGAGGACCCGATATTTGCACGATGTCCTTCCACCTTTCATAGCGCTTTAGCACTACATCAGGGATTTTGGGAAGGACACTGGCCATACGCCGATGTTCGTAAATCTCCCACATAGCCTTATTGTGCTATACCTTCATAGATTTCTTCTGGTTGCCTCCCATGCAGGACAGCTTCAAATCCTTGATCAGTTCTTTTGCCATTTCCATCTGATCGGTCCGAACCATAAGCTTTGGCGTGGCAAACGATATCTGGGCATTTTC
>CAZKAA010000139.1:2306-4779 GCA_964550575.1 uncultured Candidatus Cloacimonadota bacterium
TGCAGGGCTTGGATTTACAAGAACTTCTGCGTAATCAGGGAACTCGGGCTTCGGAGGCTTCGGATCAGGCGGCAACTCTTCAATCAGCCCCACCCCGCATTCTGGACATTTATTGATGCCATCCACAAACTCTGATTTACATTTCGGGCAGAACATATATTTTTGCTCCTTTTCCTGATACCCATGGTTACGGCTGATGCCTTGCCGCGCTCTTTGCCCATTCGGCCCCAGCCGATAGTCGGTGGGGAAAAGCAGCATTGGTACGCTCCCGAGGGCGAGTCAATCCAGCTATTTTACGAGAATATCAACACGATTTGAACTAGCTCTTGTCATTGGTTTGTCAGACTCAATTTGGACGTGGAAACCGAGTATGTATTTTCCGGGCTGTTCCAATTCAAACAGCTCCAAATGGGGCCATACCGAGGATATGCGTCTCTCCCATTGGAGCTTCGATAGATCCACCTCATACGAACGGCATTGACCTGGCTCCAGACTGATTTCATAACTGGTATTGGCTGGCAGATGTCCACTTGTATTACGCGCTGTCAGTTTGACTGGCGCCCAAAACTGCCCGCCGGCACCATCGAGTTCGAAAAAAGTGATCACGGAGATCGTCATGGATCCCAGCGATCTGTTTTTTATTGAGATGCTGACAAGAGCGGGTGCACCCTTGGTCCATTGGCTCGCTTTTGGTTGTAAGGTACAGACGAGATTTTGTGGTTCGCTAGCCCGAATGCTTTCAGCTCCAAAACAGAATGAGGCAAACCCGAACAGGACAGTGGATGCCAATGATGCAAATGTCATAGCTTATCACTCTCATTTGACAGAGAACGAAGCGGCGGATCAGCAGCAATTCCGCAGGCAAGCTTTCTTGCCGGAGGATCGATTCGCTGAATCCGTGTGATGGCCGGCCTTCACAATGCCTTCTAACGCCTGCTTCACACGCTGACAAAAGCCGAGGGCACTACCAGTCGCAGTGCAAGCGGATGCTTAACGTCTTGGGGGTTCAACCGCCGCTCTGGAACGTCGCCCATAACTCAACTACACGCCCCGAATCAAAGCGTACTGAAAATCCGCCGAGTTCAACCCGATCCTCTCCTCCCCGGTCCTCAGCCCGGATGTCATTTTTGAGCACGCTCTCGGAACGGTAATGGAACCACCCCCCCGACCGCGCCGATGGATTCCCGAGATGCCTCACAATTTTTGATTGGGTTACATTCAGCCAGAGGCCATTGTCCAGAGCGACCGACTGGAATGCCACAGGAAGGATTGGGCAGGAGGATTCGGAAGAGACCTTGGCCATGCGCATTGCAGCAATTCCGTAAATCTGCCCCTCCGGGTTCATCTCACCGTTTGACAGGAGCCAAATCCGCCATGTGACTTCTCCCTCTTTGCCGCTATAGCATAGCCATGAGGAGCTTTCTGCGCCGTCTCCTCGGTGGTGGATTTCTCCAATTCCCATTGCCTTCCGCACCTCTTCAAGTTTCGTCTTCTCAAAATGGATCGCGACAGACCCGATCGTCATCGAGCGCGTGGGGTGTCGCTTCAGGGTCGGTGCAGGCGCAATGCCCTTGGTGGGAAATATTGGAGGATAGACAACATCAGCGCAGCTTAGGAAAGGGGGCGCGGAAAAACCGCAGGCGCATAAGAGTAAAAAGAAAGCTTTTATGGTTGTCATCGCGCCTCTGGATGATTCTGTAACTTTAACGCGTTGGCGCATCAGCTGCAATTTGTCGAAGCGGTGCGCTTCGACCTCAGACTACCTTCCCTGGCGGCGTATTTTCAGCTGGAAGCGCAGGGCAGGCCCTCCGCCTGAGCGCGTTCCATAGCCGCATGGATGAAAGCCGTCTTGGCGAGCGTGTACGCCTCGCGATCATCCGGGAAGCGGGCGGCGAGATTGCGCTTGAGAGCCGCGTAGTTGCGCGCCGCATCCGGGTGCCGCCTCAGGTAGTCGCGGAAGACGACGCGATCCCACTGCGGGGTATAGTCGATGAGCGCGACGTGGATGTGTGAGAGACGCTGGCCTGAAGCGTCCCGGCCGATGAACCAGGGGTAGCGGGGCCCCTCGCCGCCGAAGGCCGGGCGGAAGAAGTAGTCGTAACCCGCCTGCTCCATCGCCGGAGCCACGCGCTCTGTGACTAAAGCGAAGTCGTTGACGCCGACGAGGATGTCGATGATGGGTTTCGCCGCCAAGCCCGGCACGGCGGTGCTGCCAATGTGTTCGAGGCGCCGGATCAACCTTGGCGGGAAGTAAGCGGCGAGCCGTGCGGCCTCAGACTCGAAGAGCGCGGGCCACGCAGAGTCGTAGTCGACGACATCGACACGCTCGCTGAGAACGCGCTGCAGCTTATCCTCGAAGCTCTCCATCGGTCTCCCTTGATGGGCCTAACGCAAGAATTCAGCGGCGTGGGGGGGGCGGGGGGGGGGGGGGGCCCGGGGGGGGGGGGGGTTTTTTTTTTTTAGACAAAGACAA
>CAZKAA010000140.1:0-4736 GCA_964550575.1 uncultured Candidatus Cloacimonadota bacterium
TATGATTTTGAGATCAGTTCCTTGACCCGCTCCACATGGTTTTTGGGCTTGGTGGCTCGCGCCCGCGCACCCCTTCCCAGCCAGTCGAGTTCCTTCTTCAGTTGAGCCTGGCGGCGGGTTTCCTTGCGCTGGAGGTCGGTGGCGCGGATGAGTTTGCCGCGCACATATTCGGAGTAGTTGCCTTCATGGATGTGGCAGCGGGCGTGGTCAATCTCGAGAACCCTGTTGCAGACGGCATCGAGGAAATAGCGGTCGTGGGTGACGAAAATCACGGTTTTTTTGGATTCCGCGAGCGTGTCCTGCAGCCACTCGATGGCGTCCAAATCAAGATGGTTGGTTGGTTCGTCGAGGATGAGGAGGTCCGGATCGTGAACCAGGACTCGCGCCAGGTCGGCTTTGCGGCGCTGGCCTCCGGATAGCAGGCTCAGCTCCTTATCAAACTCAGTCAGGCCCAAAATGGTCAGGATCGCCTTGTAGCGGTGTTCCTCCTCCTCGGGCGCATTTGCTGGTAGGATGTATTCGAGGACGCTGAGGCCGGGTTCGGGATTCGCTTCCTGCGAGAGATATCCAACCTTGAGGTCGCGGCGCAGGGTCAGGCTGCCGGAACTGGGATCGGTCAAGCCGCCAAGAACGCGCAGCAGCGTCGTTTTTCCGCAGCCGTTGATGCCCACCACGCCGATCTTGTCGCCGGCATGAATTCCCAGCGAGAGTTCGGAAAAGATGACTTTGGCTCCGATCTGCTTGGTGAGATTTTCGATGGTAACGACAACGTCAGTTGGCATAATGTGGGGAAAAGAAGGGATTTGCAGTTGAAACGGCGGAGGGCAATGTGAGGTTATGACAAGAATAATGGCGTCCCTGAGGCGATTCGAACGCCTGACCTTCACCTTCGGAGGGTGCCACTCTATCCAGCTGAGCTACAGGGACGCGGGATTCTATGTGCATCGATTTCCGGGATGGGGATTCTGTCAAATGATTTGGCTTAGCCGGAGGTGGGAGGTCATAAGCATAGCTCGCTTTTGCCGCAGAGGAAAGCTGTGGCGCGCGGGGCGAACTCTCTGAGGCGGGACGCGATCCGGCGCGAAAGGTCTCTGATCTCCCACTGGGCATGTTCGTCGGAACGCAAACGGACAAAATGGTACAACTCGCGGAGGTTCATTTTGACCACGACCCTGATCGGAGAGGCGTTAAGGCGCAGATAGTCCTGCACGCGGGGATGCAATTCCGCCAGACTTTTTGCCAGAGAAATACAACGGCCGTGCAGATCCGCCCAGATGCGGGCGCGTTCCGATGAGCGAATCGCGGCAGGCAGGATCAAAGGGTCTTGGGGGGGATTGCTTTGTTTGAGCATGGTGCCGATGCGGTGCCGCTTGAATTGCGCCCAGCAGCTTTCGGACATGGTCAGTTCCAGAGTAAAATCTGCCAGTTCAAATGCGCGGGGCATTTTGCTCCAGGCCTTGATGCCTTTGAACACCTCATCCCAAAGGAGGCCTTTGGTTTCTGTGGGCAGGCTGGTAATGGAATGCAGGCAGGCATCGAAATCCGATTGGGAGTTTTCATATAGCAGCCCGGCGAGGATTCTGTCGTCGGGGTTGCAACTGGAGTCCAGAATTCTGACCTCCGTAAGCTGCGAGGAGGGAGATGCCGGCAGCAGGGAGCAATCGAAAGCTCCGGAAAAGCCGTCCGGCTCCACATAACGCACCAAAGAGGGGCAGACAGCACGCACGGGATCCAAGAGCTTGCTGTAAAGCACCCGAGCTTCGCGCATAGGATGCCCGGCAAGGCGGCGGAGAAGGTTTTCCAGGGAACGTGCGTTGATCGTCATCCCAAGCTGCGTTTTGGTGGCAAGGGGCAGGATGTAGCGCGCGTCCTCCTTCGCCTTGCCGGCGATCTCGTTCCGCGGCAGGGCGGGAAACTCGCGCGAGTAAAGGCGGGAAAGATACGCGATGCTCTCCTCGTACTCGGAGAAAAGCATCCCAACGGTTTGCGTATATTCGTCGCGGAGCGAATCTTGCCCGTCCAGTTCCTCCGGGATAACGAAGTCGTTTTGAAAGGTCACATAGCGTTGGGACTTCTCGGTGAATGAGGCGAGGCGAACGGTCTCGATCGCTTCGGTCAGCAAGCGCGAGACGCCGATGATGTCGAGGTTGAAGACGGCATGTTCCGCGACTGAGGCGTGGCCGAGTCCGAAGATGATGTTTTCGTTGGATCTGCGCGCTTTGGTGATTTCCTGCAAGGCTTCGGCACGCAGTTCATCGACGGATTTGGTGCTGCGGCTGATCCGGGCGTAGGCGGCGGAGATGACTTCCGGTGTCGCCTGTTCCGGATCGAGCTTGCTGATCAGCGAGCTGTCAATATTGTATCCGGCAAGGATGACCCGCATGCCTTTCCTCAAAGAAGCGCGGTAACGTTGCTCGCGCCGATGCGATTAGCGCCTGCTGCGATCATGGCGAGGGCCTGTTCGCGGGTTTTAATCCCGCCAGAAGCTTTGACCCCGATTTTTGGACCAACGGTTTGGCGCATGAGGCGTACATTCTCAACCGAAGCGCCCGCTGTGCCAAAACCGGTGGATGTTTTTACGAATTCCGCTCCCGCTTTCTTTGCGTAGAGAGAACAGGCGATGATTTCCTCGGCGCTGAGGAAACAGGTTTCCAGGATTACCTTGAGCAAGACATTGTTGCTGCGCGCAAGTTCGGCGATGGACTTGACGAGTTCATAGGAGTGAAGAGGGTGTCCGCTCCTGACGGCGCTTAGATTCTGAACCATGTCCAACTCCTCTATGCCGGTATTGATCACCGCGAGAGCTTCGGCGGCGACGGCATAACGATAACCCGCGCCCAAAGGAAAGTTTATAACCGTGCAGGATTTGACTGCCGACGACAGACGAAGCTGCAAAGGGTGGGAAAAATGTGAGTTGACGCATACAGACGCGCATTTGTGGTCATTGGCGAGGTCGCACAGGGCGTTGATTTCGGCTTGGGTGGCATCCGCGCGCAGCAAAGTGGCGTCGATGATCGAGGCAATGCCGGCGTCTGGATCGTAAAGCTGGTCGGGCTTGTCCGCCCGGCAGACGGCGCAGCCGAGGCAGATCACATGCGCTCCGCCGCATTTGCAGGGAGGGTTATCGCCGAAGAGGCGGCGAGCGATTGTTTCGATCTGGTTCATCTTGATCTCCTGTGTATGTTTATCTCCCGCGGACGACCAACTGCCCGCAGGCTCCAAGTATGTCTTTGCCCTTGCTGCGTCTAAGCGTGACGGCTTGGGGGAGGTTTCGCGCTTCGCTCATGAACCTCTCAATCTCTGGTTCTGTCGGGGCGCGATAGGGAAGGGTTTCCACCGGGTTGTAGGGGATGAAATTGATCTTGCAGGAAAGATCGCCGCTGAATTTGCGCAAGGCTTTGAGATCGGCAGGTCCCATGTTCACCTCCGGGATGAGGATGTATTCAAGGGTGACGCGGAAGCGGCTTCGCTCCAGAAGGTATTGCAGGGCTTTTTTGAGGACAGGCAGGGGATACTTGCGGTTGACCGGCATCAGTTCGTCACGCAAATCGTCCCTGGCGGCGTTGAGAGAGACTGCAAGCTTCGCTTTGACGCCTGAATCAGCCAGTCTGTGTATGCCGGGTACGATCCCGCAGGTTGAGATCGTGGTGCGCCTGGGGCTGAAAGCTAGGGTGGAATCGGTTTGAATCAGCCTTAGGGCGGATATGACGCTGTCCAGATTGTCCAACGGCTCGCCCATGCCCATGAAAACAAGGTTTGTAACCGAATGTCCTGAAAGCTTCTGGGACAGGACCACCTGTTGCACGATTTCGTGAGTTTCGAGATTCCGTTTCAGCTTCATGGAGCCGGTGGCGCAAAACGCGCAGGCCCTCGAGCAGCCAACTTGGGAGGACACGCAGAGTGTGAGCTTTTTGCCTTCCGGCATCAAGACCATTTCGATGCGCGATCCATCGGAAAGAACAAGCCGGTACTTGACGCTGCCGTCGGATGAGCGGAGTTCCTTATCCACTGAGGGAAGACTCAGGTCGAAACCGGACGCTAGGAAATCACGGAAATCCTTCGGTAAATCGGTCATGAGTTCGGGATCGTTGACTCCCCTCACATAAAGCCATTGCAGCAGTTGGCGGCAACGGTACTCCGGATAATAATCCTTAATGAACGCGCAGAGATCGGCGGGCATGATCCCGAAGACACTGCTCAGCATGTCTCGATATCCGGCGCGGAGAGGACTTTGAGCTTATTGAACGCTTCGAGGTCGATGTCGGTCAGGTTCTGGTCTTCGTCGGAAAGGTGGATGCGTTTGGTGAAGACATCTGTTTTGAAAACGTACATCCGCTTGTCATGATACTCCACGCAGGTTCCCGGGATCGGGAAATCACGCCCTTCTTCGAGATAAAAATCCTCTTCAAAGTTCAGGCAGCAAAGCAGCCTGCCGCAGGGTCCGGAGATTTTCGCCAAATTGCCCGCGAGGTTTTGGTCCTTTGCCATTTTAATCGTAACCTGATTGAAGTGTTTGAGAAATGAACCGCAGCAGTATTGATTGCCGCACATGCCAAATCCGCCAAGCCTCTTCGCTTCGTCTCTTCCGGTGGTTTGATGCAATTCGATCCTGGTTCTGAACACAGTTGCCAGTTCGCGCACGAAAACCCTGAAGTCGATCCTTCCTTCAGCGGTGAAAAAGAAGGTGAAGATCGGAAGAGCGTCGTGTAGGGAAAGAGTGTAGGATAGGGGGGGGG
>CAZKAA010000141.1:0-4702 GCA_964550575.1 uncultured Candidatus Cloacimonadota bacterium
ATTTGAGGAAAGCGTCCACAATTTTGAGCTTGTTGATCAGTTTCTGCTTGTGCAGGGTCGCGCGCTCCATTTTCAGGCGGGAGCGGATGTTTAGGGCTTCATTATGCAGATCAATGCGCACAAGGAGTTCTCGAACCGCTTCCGCACCCATCAGGGCGAGGAAATTGTCGCCAACTTTGTCACGAATCTCATAGTATTCGTCGACTTCGATCAGTTCATACTTTTCGTAGGGACTGTCGCCTGGGTCGATCACAATAAATGATTCATAATAAAGTATTCTTTCCAGATCCTTGACCGTCATGTCCAACAGGGTGCCGATCTTGCTGGGCGCGCTTTTCACGAACCAGATGTGGGCGATCGGAACCGCGAGGGAGATATGGCCCATGCGGGTTCGGCGCACTCTGGACGTCGTGACGAGGACGTTACAGCGGTCGCAAACGGTATTCTGGAAACGTTTCTTCTTATATTTCCCGCAAGCGCACTCATAATCGCGTTCGGGTCCGAAGATCCTTTCGCAGAAGAGTCCGTCTTTTTCGGGTTTGAGCGTTCTATAGTTAAGAGTGTCCGGCTTGGTAACCTCACCGTGTGACCATTCGTTGGCGATGGTTTCCGGGGAGGCCAGTTTGATGCGGACGAAATCGTATTCGTTGGGGCGTATTTCGCGTCTGGTGTCTTTCAGCATGCTTACCTCCCTTCGACAAGATCAGATTCTTTGAGGAACTCGATATCGAATCCCAGTGATTTGAGCTCGCTTATGAGCACATTGAACGACTCCGGAATGCCAGGAGGCGGGGGGTTTTCGCCGCGGGTGATCGCTTTGAAAGCGTTGTTTCGCCCGTCCACGTCGTCCGACTTGATGGTCAGCATTTCTTCCAGCAGATGAGCCGCGCCGTATGCTTCCAGAGCCCAGACTTCCATTTCTCCCAAGCGTTGTCCGCCGTGTTGGGCTTTTCCGCCCAGGGGCTGTTGGGTGATCAGCGAATAGGGACCTGTGGAACGGGCATGCATCTTGTCCGCGACGAGGTGGTTCAGCTTCATCATGTAGATGATTCCGACGGTCACGCGTTCCTTGAAGGGTTCGCCTGTTTTGCCGTCGTAGAGAACCTGTTTCCCGTCTTCTGGCAGATTGGCTTCCCGCAGGGCGGACTCAATGTCGTGCACCGAAGCGCCGTCGAAGATGGGAGTCTCGACATCATAACCTAAAATGCTGGCAGCCATGCCAAGGTGTGTTTCCATGATCTGTCCGATGTTCATGCGCGAAGGCACGCCCAGCGGGTTGAGAACGATGTCCACGGGAGATCCGTCTTCCGTGAACGGCATATCTTCCATCGGAGCGACTATTGATATGACGCCCTTGTTTCCGTGGCGGCCTGCCATTTTATCGCCGACTTCGATTTTACGCTTCTTCGCGACATAGACCTTGACCATTTTGCGAACACCGTATTGAAGCTCGTCGCCATGTTTGTAGCGCTCGCGGGTCTTGCGATAAATATTCTCGCTTTGCTCGATGGATTGCTTGATCTTGAGGATGATATCGCGATAGATTTCTTCATTCTTGACCGGATCGGTCACAAGCTGGGCGTCCAGATCGAGCTTTTTGAAGTTGATTCTCGCGATGTCGTTCTTAGTAATCTTTTTCCCTGTGGGAATGAAGTAAACGTTGGTCTTTTCGTCCCAAATCGTGTGGGCAACCTGTCCGAGCAAAGCGCTCGAAAGCTTTTCTTCCTTGAACTCGTCGACTTTTTTGCGGCGGAGGTTAAGATCGGTCTTGAGTTTCAATATCTTTTCGTCTTTCTCTTCCTCGCGTTCGCTACCCTCTTCCAAGCGGGAGAACATCTTAACGTCGATGACCACACCTTCCATACCGGGCTTGGCTTTCAAAGAGCTGTTTGTGAAATCGCCGGCGCGATCGCCGAATAATGCACGCATCAGGTTTTCTTCCGGAGACGGGTCGATCTCTATGCTTTTGGGGGTGACCTTGCCGACGATGATGTCGCCAGCGTGAATCACCGAACCAACGCGGATGATGCCGGTTTTATCCAGATTGCGGAGCGCGTGGGCGGGCACATTCGGAATGTCGTAAGCAAGTTCTTCGCGGCCGTTTTTTACGTTGCGGACCAACACCTCCATTTCCTCAATGTAGATTGAGGTCAGGGTGTCTTCGCGGGCAACTTTCTCGCTTAGGATGATCGCGTCTTCATAGTTGTATCCATACCAAGGCATGAAGGCAACCATCATATTCGTTCCCAGCGCAAGGCGGTTGTCTTCAACGCAAGCGCCGTCGGAGATGGGTTGTCCTTTTCTTACTGTGTCGCCGATGCGTACAACTGGTCTTTGGTTGTTGCAAGTATCCTGGTTTGTGCGCACGAATTTCTTCATCTCGATCCGGTTGCCCGTACCGAGATAGAAAGCTTCGTCTTTTTCGCTGAGGGGTTTGATCTCGACATAGGAGGATGTAACGTTGGTCACTATACCGTCATAGGGCGCCACGGCAATATTTGAAGTGTCCATGGTCGCGATCTTCTCCATTCCAGTTCCGACCAACGGGGCGATGGGATTGATCAGTGGAACTGCCTGGCGTTGCATGTTCGAGCCCATCAAAGCGCGGTTGGCGTCGTCATGCTCGAGGAACGGAATCATTGCCGCCGAAACTGAAACCATTTGTTGGGGAGCCACATCCATGTATTGAACCTGTTTGGGGCTGACCAGAATGAACTCGCCGCGATCCCGGGCAAATACTTGTTCGTCGGTGATTCTACGCTTGTCGTCAAGATGGATGTCGCATTGGGCAATGATGTATTTCTCTTCCTGGGCGGCGTCGAGAAACTCGTATTCGTCAGTGACTTTTCCGTCCACGACTTTCCGATAGGGGGTTTCGATGAACCCAAATCGGTTAATCCGCGAGTAAATGGAAGGAGAAACGATCAGACCGATGTTTGGGCCTTCCGGAGTTTCCACTGGGCAAACTCTGCCGTAGTGTGATGAGTGCACGTCGCGCACTTCGAAACCGGCTCGCTCGCGGGTTAAACCGCCGGGGCCAAGAGCTGAAAAAGCGCGTTTGTGGCGCAGCGCAGCCAGTGGATTGGTCTGTTCCATAAACTGGGAAAGCTGTCCAGTGAGGAAAAACGAGTTCACCACAGAAATCAAGGCGTTGCTGTTAACCAGATCGTGAACTGTGATCTCGTCCGTGTTTGAAATGGCCATGCGTTCCTGGATGATTCGGGCAACCATGGACAATCCGTTTTTATACTGCTCTTGCAGCAATTCGCCAACCGTTCGCACCCTGCGGTTGGACAGATTATCGATGTCGTCCACTTCGTCAAGATCGTGGTAGATGTTGACGAGTGTTTTGAAAATATGAACAAAGTCTTCAACGCATAGGGTCAGCAGCTTGGAGTCGATGTCAATACCCAGGCGGGTGTTGATTTTATAACGTCCGACTTCGCCCAGATTGTATCTCTTTTCATTGAAGAACATCCTGTCCACAAGTTGCTTCGCCGCTTCCAGCGGAGCGTCTTCGCCGGGGCGGATCAGGCTGTAGATTTTTTTAAGCGCTTCATCCTGATCGTTTGTGGGATCTTTGGCGATGGTGTTCTCCAACACCTTGCGCGCAATTTCATAGTTATAGTCGATAACATCGACTTGTTTGAATCCCTCTGCTTCAAGCAGTTTGATCAGGCTTTCGGTCAGCTGTTCATTGGCTAAGGCAATTGGATCTTCCACGCCTTCCTTGGTTATATCGCGATACAAGTGGCGGCCTTTGGCTTCTTTCAGCTTGAGTGTTTCGCTCTCGTAAAACACTTTGCGCAGATCCTGGTTTTCCGAGATGCCGATCGCACGGAGCAGAATGGTCACCGGAAGCTTGCGGCGCTTATCTATATGGACGTACATTACGTCATGGATGTCTATGTCAAACTCAAGCCAGGATCCGTTGTAGGGAATAACTTTCGCAGAATAAAGAGTTTTGCCGCTGGGGTGTTTTTCCTCCGAAAAGAATACTCCGGGCGAACGCTGCAACTGGGATATGACAACCCTCTCAGCGCCATTGATGATGAAGGTTCCCTGTTCGGTGATCAGGGGGATCTCTCCCAAAAAAACGTCCTGCTCGATCGTGTCTTTATGCTCGCGACCGTTCTCCGTCTGCTCGAATACGCTGAGGCGCATCTTGGCTTTCAGCGGAGCTTGATAGGATAGGTTCCTTTCCCGGCATTCGTCGATCGAGTACTTTTCCTGCAATACGTTGTATTCTTGGAATTCCAGCAGGAAATTACCTTTGATGTCTTCCAAGGGGAAGATCGACTCAAAGACTTCCTGCAGGCCCTTTTTCTCTCTGCGCTGAGGATGCACGTCCTTTTGTAAAAACTCATCGAATGAATCAACTTGCATGGCCAGCAGATTGGGGATCTCCACTTCTGGGATGCCCAACTCGGCGAATCTTCCGGATATTCGGGAAAAACTTTTGATCTTTCTCAAAAGCTCACTCCTTTGCGGTGTCTAACCGTTGGGTTGAATGGGTTTGCTTGTGTGATTCCTGCACTCAATACAGTAAAATGCCTGCCGCCGGCGTGACTATATCTGATGAATAAACCGGCGAAAATGATGCGAAATATCCTGGCATAATTAGTCCAAAAAAAGTCCCGGGGGACTTTTTTTGGACAGATCGGAAGAGCACACGTCTGAACTCCAGTCACCGCTCATTATC
>CAZKAA010000142.1:0-4670 GCA_964550575.1 uncultured Candidatus Cloacimonadota bacterium
GTACAATCCCGCGAATTTTACCTACAGCACCACATACTATTGGAAGATAGTTCCTTTCAACACTTTCGGCGATGCTGCGGACTGCCCCGTCTGGTCCTTCGCCACACTTGCGGATCCCACCGTCTATACCTATCCTTTCAATCAGAACTTCGATGCACTGACTCCTCCGGCGCTTCCTCCGGGCTGGACTGCCGTCAATGCCAACGCCGACGCCTACACTTGGGAAACTTATACCGGCACCGCCCAATCCCAGCCAAATTGCGCCCGCATCCGGTTCAACTCAACCCTCGCCATGAACGACTGGCTGATCATGCCTCCCATGCAGCTAACGCAGGGGACCTATTATAAGGTCAGATTCTATTATCGCGGCGGCAGCACGGATGGGGTGGAAAAACTTGCCCTGTATTGGGGCTTGGCGCCTGCTCCGGCAGAGTTGTCCAATCAAATCTTTGTCAACGAAAACATAGCCAACGTCTCCTATGTCGTGGGGGAAGGCGTGATGCAGGCTCCCGCGACGGGGATTTACCACTTCGGCTTCAAGGGTTACAGTCCGGCGGATATGTTTTACATCTATCTGGATACTGTCTCGGTGGATGTCTGGGTGGAGCAACTCAACCCGCCCAGAAACCTCGCGGCGACGGTAAACGGATTTGATGTCTCCCTCGTTTGGGATGCTCCGATCGCGTCCCGCGCCCTGCTTGGCTACAAAGTTTATCGCAACTCCGCCCTGATCGCCACCATCGACAATCCTGATTCGCTGAACTACGTCGACGCGGGTCTGACCTCAGGCCTCTACAGTTACGGGGTATCGGCATTCTACACCTCCGGCGAGTCGGTTGTGGCAGGTCCTGTTTTGGCGGATGTCGATCCTGTTATCCTGCCTCCCATGAATCTAACCGCCACCACGCAGGATCGCGACATCATCCTCAACTGGGCGAATCCGGAAGGCGACTGGATCACCTGGAGCAACATGACTATGGGCAACTCAGTCGGCACTGGCTCGGCGATCACCTTCGACGTCGCCCACCGCTGGCCGCAGGAAGACCTTGCCCCCTATGCCGGCCGTTCGATCTCCCGCATCGAGTTTGTCCCGGTGTTCGCCAGTTGCGTATACACGGTGAAGGTCTGGACCGGGGGCTCTGCCGCGGGCGCGGGAACCCTTGTGCACTCTCAGGTCGTATCCAACCCCGTGATGAACGAGTGGAACTCCGTGATCCTGACCGCCTTGATCCCCATCCCCGCGACAGGCGACCTCTACTACGGCTACGAGGTTAACACGCAGGGCGGTTATCCTGCCGGCTGCGACGACGGGCCGCCTGTCGAAGGCAAGGGCAACATGATGTATTTCCAGGGCGCCTGGCAAACCCTGACCCAGATCGCCCCGACCATGACCTACAACTGGAACATCCGCGCGTTTGCCCAGTATGCCCCGCCGCCCAGAGAGGGCGGACTGGTCCCGCTTGCTGAGGCAAGGCAATTCCGCCTCTGCCCCGATCCTCTGGTTCTGCACCATTTTACGCCCAACCAAACCCAGCGCCTGATCTCCGGCTACAAGGTCTATCGCGATGGCGTTTTGCTCGCCTCCCTCAATGACGAGGAGATCTTCACCTACACCGACCCCGGCTTGCCCAACGCCACCTATGTCTATGGAGTGTCGTCCGTGGCTGCCACGGGAGAATCCGATCCCGCCACGGTTACGGTCGAGCTCAACTTCCAGTTGGCGGAAATGTTCTTTTCAGACGGTTTCGAAGACTATCCTGACTTTGCGGCTGCTTTTGCCCCCTGGACCCTGCGCGACCAGGATCACTCAGCCACCTACGGCATCACGGACGTCAGTTTTCCGGGTTCCGGCGGCGAGATGGCATACATTGTCTTCAATCCCTCTGCCACGACACCCCCGATCACAACCCTCCAACCCCACGGAGGAAACAAAATGGCTGCCTGTTTCGCGGCCACTACTCCTCCCAACAACGATTGGCTGATCACCCCGCGCCTGTTCCTGGGAGACAACAGCTCGATCAAGTTCTTTGCCCGTTCCCATACGGACAGCTACGGGCTGGAGCGCTTCCGCGTCGGGGTCAGCACCCTGCCCTCGGTCATCATCCAGGGCTTCACCTACATCAACGACGGCGAATACGTGGAGGCCCCCACCGGCTGGCATGAATATGTCTATGACCTTTCCGCCTACGACAGCACCGCGGTATATGTCGCCATCCGCTGCGTCTCCAACGACGCCTTCGTGTTTTATGTGGACGACTTCTCCGCCCATTCCGACGGCGGCAGCCTGGTGGATGCGGACGATCCCTCCGCGCCCGCGCTGGTGACCCGCCTGGAAGGCAACTATCCCAACCCCTTCAATCCGCAAACCACCATCCGCTTCAGCCTTGCCGAGTCCGGCCCCGCCTGCCTTGAAGTGTATAACATCAAGGGACAGCGGGTGAGAACCCTGTTGGATCAAAACCTGGCAAGCGGTTATCATACGCAGGTCTTCGACGGACGCGACGACAATGGGCAAAGCGTGGCAAGCGGGGTCTATTTCTATCGCCTGATCTCAGGCTCATACTCCGCCACCCGCAAAATGATCCTCATGAAATAACTCTCAAGACCGATCCTTGCCTCAAGCCTCCGCTTCGGCGGAGGCTTTGCTTTCCGCGTGAGTTGATTTGTCCTGCGCGCCTGCCCCCTGTTTTCCTTGTTTCTCTCAGGATTGCCGGCAAAATGAACCTTGCTTCAGCAAAATGAGGAAAAAAAAGCACAATCCGCCCCGGGTGCAGAAAACATTCCACAGCTATCCTGCTGTCCTGCAAGCGGGTTGGCTTGATTTCAACATTAGAGCATCCCAAAGATGAAAAACCTTCTTTTTTTCGCTTGACAGGATTTGCATACCCCTTAGAGTTGCAATCGTAACAATGTACCCAATTTTCTATAGAGTGTAATGTGCGATGAATGAACAAGAACTTTCGAGATCAAACCCCAGTGCGGCGCTCCGCCGCGGGAGTTATTTTCAACGTCGGTTGGCCGGCCAATTCACCCGGCCGGAAAACCAAACTTAGTTTTCAATTATATCATTCTCATGGAGGAATGTTATGAAGAAATTAATATTGCCGCTGCTGCTCCTGGTTGCCTTTGGCATGCTGGCAGCGGTCGAATCTGACCCGTCCGAAGTTGTCGGATATGTCAAATATCCCTGCGTTACTGGCTTGAACTTTCTCGCTCTTCCCATGGACCAGGATTATGCATGGGCCAGCGAATTTGCCGATGATTATGTCGGTTCTTTCGACACCATGTACTGGTGGGACCAAACCAACCAAATGTGGCAATCAGCCTTTGACGTTGGTTATTGGGAGGGCGACTTCCCGATTACTGAAGGTTCGGTGATTTGGGTAAATTCACTCTCTGCCCTTGATGTATTCAGCATTGGCTCACTTCCCGCAACAAACGCTTCGTATAGCTTTGTTGTTGGTTTAAATACCATGATGGTTCCCCTCAACTACTCAAGCTTTGCTTGGGCGAGTGACGTTGCCACCTCTGTTGGTAGCTTCGACACCATGTATTGGTGGGATCAGGCCAACCAAATGTGGCAGTCCGCATTTGATGTTGGTTACTGGGAAGGAGATTTCCCCGTCACCATCGGTTATCCTATCTGGGCAAACTCTCTGACCGCCACCACTTGGCCGGTCAGGAGCGCTGCCACTCCTTCTCTTGGCACACGTAGTAAATAAATAAGGAGAAAACATGAAAAAATATCTCTTTTTAACCCTTATACTTACCTTAGCCGTTGGAATGGTATACGCTGTAACCTTCCTTCCGAGAGTTGTAATCCAAAAATGCACCTTGGATGATGGCGTTAGCGAATCTCCATACGTAACGAACACTGGTACAACCACCAGTCCTGATTACTCGGTATCAGTACTGATGGTTGAAACAGGCGAGACAATCAGCACAGCTGTTACGCCTGTAGGTAACCTGAGGATTTCTCGTCTTGGTAATGGAACTTCAACTCCGTATTATACGGCAGTTACCATGAACCTTCAGGCCTTTTCAGCCAGTGGATGGGATGCCAACTGGACTCTTCGCTATACTGTTACATATACTGGAACCCAAGTTCCGGATGCTACTGGTCAGGTCTCTACATGGGATACGATTATTCCCAATACAGCTACATCTCTTCTCAATATTCAGACTCCTGTTCAGTATCTTCCCCCTTACACACCTGCACAGGACCCCACCTATACGGTGAACATGACCACTAACCCGGCTGGCTACATCACTCCCGCCATCTTGGGTCCCGTGACTGATGTCACCACCATCTATGGTACCTACACACCCACTGCTGTCTCACCTACAGGTTTCTGGACTCCCGCTTCCCTCACCATCGACGCTGCCACCGTGTGGACCGCCGATGGAATCAACTGGGTGTTCAACCAGGAATTTGTCTGGACAGAGCTTAACTACTACAACTATCATCTGGCAGTCACTGCCAGCGACAACATGGCGTATGCCTTCACAGGCCCGGTCGCCGGCACTACCCCCGCGGTCGTACATGACGCGGATGGCCTCGAGCCGAACCTGTTGCTTGGCACCTACACGGTGACCGATCCCGCTCCGGCTGGCTACTACTGGCTGAATCCCTCGATCGAAGTCACTGCCGGCATGTTCGCCGCCGCCAA
>CAZKAA010000143.1:0-4666 GCA_964550575.1 uncultured Candidatus Cloacimonadota bacterium
GCGATAATGAGCGGTGACTGGAGTTCAGACGTGTGCTCTTCCGATCTCATATAATATAATTAGATAGACATCTGCAGTATTTGTGTGGTGCGCTTGATAAGCATTCTGTTAAGATTTAAGTATTATGCGAATCTGGTATCCAAGTTGCTTGATAAAGCGATTACAAATCCAGCCTGGCCGGCTCTTCCCTGACCGCGTTATCTGATACAGGGAGTGGCCAGCGCCAAAACCAGAAAAGACTTGACGAAATAAAGCAGACAAAAAGAATCGCCACATGTAATGAGACTCATGTGTGAGCAGTAGTAGAGACAGGAAGTAAACCATTATCCCAATCACCAATTTCAAGCGAGGATTATCCTTATGAGAGACGCATTCAGCTTTCTCAACCAGCTGTCGGTAAATCTGGTCCTGGATGCAGCCACCGGACGGGGAGAATTTATCACTGTCCTGAAGCAAAACCTTAAATCCTATGTCCAGATCATCGGTATCGATTCATCTGAGAAAAGTGTTGATTTTGCCCAGAAACACTTCCCGGAAAACGATGTGGAGATATATCAGATGAATCTGGAGAAATTGGATTTCGGGGATGGAGATTTCGATCTGGTCTGCATCTCGAACTCCCTGCACCATCTGGAAAATCCGGACGGAGCTTTTACAGAGATGCTGCGAGTGCTGCGCCCCGGCGGGACGTTTGTAATCGTGGAGATGTTCAGGGACGGCGAGCAAAGCGATCCTCAGCTAACCCATATTATGATGCATCATTGGCTGGCTTCGATCGACCGCCTCTTTGGCCTACACCATCAGGAGACTTTTACCCGCGATGAGATAATGGGATTGGTCGGCAAACTTAAGCTAAACAGGCTGCAAACATACGAGTTTTATGTCCCTGTCGACAATCCGAAAGACGTGCGCAATTGTGAGAGCCTCAAACGTAATCTGAGCGATACTTTTAAACGCCTGGAGCAGATTGAAGGCTCAGCAGATCTGATCTCTGAAGGAAAAGAGATCATGAACCGTATAAATAGTGTGGGTTGCGCCACACCCAGCCGATTGCTGATCACCGGAACTAAACCTAAAAAGAAAGTTATGACTCAAGGAGATAAATAATGCTAACAGAAGATAATCTGTTTGAACTGCCGCAGGCGCAACTGACCAAACTGGCAAAAAAATGCGCTATTCCCGGATACACCGGCATGAAAGGAACCGAACTCGTTTTCAAGTTGCTGGAGTTTCAAGCGGCTCAGGAAGGCCTAGCCTTTGTCACAGGCTGCCTGGAGATAATGGAGGACGGGTTTGGTTTTCTGCGCTTTGAACAAAACAACTACCTTCCCGGACGCGACGATGTTTACGTTTCGTTGACCCAGGTGCGCAGATTCGGACTCAAGACCGGCCACATGATTTCCGGTCCTGTGCGTTCCCCCAAGGAAGGAGAAAAGTACTATGCCCTGCTCAGGGTTGAAGCTGTGAACTACATGGCGCCGACCGCGATGCAGGATCTGAAGACCTATGACGAACTGACGCCATATTACCCGACGGAACGCCTGAATCTTGAGTTCGACTCGAGCAATTACTCCACTCGCGTGATGAACCTCTTCACCCCCATCGGCAAAGGTCAGCGCGGAGTGATCGTGGCTGCTCCCAGAACAGGTAAAACAACTCTCCTGCAGGACACAGCAAACGCCATACTGACCAACCACCCTGAAGTCTACCTGATCGTGCTGCTGGTTGACGAACGCCCCGAGGAAGTCACCGAAATGAAGAAGATTCTCCGTCCCGGCAACCGGGAAGTGATCAGTTCGACATTTGACGAATCCCCCAAGAATCATACAGCGGTGAGCGAAATGGTGCTGGAAAAAGCCAAACGCATGATCGAACTCAATCAGGACGTGGTCATCGTGCTTGATAGCATCACGCGCCTTGCCAGAGCCTACAACAATATCACCCCCTCCAGCGGAAAGGTTCTTTCAGGCGGCATCGATGCCAACGGCCTGATCAAGCCAAAGAAGTTCTTCGGCGCTGCCCGCAACACGCTGGAAGCAGGCTCGCTGACCATAATCGCGACCGCCCTGATCGATACTGGCTCCAAGATGGACCAGGTCATTTTCGAAGAATTCAAGGGTACCGGCAATATGGAACTTGTGCTCGACCGCAGCATATCAGATATGCGCCTCTACCCCGCCATCGACCTTGTAAAGAGCGGAACCCGCCGCGAGGAGTTGCTGCTCACCCAGAATGAAATCAATCGCATGTATGTTCTGCGCAAATATCTCAAAACGATCAGCCCCATCCAGGGCATTGAGACCCTGCGGAAAAAAATGCAGGCCACCAAAACCAACAACGAGATGCTCAACTCCATGAGCAACTGAGCATGGAGCGATATCCAGCCTGAAAGACAGCAATGCGCATCAAGAAACTGCTACCAATCCTCCTCTGCCTGGCTTTCTTCCCCGCTTTCAGTTCCGCCTATGATCTCAGCAACGACTGGAAAAACATAGAATCCCTCTATCAACAAGGAGAATTGGATGATTTTGCTTCCAATCTGTTCTCCACCAAGACAAAGAACGACGAAGACCGCGCGCTTCAGGCTTTTCTAAGCGCGATGCTCAAAACTTCTAGGGAAGACACCTACAACCTCCTGCGCCAGACCTCTGAACGTTTTCCCAAAACCTACTATGGACAATTGGGAACAATTGAGCAAGCCAAGATCCACCTTTTGGAAAGGGAACCCATCCAGGCGCGCGATCTGCTGCAGAGCGTCTCTTCCGCTGATCTGAGTGAACGTTACTATTGGCTCGCCGTATGCGCTGACGCCCTCAACGATCATCCCGCGACCGTCAGTCAAGGCGAGAACTATCTCCGCCTGGAGCCTAAAGGCAAGTTTTTGGAAGAAGCTTATTACCTGATTGCATCTGCTTACCAGTCCCAAGGCAAGCATCAAAGCGCAATCGCGACTCTCGGTAAACTTGGCGCGATCGAAGGATTTCCAAAGCACAGGCAATACTTCCATTATCTTATGGGGTCTCTCTACAAACTCTCAAACCAGCCCGACGAAGCACTGAGTTATTTCCGGCAGGGTTTTGAGATAAACAGGAATTCCCAGCTTGCCTTTCAGATCGAGGATGGTTTATTCGAACTAAAGGAACGCTACGGTTCCAGAATCGATCTTTCCTTTCTCTATCCTTACTCGGCAGCGGACACTACGGATATCGTATTTGAAGCAACTGTACCAGAAGATCTTCCCCAGATCGACGCCAATCTGCCGATAAAGCTCTCTGCCAAACCTCAGGGAGGTTATTTCGTGCAGGCTGGCCGCTTTGGCTCAGAAAGTAACGCCAACAACTTGGCAGCGACTCTGCGGAGTTTAAACCTGCAGGGAGGCTATTTTGAAGACAAAGCGAACAAATCCACGCCGTGGGTCGTGGTGACAGGCCCCTACGGGACAAAGGGCGAAGCCGACAGAGTGCGGATCCATCTTGGAAGCAACGGAATCGAGAGCTTCATCACGCAGTTCTAAGCGATGAACCTGCCAAAAAATCCGGAAGCCAAGCTCACCCCCATGCTAAAGCAGTTGCAGGAGATCAAGCTGGCTCATCCGGACAAGCTGATCCTCTTTCGCATGGGTGATTTTTACGAGACTTTCTTTGAGGATGCCCACACTGCTTCACGCATTCTGAATATCACTCTTACCTCCCGTGATAAGAACAACGCGGATCCTGTACCTCTTGCAGGCTTTCCGTATCACGCCCTCGACAACTATCTGGACAAATTGATCAAAGCAGGACTAAAAGTCGCGATCTGCGAACAGGTGGAAGATCCCAAAAAAGCGGTGGGACTGGTCAAGCGGGAAGTCGTGGAGATCATCACTCCGGGTACTGTTCTCGATCATACGCTGATAGACGGCAACGCCAACAACTATCTGTGCGCGATATACTTGCAAACGGACAAACCACGCTGCGGTCTCTCCAGCCTGGATCTCTCCACCGGGGAATTTGCGTTCACGGAACTGCCGTGCGAGGAACTTGGCAATGAGCTTCTACGCCTCAAACCGGCGGAAATCATCGTGGACGGCATCGATGCGGAAATCTGGGTAAAGAACCTCAAACTCGAGCATCTGCCTACCCTGACCATTTTTGACAGTTGGCAGTTTAAACCTGCCGAAGCAGCAAGCATCCTCAAAAAACACTTCAAGGTTCATTCCCTCGAAGCCTTCGACGCCCAAAACCGTTCGCTGGGTGCAACCGCTGCTGGCGCGGCTTTGGCGTATGTGCAATCTCTTTACCAGGTGCCGCTATCCCATATCAGCTCTCTGCGCTACTACTCGCTGGACAGCTTTATGCAACTGGACGAGATCAGCCGGCGCAATCTGGAACTCACGAGGTCCCTGCGCTATGGAGAACGGCATGGTAGCTTGCTGGATATCATTGACCAGACCAAGACTCCCATGGGTTCGCGGCTTATGCAGAATTGGCTGCTTCACCCTTTGCTTGACATAGATGAGATCGGCAAACGCCAAAACCTGATCAGGGCATTTCTTTCAAACACGGCATATCTGAAGGATATTCGGGAAACCCTGCGCGAGATTGGTGACCTTTCGCGCCTGGTATCAAAAATCGGATCGCTGAGAATCAACCCCCGGGAGGTTGTCGCCCTCAAGTCCTACCTGCTG
>CAZKAA010000144.1:0-1907 GCA_964550575.1 uncultured Candidatus Cloacimonadota bacterium
TTATTATTCTAGACAGAGACACAACGAAAAAAAGATTTACAACTTCGAATCCCCGCACCAACGGATACCCGGCGCTGAAACGGGACGTTTTCCTCGATGTTCCGGACAGCAAGGATGCGACTCTGGCCAAGAAGATCGAATCCCTGAAAAACTACAAGGGACGCCGCGAACCCGTGATCATTATCACCCACTGCCACAATAGGGAAAAACTCAAAGCCCTGCAGAATTTCATCGAGCAGATCAAAGGCATGGGACTGCGCCTCACAACCTTGAGCCGAGCCAGGCAACTGGCGGTGTGAACTAGACAGCTATGATGTAAGAACGGGGCTTGACGCCCCGTTTTTTTTTGCTTGAATCCGGGCCAACTATTCTGTTCCGATCAGCGCAGGAGACAACTGATGGAGTTGCCTTGCCTGCATGATCAGTTGACCGCGTTGAGGACTTCCAGCAGCCGATCGCGGTATTGGGAGAAGGCGGACCTGCCCTGCGGGGTCAGGAGGATCAGGGTGCGGGGGACTTTGTTGCGGAATTCCTTTTTGATCTCAACGTATCCCGACTGCTCCAGCTTGCTCAGGTGGACGGACAGGTTTCCCCGGGTCAGTCCGGTCTTGTGGAGCAGATATGTAAAATCGGCTTCCTCGACCACATAGAGGTAGAGCATAACATTCAGCCTCGCCGGTTCATGGATTATCCGGTCAATGTCATCCACCGCGATCGGGTTTGGGTTCTGTTTGTCATTCATGATCAGGGATAATGGGATACTTGCGGATGAAACTGATGAGCGACACCACCCCGTATACCAAATTCGCGGCACCGAATCCGATCAGCGCGTTGAGCACAGTCCTCTGGCGCAGGTGGAAGATCCAGATCGCCACCACCAAAAGGACAATGAATAACGCGTAGATGATCATTATTGTGTTCTTTTTGCTCAGAAAGCGATACAGCATCATCGCCACGATCATGGCCGCCACCACGAGCATCATAATGGGATAGAGAATCCGGGAAACGTCGCGGCTGATGCTTGAGTCGCCGATCGTGACGGTAAACAGCACGGCGCCAAGCGCTAGGATCACGGCGAGGATGATCAGCATCAGGCCCCTGTGGACTTTCGGTTCCTGGACTTTCACGTAGCCGATGCGGGGATAGGTGATCCTTTTTCGCATGCCTTCTATGAAGATGACGATCAAGGGGATGAAAACAACCATAATCTGTCCTTTATCACTTCCGATCAGCAGCATTGACAGGATGACGAACAGCCCTACCGCGATCTGAGGGATGCCGTCCCTGTGCTTTTGCTCGCGCACAACTTCGCTCTGGGCGCGGGTGATGATGTCGTCTTTCATGGTCACTCCTTATGGCAGACAAGTTTATGATACAAACTAATTGGCGATATAATTCGTGTCAAGCAATTTCTGCGAAGAAAGTGGTTGACACACGCGCAGAAAATCTAATGACGTAATCAACATCAGAAAAGAAATCGGGGAACTACGATGGATTATTGCAAATACGCGGTCGATCAGATTCTTGCCCTGTGCCGGATCCCAAGTCCTTCAGGATTCACAGCCAGGGTGAGGGACCACCTCTGCGCCGAACTGAAAAAAATGAAACTCAAAGCGGAGGTCAGCAACAAAGGCGCCGTTCTGGCATGCCTTGGCGGGAGCGGAGAACATCTTGTCCTGGCAGCCCATATCGACACACTCGGCGCGATGGTGCGCGCTGTTAAAAGCAACGGCAGGCTTCGCTTCACGAAGATCGGCGGCTATCCGGAAAACAACATCGAAAACGAAAACGTGACAGTCCACACCCGCGACGGCAGGTCATACACCGGCACGGTATATCTGACCGGTCCCGCCGCGCACGTATACAAGGATGTCGGCACCAAGCAGCGCGACGACACCACCATGGAG
>CAZKAA010000144.1:1917-4629 GCA_964550575.1 uncultured Candidatus Cloacimonadota bacterium
TTCTGGACGAGATCGTCAAAACGCAGCAGGATACTCTCAACCTGGGCATCTCAGTGGGGGACTTCGTTTCCCTGGACGCCAGAACCGTCCTCACTCCCAGCGGTTTCATCAAAAGCAGGCATCTGGACGACAAAGCCAGCGCGGGGATCTTGCTTGCCCTCGCCAGAATGGTTGCCGATAAGAAGCTTAGCCTGAACCGCAAAGTCAGCATCATGTTCACTGCCTACGAGGAAGTCGGCCACGGTGCATCGTCGGGAGTTCCAACCGATGCGGCGGAAATGATCTCGGTCGATATGGGCGCCGTGGGCGACGATCTGGAGACGGATGAATACAAGGTATCAATCTGCGCCAAGGATTCAGGTGGGCCCTACGACTATGACGTGACCACAAGCCTGATCCGCCTTGCCCGGGAGCATAAGCTCCAACACGCAGTCGATATCTATCCCTTTTACGGTTCGGATGTCGAAGGCACCCTGCGCGCTGGCTACGACATTAAGCACGGCCTGATCGGGCCTGGGGTTTTCGCTTCCCACGGTTATGAGCGCACCCATACCCAGGCGGTGGACAACACGCTTAAACTGCTGCAACTCTACGTCGGCAGCGCCAAAGGGCAGTGAAGATGGCGACGCGCACCGAGATTGCGGAGTATATCCTCAATCAAAGCGGGGATGCCGGCGACACCGCCGTCAAAAAGATGTTCGGCGAGTTCGCGCTCTACTGCGGCGGCAAAGTTGTCGCCTTCATCTGCGATGACCAGCTATTCATAAAACCCACCCCCCAGGGGCGCGATTATCTCGGCGAGATCGAGGAAGCGCCACCCTATCCCGGAGCAAAGAACTACTACCTGATCCCGGAAGACAACTGGGATGACCGGGTTTGGCTGAGCGGCCTGGTCAGGATCACGGCGGACGCCTTGCCTCAGCCGAAACCCAAAAAACCAAGGAAGCGGGGTTGAACGTGCCCGGACTGATCCGATGCGACTGGCCCGGCGCGAGTCCCCTGATGATCCGCTATCACGATGAAGAGTGGGGAGTTCCGCTGCACGACGACCGCAAGCTTTTCGAATTCATCACGCTCGACGCCTTTCAGGCAGGTCTGAGCTGGTCTTGCGTATTGAACAAGCGTGAGGCATTCAGGACGGCTTTCGACGGGTTCGACTATGCAAAGATCGCGCGTTACGGCGAGAGCAAAGTCTCCGCCCTGCTCTCCGACGCCGGCATCATCCGCAACCGCGCGAAGATCGCGGCAACGATCACCAACGCAGCCGCTTTTCTTTCTGTCCGGGAGCAATTCGGCAGTTTCGATTCCTATATCTGGCGTTTCACGGACGGACGCCCCATCGTGAACCATTGGACCGATACCGGGCAGATTCCCGCAAGCAGCAAAGAGTCCGACGCCATGAGCAAAGATCTGAAGCAGAGGGGATTCCGCTTTGCGGGCACGACCATTTGCTATGCTTTCATGCAAGCTGCCGGCATGGTCAACGACCATCTGGCGCACTGTTTTCGACACCTTGAGCTTTCTGCGGAGCCTTGATTAATGACTATAAAAAACGAGAGGTTTTAATGAGAATACTTTTAACTGCCCTTTTGGCAGTGGTCCTGGGCGGCTTGTTCGCCATGACGGAAATGGAGTTTTACCAGCAAGTGGTGCCACTTTATGAGGCTGAAAAATTCAACGAAGCGGCGGCTTTGGTCGAAACGTATCTGAAAGAAGCCGGAGAGACCGGCGCTTGGCAATATACGCTGGCTTGCCTGCACGCTTTGGGGGGAGCCTCTAAAAAGGCATACGCCGCTTTGGAGCGCGCGGTCGAACTCGGCTGGCTGAATCTTGACGCGCTGGAAACAGACACCGACCTTGCCTCGCTGCGCAAGGGAAAAAGATGGAACAAGCTGATCGCGGACGTCAAAGGCAGGATTGAGCAAAAGCTGAACACCCTTCCGGTGACCCGGGTCAGGGCGGATTCGCTGCTTCTGCCGCCCCCGCGGACCCTTGGCGCTGTTTCAGTGGAGGAGGCCCTGCAGCAGCGGAGGTCTGTCCGCGAATACGATCCCTCGCCCCTCACTCTGGAAGAAGTCTCCCAACTCCTGTGGGCAGCCTACGGGGTTTCTTACGAACTTGCACCGGAACTTCTCCGCGGAGGGCTGAAAACCGCTCCTTCGGCGGGAGCGACTTATCCGCTGGAGATTTACCTCGCGGCAGGCAATGTTGAAGGCTTGGCGCCGGGCATCTATCAATATGAACCTTGGGGGCACAAGCTGTTCAAAGTCCTGGATGGCGACCTCAGGGAGGAGCTTTGCGCCGCCTGCTACGGGCAGGAATGGATTCTCAACGCCCCGGCGTCTTTGATCTACTCCGCGGTTTTTTCCCGGACAACCGGCAAATACGGCGACCGCGGCCGCCAGAGATACGTCTGCATGGATCTCGGGCATTCCGGCGAAAACGTCTATCTGCAATCCGAAGCGCTGGGCTTGGGCACAGTCGCCATCGGAGCCTTTGACGACCTGGAACTCAGGCTGCTGGTGAACATGACGCGCGAGGAAGAACCGCTTTATGTCATGCCCGTCGGACGCAAACCGGTTGAAGAAATCGGCGAATAGCCTCTCCTCCCCTGTCATGATAAGATATTGCAGACAAAGGCAATGCGGGCCTCACAGCCATATTCGGCTGATGCCCCGGATCATGCCTGGGAAAAAAATAACCTTGACATCA
>CAZKAA010000145.1:0-4510 GCA_964550575.1 uncultured Candidatus Cloacimonadota bacterium
GTCGCCAGGCGTTTGATCCTGTAGACTCTTCCTGTGGGAAGCATCTGTGAGCAGATTTCATCCTGACGGACGCTCAGGTGCACCACCTGGCCGATATCTTCGCCGCGTTCGACGTCGACGATAATCAGATCTTCCGGCTGGATCGGAAGGTTGTTTGTGTTGTTGTAATAGCCCAGCCGTCCAGTGCGGAACTCGACTTCTATGTATTCTTGAGTTTGGTTCTGTGTGGTTTCGGGTATATGGTTCAGGGGGTAACCTCCGTATGGTTGTGGATATCATGTAGCACTTGCTTTTCAGCGTTGGAGAGGCTGAGGCCGCGCCTTTGCTTGACCAGGGTCGCGGTGGCGCAGAACTCGTCCCAGCGGTATTTGCCAAGATGCGACGCCGTGCCCCAGGAAAAATCGGGGATGAAGTCCGTCAGCAGTTCAGAGCCCCATAGATTTGATCCTATGCCGATCACCAAGCCTGTATTGAGGGTTGTGTTAATCCCTAGTTTGGCATGATCGCCGATCGCCGCGCCCAAAAAAATTGTTCCGGAATCGACATTTCTTCTTTCTGGATACGAATAATAACTGACTGGCTTGTATGTGTTCTTAAGATCGCTGTTGTTGGTGTCCGCTCCAAGGTTGACCCATTCCCCAATGTAGCTATGCCCTAAAAAGCCGTCGTGCTGCTTATTTGAATATGCCTGCATGATTGTCCCCTCGATCTCCCCGCCGATCTTGCAGACGGGACCGATGGAGGAAGGTCCGTATATTTTCGCACCGGCTTTTACTACTGTCCGCTTACCGATATATAGAGGCCCGATTAGCACGGCGTTCGGCATGATCCGCGCACCTTCATCAATAACGATAGGTCCGGCTGAAGCGTCCAAAACCACACCAGGCTTCAGTTCCACATCCTCTGCGATCCAGATGTTGTAGGGATGAAGCGTGGTTACTCCCGGTTCTGTCTCGAAGTAGTTGTCCTGATCATAGAAGAACTGCTCGAAATCCAGCCTTAGCAAGCGCTCATTGTCGTGAATCAGGTCTGGAAGCCCACGGTAAAGCGATATCTCTGTCGTTTCAGCTTGATAGCCCAGACCTATTAAATCTCTGAGTTCTGGCAATACGGGGTGATCTTCGCTGGCCCGGAAAGCGACTAGCTGATCCTGCCAGACAAGGCATACGCCATCACCCAGTTGCGCGATCCGCTCTCGCTGGGCGGGGTCGCTTCTTAGACGCGAATTGACCGCAATAGACCCTTTGGCGAGGGGCAAGTTGACCTTCCAGTCCGGATGACGCTCGCGGTAGAGGCCAACCAGTCTGGGCTCCACCCATACTTCGCTGTCCTCGGACTCAAACATAGCCTGAATCCTTTGACGGAGTTTCAGGATACCGCATCTGAGATCGCCGACGCTTCTGGTCAGGCAGAGCGGATAAAAGGCAGGCGCTTGTTTATCGTCAAAGACCAGCATCAAAACCCCCCATCATCTGAGATAGGTTTTGGGAACATCCAATGAATGCAGCGTAATCATCATTGCTGCTCAAACTCATCCTGATAACCATATCCTGTTGGCGCGAAATTGTGTTGTAGTGTATCTGACACAGCGGGGGGTTCGGTTCCGCTGATGAAAACTTCCGTGATACCTCCGCTGGAGACCGTGTATCCAGAATATGGATTGATCTGACGCTCAACTATCCCCGAGGGCCTGCTGAGCGTATAGCGCGAGTCGCTCTTACCCGGAGTTCGCCCATTGTTGTCAAGCCTGATAGCTTTGGTCATGATGGGTCCCCAGACATCAACGGCTTTCGCTGTGCCTGCTCGGAGACGGCTGTTATCGAATCCCGTCCAGATACCCAGTGTGTACGCTTTGTTGAAGCCTATGAACCAGGAGTCATTATTCTCCGTAGTGGTGCCAGTCTTGCCCGCGTTGTCCCAAATGTAGCCGCCGCTACGCGATTTTGCGCCTGTTCCAGCGCTGGCCACGGTTTGCAGCATACTCGTCATAATATAAGCGACCTGGGGTGAACAGACCTTGGATTTTTGCACGGAGTTAACTTCAAGAACATTGCCCTGGGCGTCCAGAACCTTGGTGATGTAGATTGGCGCAACCCTCATGCCTCCGTTGGGAAATGCGGTGTAGCCTGAGATCAGGTTGATCGGCGTCACTTCATAGGACCCCAGCGCGCAGGAAAGGTCTTCAGCGCGTTTGGTATTGAGCCCGAATTTTCTAAAAGCGGTGTCCACCGTTCCCAATCCGATATCATCGGCGCATTTGACTGCCCAGACATTGTATGAATGCTGGACCGCTACGCGCATGCGGGTCAGACCTTTGTATCCTCCATCGTAGTTTTTTGGAGTCCAGTCGCCAAAACTGATGGGAGCGTCGTTGATAACCGTCGCGGGAGTGTAACCCTTGTCGATCGCGAAAGTGTAGTATATTGGTTTGATTGAGGATCCTGGCTGTCGTTTTGCTTGTGTCATCCGGTTATATTTGCTGTGCTCGAAGTTCCTGCCTCCGATCAAAGCGCGTACATATCCTGTTTTGTTTTCGAGTAAAACCAATCCGCCCTGGATGTATTTTGTGTCGATATCCTGTGCTCCAGCAGGAACTTGGGCGAACTTGTTGGCAAAGTTGTTGCTGCGCTCAACTCTGGTCAGGTATGTGTTGAGGACGGAATCCGCGTAGGCTGAAAGCTCTGAATCAAGTGTGGTATAGATCTTGAGTCCGCCTTCCAGAAGTTTGATCGTGCCGTATTTCTTCTCCAGATAAACTCGAATCTGCTCTATGAAATAGTCAGAGGCGTAACGTCGTTCCGCTGCTCCGCCCTGTGGGGTGACTGGAGTCGCGATCGCCGCATAGTACTCGTCTTCGCTGATCTTCCTGTTCTTGTACATCCTCTCCAACACGTAGTCTCGGCGAAGCTTCGCTCTGTCTGGATGCTTGAAGGGATCATAATAGTTTGGTCTTTGGATCATGCCGATGAGCATGGCGGACTCAGTGAGGTTCAGATCTCTTGCGTGTTTGTTAAAATAATGCAGGGCAGCGGTTTCAACTCCGTGATTGTCCTTGCCCCAGAAGATCTTGTTAAAATAGATCTCCAAGATCTCATCCTTTGTGAATGACGCCTCAATCCTGAAAGCGAGGATGATTTCCCTCATTTTACGCGATATCTTCTTATCCAGGGTTAAAAACATGTTGCGCGCCATTTGTTGGGTGATCGTGCTGGCTCCTTGAGAGAAATCCATGGATTTAATGTCGATCAAAATAGCGCGAACGTTGCTGATCAGGTCAATCCCAAAATGGCTGTAAAAGCGCTTGTCTTCTGTTACCAACAGAGCGTCAATGAGGTGGGGGGGAAGTTCCTTGAGAGAAACCAGCGAGCGTTTCTCGTTCACATTGGCAAACAGATATACCATTCTGCCATTGCGGTCATACACTTCACTGCCAGTGCGCAGGGTATAGTTTCTCAATTCGCTGGTAGGCGGGAGGTCATCCTGGTAAAACCAGAACATGCCGAAAAAGATCCCCAAAAGGATACATCCGGCTATTCCACCGTATTTAAGCAGCTTCTTTATCGTTTGATTTTCCAGTTTTTTCATGAAAATCCCATGTATTTAGTTTGTTCTCAACCAGCATTAACAGCCACGCAGTTACAATTCCACTGAACAAGGCTAAAATAAGCAGTATTGGTGTCAATATAAAAACGCTCGTGCCGGGCATCACCACATACCGGACCAGCAGGAGTTGCGTGAGATTGTGAGCAACTGCTCCCAGTATGCTCACTCCATACTTGCTGAGCCCCAAAGGCAGCCTATCCCCAGCCCACATCGCAAAAATGGCTGTCAGGCCACCACCCAGCGAAAGGAGAGTCGCGGGAGTCAACAGGGAGAAAGTGGCTACCCCTCCGATCAGCGATTTAGTAACATTCACAATCAGAGCCTGGCAGGTATGCCTACGCAGGATCAGGTAGAGGATAACGATGTTTGATAAACCCAGGCGGATAAAGGGCAAAGGCAGCAGCCGCATGATCAGGCTCTCGACGATATGGATGCTGCACGCAGTAGCGGTGAGAAACGCCAAAGTGAGAAGGGGCTTGGGCTGTGCTTTGGGTGTCAAGGATGTCAATGCCTCAGGTGCTGAAGCCGATGAACTTCTGTAACAACGGGTCAGACGACGCTTTCATCTCTGCGTGGGTGCCATAAAACACTGCTTCACCCTCCTCGATGAACAGAATCCTATCGCCGAGTCCCGACAGACTTCGCACATCGTGCGTGATGGTGATTGTTGTGGCGCTGACGGATTGGATGATCTGCGTGATATAGTAGATAACTTCCGCCGCAGTGATGGGATCGAGCCCGGAAACAGGTTCGTCGAAGATGATGTAACCAGGTTCATAAACGAGGGCGCGGGCGATGCCAACCCTTTTTCTCATGCCTCCGCTAAGCTGGGCGGGATACTTATCCTGTGTGTCTTCGAGACAGATCGGAAGAGCGTCGTGTAGGGAAAGAGTGTAGGATAGGGTGT
>CAZKAA010000146.1:0-886 GCA_964550575.1 uncultured Candidatus Cloacimonadota bacterium
CACCCTATCCTACACTCTTTCCCTACACGACGCTCTTCCGATCTGTTACCGGCAATCATCTTAACAAAATAGACTCCTGATGGACATTCGTTGCTGGATTCGTCCTTTCCGTCCCAGATCAATCGGTGAGAACCTTTAGCCTGGTTCGCATCGGTAAGTGTCCTGATTACCTGGCCGCGTGAGTTTGCTATTGTGATCTGAACGCGCTGAGCCTTCTCAAGTGTATAACCAATAGTTAATTCGGGATTGAAAGGATTGGGATACAAAGAGTCCAATCCCGTAATCAGAGGAATAACTGTAGTGCTGACTGTCTGGGCTGGTGTCGAAATCGTAACAGGTCCGTAGTATTCGCTGGCCCCGTTCATCTCCATCGCTTCCAACCAATAGTTATATACCGATTCTGGCTGTATCTCATTGTCCTGATACATATAGCTGCACGGTTGCGATGTATTGGTCGCGCCGATCATGGTGTTCAGGTCGATGGCTTCGTTCAGGTTGGCGCTGTTGCCTCTGAAGAGCCTGTAGCCCACCATATTCGTTTCTGTTTGGGTAACCCAGGTTAGATTGACTGCGTCGTGCATGTTATTCATCATGCAGTTAAAATACGATAATTCCACGGGTGTGGGTGGATCGTGGTAAAGGCACCCCCCCACATCGATCGGGCTATACCAGGTCCATTCGTCGTCGTAGAATGTCTCGCCCGGCATCTCGTCCGGCCAGATGCACACCTGTATCGGATCGTCCGGATTCTGAATCTCCATCTTCACATGCAGAAGCTGGGTGGCTGAAGTTGGCATCTGAGTACCGAACCCTTGGACCTGGAGAAACTCAAACGTCACAGCAAAAACGGAAGGCAGCGAATCCAACACATAGATATCGTAGAAAG
>CAZKAA010000146.1:896-4497 GCA_964550575.1 uncultured Candidatus Cloacimonadota bacterium
GGCGGAAAAGGCGATTGCAGCAGCGAGCCCATGGTAACGTTCAGGTTACCGCTATAGGAGATCATCGTACTAAAAGCCGAACTGTAGCTGAGAAACACGATGCCAGTGCCAAGCCTGGTCCCTGTTTCGCTCGCTTGCAGCATCACATCCAGTTCATAAAAGGTGTTGGTCCCATCCGAAGTTAACTGCCCGTTGGCAAGCGTGTATAAGAGTCCGACATCACCTTCCAGACCTTGAGCGAAGATCAGGACCGGCATGCATATAATCAACAGAATGATCAGTTTTTTCATTTCTGCTCCTTTTATTATGGGATCTGGCAAAGCCTGCCCGAGTTAGGCCGCCAGAATAAGTTTCTATCAGAGGGAAGCACGTTCCCATTGAGGTCAAAATCAGCGCTGTAATAGCCATAGAGAGAACCGGTTTGGACACGCCAGTACAGGTTCATGTCTGTGGGAGCGATTATCTCGTTTTGATCGGCGTCGCCGGCGTAGAGGGCCAAAATCCCTGGTTCGATAAGTTTCACGCCCAATATGTCTCCCCCATACACCGAACCAGAAACTGTCAGATCCGCTACTGATCCAGTCAAGGGATCAGCAGATAGTGTTGCTGGATCTGCGGACATAACCGCCAGGTGATTGCGATGCCTTATAACCACGTAATAGTCATAACCCGCAGTATATTCAAACTCAAGTATGGGATTTCCGTCCAAGTCCACAACCGTTCCATCATTCAGCAGGAAGCATGACCTGCCCTGCTCAAATGTGCTGCTTACCGTTGCGCGCAGTTCGATATAAAGCCAATCCACTATATACCGAGGCGTGACTGTTGGAAACGCTATCAATGTTAATGCAGGCTCATAAGGCGAAGTTAACGGGATGTAGGAGTTATCGGACAAAACATGGCTCATGGTGCCGCCAGTGCCTGTCAGATAGGGCCCCTGCAGAAACACTTTTAATCCGGAATAGAGTGGCAACGCGCTGATGACAACATCTCCTCCGTCCACTTGATGATAAGTGATGTTGTGATTAAGCGGGTCTCGCAGGATGATATCCGAAAGATTCAGGTCTGTTCCCGATCCTGGTGACCCAACTGTGCCGATTTCTTGGTCTTTGGCCCTGAGAGTCGCGTAGAAGAGCGTTCCCGCCCCATAAGCGCCGTTTGTCACGCTGAGGATTGAGCAGGTCACGGTATAGCTGCCGTCATCCTCGGCTAAAACGTAGAACTGGGTTCTGCCAATGTCCCTCAGAAAGTCTCCTTCCACAAAAGCACTGGTGCCAATTGCCTCCAGATAGTAGTCATCGAAAGCAAAATTGATTTTGTAGCCACGCAGGGGAGTCGTATTCAGGCCCTCGATATTCACCGCTACGGTTATCGTATCAAAATACTTGATGTAATATTGTGGTTCGTCGATGTATATCCTTACATCGGCTTGCAGAACCTGAACTGAGATAAATCCCAGCAGGAAAATCAAAAGCACCTGACAAAAACCTCTATTCCACACTATTCCATCTCCTTATCTAGATCCCGGAAAACCTGAGGCAGTAACGCGAAAGAACTTCTTAGCGCCAGAATCCAGGCAGTTCCAGGAAGGCGCGGGCAATCCGCTGGCTTCCAATTGCCAATCCCCCGATAAATCATCCGCGGAGTAAACAGAATAAACGCAAGCGGATAGTTGTTCCCAGGTCAGATTGACCTCACCGTCAAAAACTTCCAAGCTCAGCTCTCGCGGCTGCTGAGGTATCAGAACATCCTCAGTGTCGCCCGCCAGAACTGGAGTAAAAAGAGTTGAGTTGTTATCCATATACTGCTGGTTTTGCATCAGCGATTGCTGAAAACTAAATCCTGAGTAAGTCCCAAACTGCTGCACGCGGATCTTCAGGTTCAGCAACTGCTGGGGAGTTGTCGTCAACAAACTTCCGTAACCTTCGGAAAACAAATACTCATATGTCACTGCCAGGCGGTTTGTCGAGTTGTCATTCGTGATTAGATTATAGAATGGGAACGGGCTTGTCGCAATCAGGGATCCAGCGGTCAGAATGAGGTTGCCGTTGGTTTTCAGGTTTGAACCGAACGCCGCAGTGTTGTAGTTTACAAATACTATCCCTGTGCCCAATCTCTGATTGGACTCTGTGCAGCTTGCCAAAACGTCAACATTCAAATATCTGGAATCGCCGATGCTGATGAGTGAGGCATCGCCGAAAGTGAACTCAATGCCACCCCGAACCGGCTGTTCAACTTGGCAGAAGGCTAAAAGCGGAACTGCGAAGAAAATGACAATCAAGCCGATCGAGAATAGCTTGCCCCTATCCAGGTTATCCCGGATTGTTCGTGTCGCCGGACAAACTAACATCTTCATATTCGCATTATCTGGAAACAGGTACTGTGCCTGACAAGCCTGAGTTTAAGCGCCAATAGCCGTTCAGATCGCTGGGCATCACGTTCCCGTCCAGATTAAAATCCGCGGACCTATATCCGCTAAGCCCTGATTGGATGCGCCAATGCATGTTCCTGTCCGAGGGCAAAACCGATCCATTCTGGTCAGCGTCTCCTGCTGCCGGGGCAACCACACCAAAATCAACTTCAATCACGCCGCCGTTACCATAGATGCTGGCGAGCGTCGTCAGATCAAGCATCGGCGGGGTTCCGCTCGAAGCGAGCTGGAACGAGTTCGCGCTCATGACAGATAGATGGTTTCGATGCCGGAACACAACGAAATAGGGTCCCGTACTAAAATCAAGCATAATGAAGTAAGGCTTGTCCGGCATGCGGAGATAGCCGTTTGCGTCCAGAAGCATCGATTTGCTAAGAACAGGCTGCCCGTTACTGGTGGAGCGAAATTCAAGCAAGACCCAGTCCACTATGTCTGTTGGCATGCTTGGCACAGACGCTGGATCGGCTGAATATGGCGATATTAGCGGAATCGAAGGATTCAGTGCCAGGTTCATGCTCCCGTTGGAGTAGGGTCCCTGCAAAAAACATCTGACCTTTCCATACGCAGGCGAGGTTCCGATGATCACGTCCCCGCCGGTAGCGGTCACTCCAGGAATCACCAGCCCGTCCACCGGTTCATAGATCTCCCACTCTGAGATCTCTATTTCGGCATATTCCCCGGCAATCGCGGTAAAGGTCACGTTCAGCATGTTGCCGGGACCAGTGACATACAGTCCGGCTCCCATGATTATGCACTCGATACGCCTGGTTGTTGGCGTTTCCTGCACGGATTGCCACCAAACGCTTGAATAAGTGCTGAACAGCGCACCCTTGGAAGCTGTCACATAAGTCAGCTTGGCCGGATCATAGGTCAGCTTCACCATGCAGCCCCTGATCTGGGTTGGAGTTTCCAGATAGGGGTTAACCGTAAAGTTCTGATTCAGCGGCGTAACCTTGGGATTTGGCACAATACCGATCGATTGCCCCCAAGCCATGCTTGCAAGGGCAATGAACAGTGTGATGCCGGCTAATGCTTTGCTCATAATCAAAGAAGCGGGAGTCCGCCCCTCGCGGAGCGAACTCCCTCGTATCAGTTATTTAATCATCAGGCCTTTGGTGGTTTGTAGATCGGAAGAGCGTCGTGTAGGGAAAGAGTGTAGGATAGGGTGTA
>CAZKAA010000147.1:0-4391 GCA_964550575.1 uncultured Candidatus Cloacimonadota bacterium
TAATGAGCGGTGACTGGAGTTCAGACGTGTGCTCTTCCGATCTCCTGATCGACGCGGGGCATTTCCACACCGAGTTTCCCGTGTTGGAGAGACTGGCGGCCTGGCTTTCAGGACAGGGGCTGGCAAGCTTCGTCCTGCCGCAAGAGGAACACGATTATCCGCGGCGCATCACTGTTTATTGAGTTGGGAGTTGCTGGCTGCTCAAATAACTTGACAAAGATCAAGGTTCATTGAAAGTTAGTTATCTATCATTGCATTATCGAACAATGCGAGGTGAACGAAGATGAAAAGAACAATACCGCTTGTTGTGGCCATACTCGCTCTGGCATGCTTGTTGCCGGCGCAGAACGCTCCGCTGACCCTCACAGCTCCCAACGGGGGAGAGGTGTGGAACACCGGATCGACCCATGCCATCACCTGGACCCATTCCAATCTGACCGGCAGCGTGAGTTTGATGCTCCTGGGAGCCAACAGCGCCGCCCCGGGGAACGTTGTCATCGCCCAGGCCGTGCCGGTGGAAGCAGGAACCTATGACTGGACGATACCAGCCACCGTGCCTCCCGGGACGCAGTACCGGGTGCGGATCGCCAGCACCGGAAACAACGGCGTCTATGCCTATGATATGAGCGACGGGGCGTTCAGCATCCAAAACAGCGATCCCCCGCCTCCCCAGACCTACATCACGGTGACATCCCCGAACGGCGGTGAGATCTGGCCCGCAGGCTCAACCCAGAACATCACCTGGAACTATCAGAACCTGGAGGGCGAGGTTCGCATCACCCTGATCCGCCCCAACGACAACCAGCAGATAGTGGTCACAGAAGCCGCGCCAATCGCGTCTGGGACATATGCCTGGACGATTCCGGCGAACATCGCTCCCGGGATGTATAAGGTTCATGTCCAGTGGCTTACGATTCTGGCAGTTTATTTTGGCGACGTGAGCGACGATTTCTTCAGCATCACAGGAACGACCCCGCCCCCGCCGCCGACCCTGACGGTGACTTCGCCCAACGGCGGCGAGACCTGGATGGCAGGCACCATGCATCCCATCACCTGGGATTACTTTGGCAATGGCGGATTTGTCATGATCCAACTGATGGGCGGGCCGGAGATGGCTCCGATCGTGGTCATCGCGCACAGCATCCCAGCCAACGCGGGTATCTTCCACTGGAACATCCCCCCTTACCAGATGCCGGGCAACGCGTATCAGGTGCAGATCAACCTTATAAACCCCAACGGGACTTATGTGGGCGATATAAGCGACGCTCCTTTCTCGATCATCGAAAACTACCCGCCGCCCCAAAGCATAACGGTGACTTCACCCAACGGGGGGGAAACCTGGGTTGCCGGCACCATGCACCCCATCACCTGGAATTACACGGGATTGACCGGGGAAGTCTATATCGGGCTGATCGCCGAGAATATGAACTCCATCAATATCATCATGCCCGCGATCTCCATCGGGGAACAGTATTTTGACTGGAATATCCCGGCGGACATCGCGCCCGGCAGATATGTGGTCCAAGTCGTCTGGATAACAGACCTCATGGTGTTCATCGGAGATATAAGCGACGGTTATTTCTACATAGTCGGCGGAAATCAGCCACCCGCCATACATCTGGTGTCGCCCAATGGCGGGGAAACCTGGATCATCGGGGAAAGCTATCCCATACAATGGATGACCGCTATGCCGGGCGGCGTGGTCACGCTTACGCTGTCGGGAGTGAACGATCCCGCGGCCTATAATATGATCATCGCGGAGAACATCCCCGCATTGCAGCACCCCTTTATGTGGATCATTCCGGATAACGTTCCGGCAGGCTCCAATTATCAGATGACGGCAACCCGTACCCTTCCGGACGGGACGGCTTCCACGGATGCCAGCGACGGCACTTTCACCATAATCGTGGGAGAAGGCCCGCCGCCTCAGACCATTGCCGTGACATCTCCCAATGGCGGAGAGCAATGGCTCAAGGGCTCCTGGCACGACATCACCTGGGATGGCGCGGAGCCGAATTCGATCGTGCGCATAGCCCTGATTTACGGAGAACAGGCTCCGTTTCGCAGGAGAGTGATCGCCCGCAACGCCCCCAATACCGGGACCTATCACTGGAGAGTGCCCTATCGGCTACCTGCCGGCGAGTTTTACAGGGTTATGATCAAGCGCGCAGGCGGTTCGTCGGATGCCAGCGACGGTTTTTTCAGCATCCTGGCCCCGAACTACAGCCTGAAGGCCACGCCGAATCCAACCGAGCAAGGCACTAAAATCAGCTTCGAGATGGACGAGCCTAGCTCTACCAGTGTGCGCATCTACAACATCAAGGGACAATGCGTACGCACCCTGGTCAACTCCCAAACGCTCAGCGGCAGCCAGAGCCTTTACTGGGACGGCAACGACCAGCAGGGGCGCAAAGTATCGGCGGGACTGTATTTTGCCCGGATCTCGCTGCCAGAGGCCAGTGCTGTCCAGAAGATCATCGTCCTGAAATAGTATCAAATGACTATAGGATGTCTTAAGGCCTTGTAAAATATGGGTTTTCTTAGGCATCTACCAAAATGAGAACGTGGGCACGGTCGAAAGATCGTGCCCTTACTCATTTTGTTTCCGGCTATCCCTGGCAGGTTGCTCCCCAGCAGAGCCTGCTTCCGTTTCACCGGACTTGCCAAGTTTGTTGATTGGGTTTTCGATGTCAACCAGTTTCGCATTATGGTTTTTGAGTAGTTTCTCAGGAAGCAGGTCAATGTATTGCTGTGCCACGTTCTTTGACAATCTCGAGAGATGGCTGATTTGCTCCAGATCGGTAATGTCGTGTTTCCATAGTGTCTCAACGCGGTGGTAGTCTTTGATGTATCTATCTACAGCCTCCTTACTGTGATTAGTTTTGATTGCTATTTCCGGAGTTAGGTAGTTTTCCAAGTAGAGGGTAATTATTTCACGTTTGTGAGTTATGGCACCGGAAAGATCATGAATATTGCCACGGGTGGGAAGTATTCGTCCTCCACTCTGGATTTCATTTACATATTTGCTGACAACAGCATCGCACACTCCCAGGAGGCAGCATAGGTCCAATTGTGTCAGTAATGCCCCCTGATCAAAGGCCTGATCCACCCACCTGGCGAGTCTTTTCTTACGCAAAGAGGTGGAGTCAAAGCCATGGGCGATGTGATCGATATCTTCATCACTCAGAAAGCTGAGAACCACGGGTTTCATGCGGGTTTGCGAGATTGATTTAGCTCTTTGGGGATACTCATCCACCGGAACTGCCATCCACACCAGTTGCCCATAATGCAGATAATGCAGGTCATCCTCGATGCTGGAAACGAGAAAGTAATGATCAATCAAATTCAGAATATCGTCTATGATGGCACGGGCGGTAATCTCTCCTTTATCATATCCATAGTGGTTGAGAAACCTGTGCAATAAGTGTTGTTCAAGGCTTTTGTCTCTCAAGCGCCTTTGCTTTTTGAGCTGTACCTGTTCTTTGCTAAGCGGCTTAATCATTTCCTTCACCTCCGGATCGAAGTTGAGAGGTTTTTTTTTCCTCGGCCTGATGAGGCAATTGAGGAATAAGCAGATCATCCATCCGTTCATTGTCTTTAGATGAATAGGTTTTATAGAGCTCAATATACTCTCTTACCAAGCGATCAGATTTCTGGGCGATCAGGCGGATCTGGTTTGCACTGAATTGCTGCTTAAATAGCGCGGCCACTTGTACAAAGTCAGCAAGATAACGCTTGACGCTTACTTCGCTGTGATTTGTTATGCGCTCGATCTCTGTGAAGCTGTAGCCCTTGAAGTAATAATCGATGATCGTGGTTTTATGAGAAAGTCCCGGACCCATGTCCAGCTTTGCACCACGCGTGATAACGAACATCCCGTTGTGGTTGAGAGCATATACATCTCTACGGACAGTCGCGGGGCTGGTGCTTAAGATCATGGCCAGATCTTCATAGCTCAAAAGCGCACCCTGATCATATGCTTGACGAGTTAAGCGAGCCAGACGATGTTGTCTCAATCCGGCCAGCCCATACTCTGCCAGAGCCTGAAGGTCAGTATTGAAATCTATGAGTGTCAATCTGACGGTTACTTTTTTGGTGAGCCGAATGTGTTTTCCGGCTGGTTCTTCTGCTGAAACTGCTTCATAGGCAATTTCTCCGCTGGAAAGCGACACATTGGCATGCTCCTGGTAATACATGGAAAACTGCTGATAAAATGCTTCAGCAATAATGGGAGTTAAATTGAAGTCAACTGCTAAACGTTGTACGATGGCACTGCGTGCGTCCTTAGATCGCAGCCGCTGCACGCCATATCCTTGCTCAGGCTTGATCTTGTCCATAAGAGTCTCCTTTTCTGATAGCTTACTCCTATGGTCATATGATACAAACTTAAA
>CAZKAA010000148.1:0-289 GCA_964550575.1 uncultured Candidatus Cloacimonadota bacterium
TGTAATTCTACAGCCAGTACAGCCTTGTCCATATTGGTCAAAGCTTCTAGAGCTTCGATTGCATCCGCCCGGTTTGCTGCTACCAAGCCTAGTTTAGAACTTAGTACGACTGCTTTTAGAATCCTTATCTGATTTATAGAATACTTTGTAGCATACTTCGACATGACTGTCTGGTATGCTTGCATGATGGTTCCTTGCGCTCCAGATTCTTCAGAACTCAGTAGTTCTTGGATAAAAGAATTGCTCATCATGTCTACAGCGGCAATCCTCCAATAGATCGGAAGCGTCG
>CAZKAA010000148.1:299-4218 GCA_964550575.1 uncultured Candidatus Cloacimonadota bacterium
AAACGTGTACGTTTATTTCCCCGCAAACTGTTTTCATACTGGTTAAAAGCTTCAATCAATAAAGCCAGGGCAGATCTTTCCTGTAAATGGCTTCCAACCGCAGAAAGGTAGTACAGGAGCCATACACTATATGCTGATAAGGGCCAAGATCCTTTACTAACTATCTTATGAAATAGGTCTGCATCATTCCAGACCTGAATATGTTTTGAGCTAGGAAACCACTCATTGATCTTCGTTCGTTCAAGATTTGAAGTTTGGAAGGCTGATTTCCCCTCAAGAATTTGATCTAAGTACTGGGGATTCTTCTTTTCGATCAGATTGGCAATGAGCGTTTCAAGATTGGTAGACAGATAAAGCTTATCAGCAGTTTGATACCTGGTAATATATCGCTGCATCTCGTTTTTTTGCTCAGTAGCCATACGTTGAAGATATGCGTTCAGTTCAAATTGGATAAATCCTACGAAACAGACCTTGGGTGAGTAGGCTTGTATGGATTCAAATAGCTCTTGAAGGACCCCGCTTCCGGCTAAATGACTTCGAGTGGAGGCGAATTCCATATATTTTCCAAACTCATCAAACAGGATGACAAGGGATTGATATGGATTTCCTTCTCCGCAGTAGACTTCTACAGTTCTGCCGATCAGATCTTGTACTGATTCTCCCTGTAGGTTTCTAATCTGCATATCATGTTTGCTTAAGAACTTGTTTACATTGATGTATGTAGCTTCATCCTGCTGTTCCAGCAATGCTATGATATCCGCCAGGCTAGCACCTCCACAAATTTCGGAAAGTTCCTCCTGTAACTGGGGACTGGTGACCCACTTGAGCATCCTAGCTGCTTGTTGGAATCTGGGTCTTAGATCTTCGATCGGTTTTACGTCATGTCCATCCCTGCGTAGAACTTGTATGATCTGGTTGGATAATCCATGTATAAAGTCGAACTTTGTGAGGCCATTGAGAGCAATGACTAAACAGGGTTTATCGGCATCATCGAGTAAAAGCCCAATTTCATCACCTATCTGCTTATCCGCAGATGAAATATTAGCCAGGATGTCAGCGGTGGTGTTGTCTGCAGGAGCGCTCAGTAACTCCGCGATTGTAACACCAAGGTGTGATTTTCCGGTTCCATATCCTGCTATGGCCAATGTAAACGGGACATCTTCATGTCCATAAGACCTTTTCACTATTGTCTTGGTGAAGCTTGCTGTATCAATTAGCTTGTGACCATGAGTATATCCTACTTCATCCTGAGAAACACCATGATAGGCAGGTCCATGAAAAACAAATGCTTCAGCCGCTAATCGTGACTTGTCAGGATCACTTATGTACCAATCGATGTTTACAGCTCCATTGAAGAGCTTATCTCCCCTAAACCTTACGATGTCCTTTAAGATCACTATTTCCTCCAGTCCCTAGATCATATCATCGAACATTTGATTGTATGCTTCTCTAGCCGTCTTCATAGGGCTCAGAATCCAAGGATTCATGTGTCTGTCCACCCTAAGAATTCCCTTTCTCTCGACCATATCGAGTATATCTGACATTCCTTGTCCCAGCCACCTGCAAACCGTCAGCCATCCTGTTTTCTGTTCGATTTCAGCGGTTGAAACCTGATTCTGCTTTGGGAACCAGAGTTCCATCGAACTTATAATCCATGCTCCATAACCCCTGGCCAGATCGTCTTTGATTGGTGCCTTTTTACGAGTTATCATCTTGCCATCATCTTGAAAAGCGCCACAAACCTTAAAAGACGCTTCATCCTCGTACATACTGAGAAGAGGCCCAATTAAACTGCGATTACTGCTACCGTACCTAGATTCCAGCATGTTTTCCAGGTCGTTTCTCGAAAATTTGTCTCCCAGGCTGTGGTAACCTGACCAAAACACGTAATACCACACGTCTGCTCCAGTGGATTTATTACAAAGGTTCAGATGGCATAACCATTGGCTCACATCGGTTTTTAAAAAGGGATCTTCCCTCAAGATGACCCTTCCAAGATCTGTTAGTTCCGGACTGATTAACAAATCTTTGGTTCTCTTAGTCGTGATCAGGCCCATTCCCTGACAATAATCTATCGTTGGAAGCACTTTCCCTGATGACTCACCAGTGGGAATCCCTGTCTTGTCAGAAATTGCTTGAGCATCGCCAGATCGGCCTTCAGCCGCAAACTTTAAAATTGCGTTGATATATTGCCGCTCCGGTTTGAAAGTACGGTGGAAGTTCCTGGGCAAGCGTGTATTGACTTCTTTCTTAGCCATGGAAACCTCTTTCTTCAAGGGGGGAGATACGAATCTTCTGTGCTTTCAATCTCAGTTCTCCAGATAGATCATCCAGGTGCCTTCCTAAAACCCAGCATTCACCCTTTTGGAGTTTTGCCAACCGGTTTATCCATTCCTTCACCGGAATATCGCTAATAGCATTGTTAAGCAGTTGAGCGTGCTCCTTCATCTCATTCTCTGTGGGCTTGAAAAAAAGCTTCATTTCCGCTTGAAATAGCCTACTGACCTTTGCATCAGAGACACCGCCAACTCCTTTAACAGTTTGAGTTGCTGTTATCAAGGCCAAGCCATGTTTTCTTCCTTCTGTAAGGTACTTTGCCACTGGCGCGTCTGGTCCCAGATCTAGGTTTTGAACTTCGTCTAGTACAATGGCCTTGGGTAAATGCTTACCACCATAGCTACTAACGTAGTTGTAAAGGTCCCATAAAACGAATTCTATGATTGCTCTTGATGAGTGCTTGTCAACTTTATGGAATTGGAAGACTCTGCTTCTATTCTTTTCATCAGCAAACAGCTCATTCCATCCAATTTCCCTGCTGTCGACCAAAAAGGGTTTGCTTGTAATAAACGGTTTCAGTTTGGTGATAGTAGTCTGTACAGTGTTCTTTGTGTATAGTGGATCATCGAGGTATTCGTAAAACATCTCCAGCATCTTGTCCAGATTGAATTCATCGCCATATCGTTCAATACCGGTTTGAATGACTTCAATAGTGAAAGGAAGCTGCTGGGTTCCCAGATCATAGACATTCTTAAAAATCGAAGATACTCGCTTTGAGATTGTTATTGGAGTATCCTTGAATTTCATGCCATCCTGTTCGCTTACTTGAGCTTTGAAAGGATTGATAGGAAGTGGATCATTGTATATGAACGTCTGTCCATCACTAGTAATAATCGGTTTTGCAGCAGTCTCTATGTTGTTTGGGACAAAGCCATCTGTGTAATCTATGACTAGGCTGTTCTGGTTCTGCCTGGCCATTTCGCATAGAAGGCATTGTATTGCGTATGTTTTACCCATTCCGGATGTGCCGAATATCACCATATGTCTGTTTGCTAAGCTATCATGCCCAAACTCCCAATAGACTTCTTTGCCACCTGTGGTTTTGCCCAAGAGTATCCTCTCAGGAATCTTGGGCAACACAATATCATCGTCTTCTTGATGGCCTTCTTCATCCTCCTGCTCTTGCTCAGTATCAGGCTGGTCTTCCGTTGACTCCTCTTGAGGGGGCTCAGGGCTTGTTTCGTCATCCCAATTAGGCGTAGTTTCTCTTCCATCATCTTCAGACTCGTCATCGTCCCAATCTGCCAAAGTCTCACCGGGTTGGAAGTCTTCATCTTCCGGACTAGGGGGTAGGTCGATGTCTTCAATTTGCTGCATGACATTCTCATCTTCTGAAAGAGGCTCGTCCAGAAATTTAGCAATGACTCCTGTGGTTTCATCTGTTGATTGAGCAAGTACTTTGATGTAATTCCTGCCTATTGAAAATACATTAGCCTTGCCAGTAGAAGTCTCATTGTTGTTCCAGGAACCTGACTTCTTGAATGTGCCATGCTCATCATCAAACCAGAAAGATCGGAAGAGCACACGTCTGAACACCAGTCACCGCACATAATCGCGTATGCCGTCTTCTGCTTGAAAAGGG
>CAZKAA010000149.1:0-2490 GCA_964550575.1 uncultured Candidatus Cloacimonadota bacterium
TCTTTGATGGATCATAAGTCTGCAGATGTGTTGGAGCATCTTCGCCAGCAACTTCCCGATTATGAGTTGATTCACTTCACTGAGTATGATCCCTGGACACCAAGAAGTATCTATTCCGCAGTTCTGAACACAATGAAAGTGCCGGAAGAGAAGATCAGGGAACTCTGTGGATTGATCCCGGCTGGGGCAAAGACCCTACGTGAAGCCATCTTGATGAATGTAGATTTCTCGTGCCTCTCCAGCGAGGACTACATGTGTTCGTTAGCAGCAGAGATAGGCGATACCTTGATCAATACCTTCAAAGAAGAAATAACATCAAGACACAATTACGCTTTGATCCCGAAGGGCATACCGGTTCCGGTTGTTCAGGATATTGACGGGCAGCCACGATGCCAGTATGATATCAGGCGTATGGAAGAGGCAGGATTTGTTACCATTGAAATGCAACCATAACCATAATAGATACCAAGGAGATTGACATGTCCGAAAATTCTAAGAGGATGAAGGGCAGCAGGTATAGATGCTTACTTGCTACTGAGTTGGAGTCGGGAAAAGCACGTAAACTTTTGGAGGATATTTGTCGGCCGTTGCAAGTAGAGATTACAGCCGAAGATGAGTACTTCCCGAAGGGATTCTCATGTCCAAAAGAACTTATTCTTACAAGCCAGGTAGCGAAGCCTTTCTTTGATAAACACTTTCCAGATATTGGCTTCGAACATGTTAAAATGAAGGTCAAAGATGAATGGTGGTTGAAACCTAGGCGAGGCGGAAATACACCGAACTGGGACATCGTAAGCTCTTGCACTCTAAACTTTGATTCAAAAGCTCTTATCATAGTTGAGGCTAAAGCCCATAAAAGCGAGCTAGATAGTGCAGGGAAAACACACAAAACTAAAGCCAGTAATGAAAGTGAGGCGAATCATAAAAGCATAGAGAATGCAATAATCGACGCCAATGTTGGTCTTAACGCTGCTTATGCCCCCAAAGGATTTGCAATCAGCATAAACCAATGCTATCAATTGTCCAACCGCTATGCCTTTGCCTGGAAGCTCGCGTCTCTGGGAATACCTGTAGTACTGATGTATTTAGGCTTCATCAAAGCCAAGGAAATGGGAGACTATTTTCAAGATGATGAAGTCTGGATGATCAATCTGCTAGCGCATTCAAGGGGAATCATCCCAGAAGCAGCTTGGAACGGATCTCCAATTATGGTTGGCAGTACTCCTATTTACCCAATTTACAGAGCTGCTGACATCCAAGCAACACCAACTATCGTTAAGATTTATCCGCCAAAGGATGCGGAATGATGAGAACTATCGTCCCGCAATATCTATTCTGCGATTGAATCTGTCATCAAGGTTAGTAATAATGAGGAGACTATGATACCAATCACATTCTTGTCCCACGCTTGCGATATTCTCGCAGACACAAATGCAGGTTTGACCGGTTCAAAGATTGCAGAATACTGCGCAGCATACGCTGTAGACTACAACGTTGATATACCTTATGGTACCTATCCTTTTTTCGATAGTCCAAACAAACGAACGGCACTCCTTAAGAATCTCCAAGCTTTCAAACCAGAGCAGCAATACATAATCATCAAAGAGTTGTGTGAGTTGGATAAATGGTCTAATGACCCTATGATTAAAGACCTGAAAATCAAACTAATATCACGATTTGGCAGTTTGTTTCAGGGTTCTGAGTGCATCAACGAAATACTTATTGAAGAAACCAAGCACTGGCTGGAAGCTTTTGAAAAGTCAAAGCAAAACTACTTGTATGCCTTGGACAAATTCAATAATGGCGTATTTCTTAGGAATTCTCTTGATGACTTAAGACTGTCTCTTGAGTTGCTACTGCAGGAGATTCTTGGAAACTCCAAGTCATTGGAAAACCAGATCAACGAAGTAGGATTAATGGTCACTTCGAAGGGAGGATCTAAGGAATTCGCCAACATGTTCCAGAAACTCGTGGAGTATTATACTAAATACCAAAACACCTATATCAAGCATGACGATAGGGTCATGGAGCTTGAAACTGAGTTTATCTTTGAACTCACATCGTCTTTCATGAAGCATTTTGTTAGGCTATCTGATCGCTAAAAAAAGCATAGTGAGGAACGTATAAACAGCGAAGGATCTCTGATCAAGATCAGTCATCAAGATTAAACACAATTCAAGGCTCGATGAGAATCAAACACATATGATCCTTTCAGATAGGGTGGTAAAGGATTTTCTCATTGACAGATTGACCCTTAACCGAATACATGAAATAATGCAAAGATTAGGTAAGAAAAGGTAACTGCACTTGATCGAACAATAACGCTATGAAAGGATAAATGATGGTCAGTAAGAGCAGTCTTTCTGAAAGAGATATCTGTACCAAGTACATTACGCCGGCTTTAGTGAAAGCAGGTTGGTCTCTGGATACACAGATTAGGGAAGAACTGACCCTTACAAATGGACGCATCATAGTCAGAGGAAAACTTCA
>CAZKAA010000149.1:2500-2930 GCA_964550575.1 uncultured Candidatus Cloacimonadota bacterium
CCCAATCTTCCCCTGGCGGTAATTGAAGCAAAGGACAACAATCATTCTGTGTCAGACGGCATGCAGCAAGCTCTTGGGTATGCTGAGATGTTGCAGGTGCCTTTTGTGTTCAGCTCCAATGGTGATGGTTTCCTGTTTCACAATCTCTTATCCACAGATGCAGTAGTGGAGAGTGAATTGGGTCTGGACGAATTCCCTTCTCCTGAGGATTTGTGGGCAAAGCTGAAATCTCACCAAGGTATTGATCACACTCAAGAGAGCATAATTACTCAAGATTACTACAGTGATGCCAGCAACAAGACACCTAGATATTACCAGCTTTTAGCGATCAATAAGACAATAGAGGCCATAGCTCGCGGCCAAGACAGAATTCTATTGGTAATGGCTACTGGTACGGGTAAGACCTACACGGCTTTTCAGATTATCTGGC
>CAZKAA010000149.1:2940-4214 GCA_964550575.1 uncultured Candidatus Cloacimonadota bacterium
CCTCATAGATCAAACGATGACCAACGACTACAAACCATTCGGCTCTGCTATGACAAAGATACAAAAACGCCAGGTCAATAAGTCTTACGAAATCTACCTTTCTCTTTATCAGGCTGTAACTGGCACGGATGAAGAGATGAATATCTATAAGCAGTTCAGCCGGGATTTCTTTGATCTGATAATCGTTGACGAGTGTCATCGAGGTAGCGCTGCCGACGATTCTAATTGGAGGCAAATCCTGGAGTATTTTGAAAGCGCAACCCAGATTGGTATGACAGCCACGCCAAAAGAAACCAAGGATGTATCCAATATCCATTACTTCGGTGATCCGATCTACACGTATTCTCTAAAGCAAGGTATAGAAGACGGTTTCTTAGCCCCTTATAAAGTCGTGCGCATTGATCTGGATAAGGACCTTACGGGCTGGAGGCCTGATAAAGGTAAGATCGACAAGTTCGGCAATGAAGTAGAAGATCGGATTTATAACCAAAGTGACTTTGACCGTTCTTTGGTGCTGGAGAAACGTACTGAATTAGTCGCCAGAAAGATTTCAGAGTTTCTCAAACAAACCAACCGTTTTGATAAAACTATCGTTTTCTGCTCCAACATCGACCATGCTGAAAGGATGCGAATAGCCCTGGTAAATGAAAACGCCGATATAGCCGCTGATTCTAAATATGTGATGCGGATTACTGGAGATAATGAAGAGGGGAAAATGGAACTCGATAATTTCATTTTCCCGGAATCCAAGTACCCTGTCATTGCCACCACATCCAAACTAATGACTACGGGAGTGGACGCTCAGACCTGCAAACTTATTGTCTTGGACCAGATAATCCATTCCATGACTGAGTTCAAACAGATCATAGGCAGGGGCACCCGCATCAATGAAGATTATGGAAAATACTACTTTACCATCATAGATTTCAAGAAGGCGACAGAATTGTTTGCCGATCCTGATTTCGACGGAGACCCGGTTCAGATCTATGAACCCAAGAGCATTGATGACTCCCCGGTTCCTCCAGATGAAGACACTGAACATGGTGAAGGTTCCGGTAGTACAGGCGAACCACCCATGGGTATTGAGCCCGGCCAAGATCAGATAACTGATTTTCCCCCTATAGGGGATTCAAATTCAGAGCAAAGTGTGAAACGCTATTATGTAGCAGATGTTCCGGTAGCCGTTGTTGCTGAAAGGGTTCAGTATTTTGATCCCTATGGCAGGCTAATCACCGAATCTTTTAAAGATTACACCAGAAGGGCAATATTCAGCG
>CAZKAA010000150.1:0-4128 GCA_964550575.1 uncultured Candidatus Cloacimonadota bacterium
TGGCTAGTGAGAAGGAAAAAAAAGAAAAAACAAAAGGGAGGACTAATGTCCAAACGCATTCTCGCCATCAATCCCGGTTCGACCTCGACCAAGATCGCGGTCTATGACGATGACCAGCCGGTGTTCGAAAAGACCCTGCGCCACGATCCGGCGGAGCTTGAACCCTATGGGGGGATAATTGAGCAATACGATTTTCGCAAGAAACTGGTGCTCGAAGCGATGACGGAAAACAATGTCGCCGCAGAAAGCCTCGACGCCGTAGTGGGACGGGGCGGACTGGTCAAATCCGTTCCCGGAGGAACATGGAAGATCAGCCCAAACATGCTGCGCGACCTTAAGGACCCAACGCTTTGGGGACGCATCCACGCCTCGAACCTTGGTGCTTTCATCGCCGACGCGATCGCCAAAGAGCTGAACATTCCGGGCTTCATCGTCGATCCGGTGGTGGTGGACGAGTTTGACGACATCGCCCGCGTTTCCGGCATTCCTGAAATCGAGCGCAAATCGCTGTTTCACGCTCTGAACATCCGCTATATCGCGCGGCTGCTGGCGGCGGAACTGGGCAAGGATTTCAGCCAGACCAACCTCATCGGCGTGCACATGGGCGGCGGCATCTCGGTGGCGGCGATCCTCGGCGGACGGGTGGTGGACGTCAACAACGCCCTGCTGGGCATGGGACCCTTTTCTCCGCAGCGAGCGGGAGCGTTGCCGATCGGCGACCTTCTGGACATGGCTTACAGCGGAAACTATACCAAGAAAGAGCTGACGACATATCTGACCAAAGCGGCGGGCCTGATGGCGTATTTGGGCACCGACAGCGGAATCGAGGTCAACAAACGGATCCAGGAAGGCGACGCCAAAGCCAGGCAGATCCTCGACGCCATGCTGTATCAGGTTTCCAAGGAGATCGGAGCGAGCGCCGCCGTCCTCAAAGGCAAGGTGGACGGGATTTTCCTCTCCGGGGGGCTGGTCTACAACCACTATGTGGTGGAAGAGATCCGCGCCCGCTGCGAATTCATCGCGCCGCTGCATATCTATCCCGGCGAGAAGGAAATGGAAGCGCTGAGCATGGGTGGAGTGCGCGTGTTAAAAGGGCTGGAGACCGCTCAGGATTATCCGTATTAAGGTGAAAAAGTACCTTGTTCTGCTCCTGGCAACCGCCTTTGCGATTCCCGTTTTTTCGCGCGTAACGACCGTTCTGGTCTATATGGCGGCGGACAACAACCTATGGCAAAACGCCGTGCAGGACATCAACGATATGGAGTCCGCGCCGCAAAGTGCCGGCCTTAGCATTATCGTGCAGACAGATATGCCCGCCGATTCACCCTACCCGGGAGGACAGCGGCGCAGGATCGTCCAGGATAATTCACCAGAGATCACCTCTCCGCTCCTTGCAGACCTGGGCGAAATCGACAGCGGCGATCCGCAAACACTGAAGGATTTCATCAATTGGGGCTTCGATCATTACGAAGGACCCAATGGACAGAGAAACGTGCTGGTGATCTGGGGCCACGGCGACAACTGGTTCAAGGGCAACGATGCCAAATGGATCTGCCCGGACAATGGTTCGGAATCAATCATCAGCGTGGCAGAGGGGGAACTGAAGGAAGCCCTTACAGGTATACCGCATCTGGATATCCTGATCTTCGATGCCTGCAGCATGCAAAGCGTGGAAGTGCTGGCGGAGGTCATGCACGCTGCAGATTACGTCATCGGCAGCGAGGAACTGGTCCCGGCATCCGGTTTTCCCTATCAGACGATAATTCCAATAATCGGCCTTGGATACGAAGATGAGGAGATCGCGGCGCTGATTCCGCAGAAGTATCTGGAATCCTACGAGCCGGGAGGGATCCAGAATCCGCAGGGATTTGTCAATCCCCTCACCTGCTCCGCGATCCGGACCAGCGCCCTGCCGGATTTTTATGAGCAGTTCTCGTATATTATCTGCCTCGGGGGAGTTGATAATGCCCCAGCGATCGTGGACAGCATCCGGAGCGAACTTTGGGAAATGAACACAGGCTACTGCGATGTGGACGTTGAGGAGTTCATGTCTCGCTGCATGGCGATGTATCCGCAGCATGAGGTATCTTACTGGATAAATCTGACCTTGGGGCGTTGGAATGCTAGCGTGGTCTATGCGGGAAGTGCCAACATCCCTCATGAGCAGGTCGGTTCGGCAGCGATCTGGTTTCCCTGGCACCGGCAGTATTTCGACGCCTGGTGGGAGAGTTACTCCCAGTTGGAATTTGCTTCCAGCCGCTGGCTGGGATGGCTGAACCGAGGTCTCGGCGATGAAGTTGCTCCGGAGTACCCGCAAGTCTCCGAACCCTCGCTGTTGCTGGGAGACCTGGTTTTTCAGGTGTTCGTTCCCCCCGATCCGGACGCGTTGAGTATCGAGGTTCGGGTCAGCGAGGATGATCATCCTGAGCCGGCAACTTATTGGTTTTATCCTGAATATGCAGTGGGGGAGATCACTGCGATCATTCCCGTGAGCAGCGCCGGTGCGGTCACGGTCCGCTGTCGTGACGCGTCAGGCAACTGGTCAGAACCTGCAGAGCTCTCATACTCATATAACGAACCGGCATTTGAATTGGTGATGGCGCCAAATCCCGTGCGGGACAGATCGCTTGCCTCAGCGCGGTGGTATCTTTCGGAAGCGGGGACAGGAGAAATCGGACTTGAGCTCTTTAATCTCAGGGGGCAGCGGGTTTTAAACAGATCCTTCAATCAGGCCGAAGCGGGTCAGGGCGTCTGGCTGCTATCCGCGGAGGAAGGCTTTCAGCGCCTGGGACGCGGACTCTATATGCTAAAACTGCGAGCGGGGGGCAAAACGCTCACCCGGAAACTCACAATCCTCTGACTCGGGGCGGGTTGCGGAAGCCGTGGATAACATGTGGATAACTTTGTGGAAAACCTGACGCTCTTACCCAAGTTACTGCATTCCAGTACGTTGGAAAATGGGGATTATCCACCGGAATTGTGGATAAGTGCGTAGATATATGCGAATCAGATGCTTGGAAAGTTGGGAAGAACAGCATGGAAATCAGCAAGAATCATCTGCATGAACTTGCCCGCCTTAGGCAGAAAAAATACCGTCTTGCCGAAGGCAGGGTCATTGTCGAAGGCGAACGTGCCCTCAGCCAGATCAGGGATTACGGAATATCGCCTCTGGAGCAGTACGTGGGGCAGGGGCAAAAACCGCTCTGGAGCAATATCGCCGCCTGGGAACTCAATCCTGGGCAATTCTCCCGCATCTGCGAGAGCGAGCATCCCGCAGGATACGCGGCGCTGTTGCCAGTTCCGGTTGAACGCGAGGAAGACTTTCGAATCGCTTTCTATCTGGACGGGATTGCCGACCCGGGAAACCTGGGCAGCATCTTCCGCGTGGCGGCTGCATTCGGCATCGGGATGGTCTACTTTTCTCCAGATTGCGCTGAGCTGTCGTCGCCGAAAGTGATACGCTCTTCCTTGGGGGCGGTGTACCGCGTGCCGTTTCGAACATTTGCGCAGGACAGGATTGGCGGGTTGGGAGCCCGGGTGGTCGCTGCAGAGATGCGAAAAGGCTTCCCTTTGCGTCAGATCGAACTCAGAAAAGATGAAAAGGTCATTGTGGCACTGGGTTCTGAAGCGCATGGCATCTCCGCCGCGTTGCTTTCCGGGGCGGACGAATCCTGGCACATCGAAATGGGAGATTCCATGGAGTCGCTAAACGTGTCTGTGGCTGCCGGGATTATCGCCCATCATCTCAGCCAGAGGCACTTTATCAATTGACAAAATAGGCTGCCATCCAGTTTTGTCTTTGTTTGACCAAACAACGCCAGGAGCGACAGTGAACATAATAAATCAGAAGACGGGATGGATCGAAGTGATCTGCGGAAGCATGTTCAGCGGCAAAACGGAGGAGTTGATCCGCCGTATCCGCCGGGCGGAATATGCCCGGCAGCCGGTGCTCGTATTCAAGCCCGCGATCGACAACCGCTACGACGCGAACAACATCGTTTCGCATTCCCAGATGCAAGCTCCCTCAATCCCCATCACTTCTCCCGGGGAGATTTTTGAGTACCTCAAGGAAGAGATAAAGATCATTGCCATCGACGAAGCGCAGTTTTTTGACGAGTCCATTGTAGA
>CAZKAA010000151.1:0-4060 GCA_964550575.1 uncultured Candidatus Cloacimonadota bacterium
ATTTGATCCTCAACGTGGGAGAGTAACTGCTTAGCAAACCAACCACCTTGGGAGCTGATAAATCGATCTCAGCAACAGGTATATAGTCATCCGTCACATCGATTCTATTGGCTATTTCCAGGGTGTTCTTAACAAGCTGAGGTGGGAATCCAACGAGCGCTTTCATTTCCCTGGGCGACTTGAAGTAGTATTCATTGCAGGCAAAGCGTTTGGCTTCCGGATGAGCGAAATCCAAGCCATTTCTGATGCAATTCAGGGCATCGATAGCGCTGGAGTCCTTTCGATCCATATAGTGACAGTCGTTGGTGAGAACCACGGGTATCTTGGTTTGATAAGCCAGATTAAGGAGCTTGTTCATGGCAACCGCTTCCGAAGGTAGCCCATGGTTCTGGATTTCGTAGTAGTAATCCTCGCCAAAGACTTCATGATACCAATCCGAAACCTGCCTTGCCTGTTCGTCTTTTCCTTCCACTAGCAAGGTGCAGAGCTCCCCCACCACACTAAAGGACAGGCAAATCAGATCCCATGAATGCTCCCACAACTGAGTTTTAGTTATTCTTGGGGCAAGGCGATCATTCTCATAAGCCAGAGTAACGAGACGGCAGAGATTCTCATAGCCGGAGCCATTCTTGGCTAGCAGGATCACCGAAAATACTCTGCCATCTCCGGGATCGTTTTGAATTGCTATCTCCAGACCGATGATCGGCTTGATGCCTGCTTTGACGCACTGATGCCATAAGCGGGAAGCCCCCGCAACACTATTGCGATCCGTGATCGTCACAGCCGGCATCTTGTACTGCACCGCTTTCTGCACCAGATCATCGATTATGCAAGCTCCATCCATCCAACTGAACTCACTGTGTACGTGTAAGTGAACGAAACTCATCTATCCTCCTGAATCAATACACGACTTAATCAACAAAGACTTGCGTCCAATGCTGCTATTATATTCCTTGCCTCAGAAGAGACTACTTCACCCTCGGCAGTACTTAGCTTACTTTCCAAGATGTTCTTGATCCGATTGATTCTCTGTTCATCTTGTTTTTCACAGTATTCTAAGGCTACAATTGCCCACAATAGGCCCTGCTTGTAGTCTCTCATGTTGATGGCATAGAGCCTGGATAACTCGAACATCGCTATAAAATGGCCATTGAATGATGCTTCTCGAAGGTATCTCTCGGCAGAAGCATAGTCAGGCTCAGGTAAATTTGAAAAGGCCAAGCCGAGATTGTATTGAGCATCTTTGTTTCCTTGCTTGGCCGAGAGGAACAGAAAGCTTATTCCTTTGTTCACATCGTGCCCAACAATCTTGCCCTCAAGGAATATGGTACCAAGGTCATATTGTGCAAGGTCTAGTCCTTGGTCTGAGGCTTTTTGCAGCAAATCCAGACCCTTAGTTATGTCTTGCTCTATGTACTGCCCATCGATTAGCATCTTTGCCAGAACATATTCAGCTAGAGCTATTCCCTGGTCTGCTGATTTGCCGTACCATTTGATAGCTTCAGATGTGTTCTTCTGAGCTCCAATTCCATTGGCATAAGCATAGGCTACGTTATACTGAGCCTTCCCGTGCCCCTGTTCAGCTGCTCGAAGGTACCATTCGAATGCTTTTGCGTGATCTTGCTCGATTCCGATTCCATCGAAGTAAGCATCTCCTAACTGGTTTTGAGAGTCTGCATTACCGGAATTGGCTTTGGACAGCAACTCAATGATCTCATTATTCATTAGTCCTCCACGAGGTATAGAATTTATGTTATTATCTAAAGCACAGACCTTTCAAAGGCTTCTGAATTAATAAATCTGCGATAATTCAACAAAGTGGATCGGATATGTTCATGATCAACTCCACTTCTTTTTAACCAATCTTTGTGCCAAGTATAGGGATGAGTTTGATTCTTTAACAGAGCTTCGAAAACGTGTTTGAATTGATGATACTTTTTCAACTGGAAACAAACAGCCTCTGTATAATATTGAGCTAATCCCTCAATGACGTTTCTTTCCCTGCTGTGGTAGTTTTGCAATATCTCCCCTCGATAACCATTGATATCATACCCAGCAATGGTGTAAGCATGGGCAAGTTCATGAGCCAGAACCACAAAAGCCAAATCTTCAGCTTCAACGCTATGCAGTATAGAGTGATAGGCGATCACCTGAGCGAATAGCTTAATCATGTGTTCAGTGTATGAGAAAACTCCGAGAATGTCAGAGATGCCAAAATCTCCATCATCTAAACGTAGCACTTCTTTTTGAATAGCCTCTAGTTGGGCTTGGGGCTTACCACTCAGTTCCTTGCTTTCGAATTCTATGCCTTTCTCGAATACATTGCCAGTTCCAATTCTGCCTAGAATGAAAGTCCATACTTGAAATTGATCATCAGTTCTAAAATCGTTCTCTATTAGATCAGTAGGAAACACAACGATGGTTTCTTTTCCACTTCTCTTAATAGGTGTTTCATCTAAGTTTTCGTTACATAGGTATTGATATTTGTGCTTATTGGCTAGCCTTAGCCCGGTTAAATCCTTGAGCCTGGATTCAATCAGGCTAATCCGTTTATCTCTTGCTTTGGAGACCGCCTTTACCCTTCGATTAAATTCACTATTGGATATCATATCAACCTCACTTACCTGGTTTGTTGTACACGTATACCGTGATGCCTTCCTCTCCATTGACTTTGTCTGCAAGGGCATCTACATCCTTGTCTTTACGAAGATAACAGAGAAGTATTTCTTCATTCTTATATGGCTCCCAATCATGCTTTGTGTAATAATTTGCCGGTGCTAGCACGATTTTCTTAATGTCTCGAGTAAGTTTAAACTCATCGAGAAATAGCTGTTCTTTTATTGCTTTTTCAACATCATTCAAGATCGGAATCAGCATTGATTCATACCGATTGATCTGCGCGATTACTTCATGTATTTCATCCCTAGCATCACCGGTTTTCAACTCAATAATGTATGGATTGTGATCCTTATCATAACCAAACAAATCGATCCTGTTTCCACTTTTAGTATTGGTTGCCAAAGGCATTTCGTAGGCTGCTAGTCTGATTTTTCTGGTAAATCCTCTAGCTAAAGCTAAGTTAAGCGATCCTGCCATATACAACCCGTTTCTAATTCTCTCTTCATCACCTATCGGGGGCTGGACTACCCCGTGCATCGTGAATAATCGGAATTTTTCATTTCTCGGAACCATTTTATCCTCCATTGAGTATTCATTTAGTTTAACTAAGTACTTTGTTTTTAGATTCCTACAGTGTTTTTGCACCTCAGGGCTTTCCATCCTAGACCACTGCTCCCATAATTCATTAAAGCTCAAGAAGTGAAAATGCACATCAGTCGCTTGTGAGACAAGATCCGAAAACTCTTTCAGCTCTTTCATATGCAGATCAAAGGGGTGGATATCCATCCAGTCCTCGTTTTCCGGATGCCAATATAGATACAGCAGATGCTTCTCTTTCTGGCCGGAATTCAACACACCAAAGTAGTGACGGATGATTTGTACAGCATCAAAGAACCTGTATCTACATTCGCCCTTCTCGTTTGTGACAAGATCAATAGCCTTCACCCAAGGATTTTGCCGGTCCATTGATGAGGCAAGTCTCTTGTATGCTTGGTGCAGACTTGCTTTCTCAGTTCTCTCGCCCAGATACTCGCAAAACTTACACTCAATAGCAAGAATTGCATCATCAGATTCTAACCAAACATCCAGATTGGGATGCTTCTTGGCTTTGGGGATGGCAGTGTGGGCAATATGCTCAAATTCCAATTTGTCAAATCCCGTCATTTGCTCAGTTCCGAGATCAACTATGAGCTCATCCAGGCGGGTTTTCCATGGCGCAAAAGTGCTAACCGCTAATGATGAAGATGATGAAATGGAATTGAATTTTGGGGCAAAGCCTCTCTCATTACTTAGTTCTCCACCATCTCCATGGTTTAGATTAGAGTTATACATGGCAGTGGTTATACCATCGATGACACTGTGCTTATAGCTTGCACAATACACATGTTTTAAATCCACGTCATGTGGGATGGTTTGAATCATCTCGCCATTGATCTGTTTC
>CAZKAA010000152.1:0-4050 GCA_964550575.1 uncultured Candidatus Cloacimonadota bacterium
CAGGGAACTCGGCAGCTTCCATCCAGGCTTTGACCTGGTTCTTCTGGCAGTCGAACTGCATCACAGTAGCCATACTCAGGGCATCGATGCAGCCGGAGTGGTACTCATCGGTATCCAGTAGGTTGAGCAGATTGCTCATCGAATAGGGCTGAGAGACTACTTTCTTGGTCTCGGCTGCCTTGGATACCAACTGCTTACCGATCCGCTGATACTTTGATAGATCTATGGGCTCTGGCTTATACTTGCTCTCCAGGAGTTCAGCAGCAGAACTGATCGCCAGGTTATAGCCACCAAGTCGCATCACTCTCATGCACCTGCTCCGGTACCTGCTTTCAAGAGATCTATCTTGGCGATCCTGACCAGCCGGGTGCCATCCACCCTGGAAGTGTAGTATTCGATACTGGGGATGTCCCGGTTCATCAGTTTCAGATAGAAGGTTCGGAACTTCTCTTTGAAAGCGTAGAGAATGGCATCCGGGTCAGTCACATTCTGGGCATTGACGATCAGGAACACAGTCCAGGCGATATCAGTGTCCACATACTGCCGGGAAGTGCCATGCTTGCCTGCTTCCGAGTCCAGGATCAAGATAGCGCAGGGCAGGACTTTGGGGATATTGTCTTTGTTATACAGCACTTCGGTGATCCCGGCCAGATTCAAGGCTTGTGTGATGCGGTCTCTTTGAAAGACGAACTTCTCCAACGTGGTCATAGACTTACCTCGATTGAACTCAGTTGTTGATAGATCCACTGCTCCCGGTTGGCGATGACCTGAGCGAACACATTACGGGCAGCTATGCCTTCCCGTTTGATCTTGCCCCGGATGAGATAAGCGATCTCGGCTACGGTCAGAGCTTTACCTGTCTCTTTATCAGTCCAAGACAGGTGCTTGCGTTCGACCCAAGCGATCAGGGGAGCGATCGGAGTCCAGGAAGGCACCTTGCCGCCCAAAACGAAAGGCTCGTGTTTCACATTGGAGCCTACTCTCAGGATCATGGCAGAATCAGTAGTCTGGAGCAGATAGCCGGTATTGCCATAGAAATCGCCCTTGTCATAAATCTGCTGTGCCAGGATCTCCTTACGGGACTCGGCATCGATCACCGAACCGATCAGATGCAGTCTGCTCTCCAGAGCGGTATAGATAGCCCGGTAGATCTCGATCATCAGCTCATCAGGAGTGGTATAGCTGTCAGGCATCAGATCACTCCTACCCTGATCACTCTTGGAGGTCTGGGCTTGAGTTCATTGAGCATTTCCAGGCCTGCAGGATTGAGATATGCCTGTAGCCCGGTCAGTGCTCTTAGTTCAAGATTGGCCTTAAAGGCGTCAATTTCGCTGCCTGTGAGCAGTTCGGTGGCAGACTGGTCTAAACCTACGGTCTTGACTATGCCCTCGCCCAGGGTTTTCAAATTGAGGAATTCGGCTGTGGAGTAGAGCATGAGAAACGAAAACCCAAAACGAAAAGAGATCAGCAGCGGGTCCTGTTCCGGCAGATCCTCTTGGATTGCCCGATCATAAGACTCCTGCTCCACGATACTGCGGATCATCTCCATGACCAGGCCTTGATGTTCTTTGAAGATACCATTGTTAGCCATCTCCTTGGGCAGATTGAGGATAGCAAGCATGGCATCGGTCTCGACCGGGATGGCGATCACTTACCCTTCCTCATCAGTTCGGATAGCTCAATCGCTCTCATCCCCACTTGCTTCGCCCACTTGGATGCCAGCATGCCATTGGCAGCCCGCTCCCAATCTCCGGCAGCAACAAATGCCAAGGTGTTTTTAAACTCCAGTAGTCCCTTCAATCCAAGGTTGAAGCACATATTGAGCAGTACAGACTGGCGCACTTCATCAAGTCCAGTATAGAGATCGGGAATCTCATCAAGTAGTTGCTGCTCGAAGTCCAGGATATCTCGTTCCAGCATGGCATAAGCCTCTTTCTGGGAGATACCTCTGTCATCGAGGTTGCGTCCTATGCCGATAGTTAGTTTTCCTGCAGTACAGCGGTATGGCTTAAGCCGCAAACCTTCGTGTCGGACTAACTGTGCTTTGATCCGGTTCAACAGTGACTCGGTCATGCTATCTCCTTGTTCCATATGTGATCAATGATCCGGAGCCAGGAAAGCACTACACTGTATGCTGACAAATCAGGATGAGCAAGGATGAGACAGAAAAAATAGTTTGCATTGTGATTATTAAGGATTACACTAATTAAAGGAGTGCAAGTAGACTGATAAGATAAATCAGCGTGATAGCCAGAGTCAACCTTTCAAAAGGGAAGTACGGTTATGTTAAGTGATTGGGAAAGTCATGGTTGTTGGATTAAGGGAATGTGATCCAAGATGTTACTCATGATTAGATTTAGGAAAAAGTGGAAAGAGGTCACGGTAGCCTTTGGAGTATCAAGGGTACCTTTTTTATGGTCGGAGAATACATGAAAAACACGATTGTATTTGTTATTCTTATCCTGCTCGCAATAATCTTACATGGAGAAACACTTCAATTCTCTGAGATAATGGGCGACTCCAAAAATGAAATTGTAGACTCACTTCTTGCAGTTGATGAGTTGAGCGGGTCTATCTACTATCAGCAAAACTACCTTACAGTAGATGCAAATTGGCAAGAAGGTAACACATATATTGGAGATTACTACAGTTGGGCCTGGATGGTTCATTTTGCCAGCATAGGATATCTTTGCTTTGTTTTGCCTATCATTCCTGACAGTTATATAATACAATCAGCATCATTATTGGTTTATATCCAATCTTGGAGTGGAAACGGCAATGGATGTTACCCAATTTTCGATTATGGGGAAACGATGGTTTGTCCGGAGGGAATTCTAGAGCATATTGATTATGGAGATACTTTCAATTCAAATGACGTGATCCCATCTTCCGTTTATGGAACCTATACATTCTTTAGTAATGAGACACTTTCACCTCCCTGTTGGGTGAGTCTCGATGTGACCGAATGTCTGGCTATGGATTTCACCTCAAACAGGTCTCTTTCCCAGTATCGTTTGTATTTAAATGGATTCTCCGATTGGGACAACAGAGATGACTACATAGTATATGCATCGTATAGTATTCCTCAATTGCCTCATTCTCCAAAAATTGTTTTCACCTTATCAAACGATACTTCTGTTGACGATCCGACAATTCCTCAACCCAAAATGTTTGTTTCATGCTATCCCAATCCCTTTTCACGAACAAACACTATTTTAGTTAAAGCACCTGAGCCATGTAGCTGCAAGCTTAGTATTTATAACCTCAAGGGCCAATTGATCAGATCCCAGTCCAGCAGTATCAATGCGGCAGGCGATCACACTTTCCAATGGGATGGTAGAGATGATATCGGCAGACAGGTAAGCGGTGGTATCTATATTGCTGTGGTTGAAGCTGACAGAAATACGGCAAGTACTAAGATACTATATTTGAAATGACATGAAGCTATTAAAGTCAGAGGAGGAAGATATGATTTAGAAGAGATATTTACTCATGGGTATGCCTCTGAAAGTGGGATTATCCAGATAGCCATGATTGGTGATCATGCCTACGATGCCCTTGCCCGCCTTGTGTATTTTCCATTGAGCAAAGCGCATGAACTTCACATAATCGTCTTGCAGCCATTTCGGGTTCTTCTCGTTTAGTGGCTTGCCATCAACCGTGTAATAACTTTGTGCGCCATCCAGATCAGTCTTGAGCAGGCTTTCCGTCCAGATATTGCTGTTCTCACTAGCTCCGCTATATGGCGGATTGCCCATGATCACCAGAATCGGGTCTTGATGTTTCACCTTGTTTGCCAGAGCACATTCCTCGCTGATGTCGTGAGAGATGGGGAGTTCGGTTTGCAGGGGGATGTCCGGTTCCAGAGTGTTGGAGAGATAGAGCTTGAAGCGTTCATCTTCGCTTAGTTCATAGCCATGTTCCGCCAAGAGATAGCTGATCTTGAGGTGTCCCACGGTGTAGGGTGCCATCATGAGTTCGATGGCATAGAAGTGGGGCAGGATGTGGTGTTTGATCAGCTTATGGATGCTACCGCTGCCGTATTTGCCT
>CAZKAA010000153.1:0-4040 GCA_964550575.1 uncultured Candidatus Cloacimonadota bacterium
TTGTAACTCATTTCACGCGCTCTTTGATAGTCAGTCAATTGCCACCAAGCCTGATCACCATCAGTTCCTCCGGGGTAAGGATTATCGTCCCATTCGGTTGGGACCATACCCGGCAGGTCACCTGGGTAATAATTTTGGTGTTTTAGTGCATTCTGATAGATATCCCATGGGAAAGTAAAGAGGTAGTTGCGGATATCATCAAGTTCCCCCGAATAAAAATCAGGGAAATCGTTGTATGCCAAAACGGCAGTATAGGCATCTATTGCTTTTCCCTCGAAACCAAAGCTGTCGGTATATGACCTATCCCGCTGCAGATCACCTGGATCGGGACTATCGTCACGGTAAGTACGGGTATAGGTTTCCCAGTACTGAGTTATCAATCCATCTGATGGTTCTCCAGCAACCAGTCCCGCTGCAGCGCGGATTTGGTGTAGCGAATCAGGACTGATAGAGTAAGTATGCGTTAACGGATAGACTGCAATTAGTTTTTGAGTCACCATCAACATGATAAACATAAAAACGATCGTTACGATTTTGCCTTGTTTCATGATTTACCTTCCTTTGTTTATTTAACCACTACCAGCTTGGCAGTGGCGATTCTTCTGTTTCCCTGATCCAGACTAATCAAGTAAACACCGTTGGACATTCGCTCCAGAGCTTCGTTTGGAAGATCAAAGCTTTGTTCTTTGTGATGCCCATTTATCTTACCAGAATATATTCTTTGTCCCTTGATATTGAAAATACTGTATCCCAAATCGCCTATAAAACCACTTTTTACAGAGATCATAACAGTGCTACTTGCTGGCTGGGGATAACACATGATGGATGATACAAATACAGGAGCGATGGGATCGTCATTGGCTACTACATTGCCATCAGGATCAGTTTTTACTAGGACAATAGTACCATGATGCATGCAAAACAGGATGCTGCCGTCGGGCATAACCAAAAGGTTCTTGGAGCCTGTCCCAAAGTAGATTGCTCCCAAGGTGTCGTATGATCTACTCCATTGATGGACACCATCAGGACTATAGCTGTGGAGAATCGGGCCTGTGTCTGATCTGCCTCCGGTATAAACGATGTTACCATTGGGAAGCATGTCGATAGACCCATGCAAGTTCATATCAAATGCTGGTAAATTATCAGCAACTAATTGAAGATTGTGGTCAGTTGTGTCAACTTCCCATAGCTTGTAGTATCCCAGCAAGTATATACTTTCATCTGTTGCGACAGTGCAGTCCCAAAAACTTGTGTAATCAACCGGGTCATAATAGGTCCAAAGAGTATCACCTACCCCATTGATTTCGGTAAACACCCTACCTGAAAGAGAAATCCAATTATCTCCATATGGTTCAATTGAACGTGCCCCTAAGAATGCCAAAAAGGTACTTGATTGCCACACTACATTGAACTGGAAGTCGGTTTTAATTACCACAGCTTGGCCATTGACTTTACCAGCAAAGACCAGGCCATCGTCAACATATTGCATGTCGTATAAATATGCTTGAAAGCCATTTACTGTATGGAATACATAATGACCTATCATGTTCATCTCAGCATCGAATACATTCATGTTATCGTATTCAATGCAATAATACCTGTCAATTCCATTGCTTACGATGCTGTTGAACGCGAAGTTTCCTCCCCCCGTTCTTCTCCAAACAATTTCGCCATATTCGTCGAGTTTCCAGAATACATTGTTTGCGTATGCTGGTATATCTCCATATGCAAACTCAACATATCCTTGGAGTAAATATCCTCCATCAATTGCGGGTATAACATTACAGACTTCTGAACTCGCACTATCATAGGGACCCGGACACAGATCATCAAAGAGATAATAGCGTATCCATGTCTGACCTGTTAGCAGACTTATAGAAATCAGTAACAGCAATGAAAACAACAAGTGTTTTTTCATCAATCCTCCTGATAAATACAGGGCGTTGTTCGCGTTTTTCATCAATGAACTCAAACTGAACTGGTTTATTTAAAGCCTTATGATCAATCATAATCAGTCCATATTAGCTAACTACAGTTTAAATATTTCTCTTTCTTATGTCAAGAACTTTCTCTCATATTTCTGTCTCATCCTTGCTCATCCTGATTTGTCAGCATACAGGGTAGTGCTTTCTTGGCTCTGGATCAATGATCATATCTGAAACAAGGAGATAGCATGACCGATGCGTTGATGAACCGGAGTAAAGCTCAGTTAGTCAGACATGAGGGTCTGCGGCTGAAGCCATATCGCTGCACAGCAGGTAAGCTGACCATCGGTATCGGCCGCAATCTCGATGATCGAGGCATATCGCTGAAAGAAGCTTATGCCATGCTGGAAAGTGATATCCAGGACTGCGAGCAGTGGCTGATCGATGAGATACCTGAGGTGTACAATACACTCGATGAGGTTCGCCAGTCGGTGCTGCTCAACATGTGCTTCAACTTGGGTTTAAAGGGGCTACTAGGCTTTAATAACACCTTGGCTTTTATCAAAGCCGGAGATTGGGAACGAGCCGCCAATGACATGCTGGCTTCCAAGTGGGCGAAGCAGGTGGGTATGAGAGCGATTGAGCTATCCGAGATGATGAGGAAGGGTCAGTGATCCCTATTCCGGTCGAGATAGATGCCATGCTCGCTATACTTAATCTCCCCAAAGAGATGTCCAACAATGGCATCTTCAAGGAGCATCAGGGCTTGGTAATGGAGATGATCCATTCCGTCGTGCTGCAGGAGCATTATGATCGGGCAACTCACGAAGATATACCGGAAGAAGAGCCTTTCCTGATCTCTTTTCGTTTTGGGTTCTGTTTCCTGATGCTGCACAGTACATGTGAGTTCCTCAATTTGAAGACCCTGGGCGAGGGCATAGTCAAGACCGTAGGTTTAGACCAGTCTGCCACCGAACTGCTCACAGGCAGCGAAATAGATGCCTTCAAAGCTAACCTTGAATTGAGAGCCCTTACTATCCTGCAAGCCTATCTTAATCCAGTCGGTCTGGATCGCTTGAACGAACTCAAGCCCAGACAGCCTCGTGCTATCAGGGTGGGAGTGATCTGATGCCTGATCGTGATTTTACTTCTCCAGAGGAACTGATGATCGAGATCTACCGGGCTATCTATGCCGCTCTTGAGAGTCGACTGCATCTGATCGGCTCGGTGATCGATGCCGAGTCCCGCAAGGAGATCCTGACACAGCAGATTTACGATAAAGGCGACTTCTACGGCAATACCGGCTATCTGCTCCAGACAACCGATACAGCCATGATCTTAAGAGTTGGCTCGAACGTGCGTCACGAGCCTTTCGTTTTGGGCGGTAAAGTGCCTTCCTGGACTCCGATCGCTCCACTTATCGCTTGGGTCGAACGCAAACACCTGTCTTGGACTGATAAAGAGACAGGTAAAGCTCTGACCGTAGCCGAGATCGCCTATCTCATCCGGGGCAAGATCAAGCGGGAAGGCATAGCTGCCCGTAATGTGTTCGCTTCTGTCATAGCCAACCGGGAGCAGTGGATCTATCAGCAGTTGAACGATATCGAGGTGAGCCTGTGACCGCTCTTGAGAAATACCAAGCTGAGCGCAGCCGCATCTCCGAGGCACTGAATCTTGCTGGAGTGGCTGAGACCCTATACAACAAGGACAGCATCCCCAAGAACCTGCCTTGCGCCATCCTGATCCTCGATTCCGAGACAGGTAAGCATGGAACCTCCCGGCAGTATGTGGATACCGATATCGCCTGGACAGTCTTCCTGATCGTCAATGCCCAGAATGCAACCGATCCAGACTCTGAGCTATGTTCACTCAAGGAGAAGTTCCGGAGCTACTATCAGAAGCTGATGAACCGGGACCTGCCTAGTGTGGAATACTATACAAGCCGCATCGATGGTACCCGTTTGGTCAGGATCGCCAAGGTCGACCTGCTGAAAAGCGGTACTGGAGCGGGCTCATGAGAGTGATGCGTATAGGTGCCTATAACCTGGCGATCAGTTCAGCTGCTGATCTCTTGGAGACCAAGTACAAGCCGGAACCCATAGATCTATCCAAGTA
>CAZKAA010000154.1:0-4024 GCA_964550575.1 uncultured Candidatus Cloacimonadota bacterium
GTTATTTAATCATCAGGCCTTTGGTGGTTTGTATTTCTTCGCCTGATTCCATGCGGAAGAAATACACGCCGGAGGAGACAGGGCGGTCAAAGCTGTCCCTGCCGTTCCAGATCGTCTGATAGGTCCCGGCAGCCTTGCTGTCGTTGACCAGGGTGCGCACCAGCTGGCCGCGTGAGTTGTAAACGCTGATCTTCACGCTGCCCGCTGCCTTCAAGCCATACTGGACTGTCGTCTCGGACCGGAACGGGTTCGGGAAGTTCGTGCCCAGATAGTTGACCGCGGGGATCACGTTGACCAGATCGTCGTTGTCCGTGGTCATGTCGGTCGGATTGTCCTCGATCACGATGTCCCGGTTATCCATCGTCCTCGCTTTCATATGGCGAAGCTGCAGGGCGGTGTCGGAGCCCACGATCCTGAACGCGGCGGTCGCGACTGTCCCGTTGCCCTGGATCACGCTATCATAACCCATGGCGGACATCGAAATCTCCAGAATGTTGTCCCGGTCGGTATGCAGGATGACACTGCCTTCAGGCCAGATCTCGCCAAGCGCGACGGTCTGCAGGCGCAGGCCGCTGCCATAGGCGAAGGGAACGTTCAGACCCTTGACCGCGTCAGTGTTTCCGCTCAGGTTGACATCCACATACAAGACGTCGGATTCCAGGCGGGCGATCAGCTCGATGCCGATGGGATCGACCTCGGGCGCTTCGTTGCCTCTGGGATACCAGGTATAGACCGTGTTGTTGTAGTTCATCGCGAACATCATCAGGTCTTCGATGTCGATCACGTCATCCGGTGTGGGACGCGAGCGGCGCGCGTAGTCTGTCGAAGGACCGACGTCAATGATCGGATTCCACTCAGTGGATGCGGCGGTCAGACCCCACTTGGCGGTCAGCATCGAAATATCGCCTGCAAGTACCGTGCCCGCCGTGGCATCAACGTCGCCGGGCCAGTAGCTGATGGATTCGCGGTAGAAGGGATTCACAGGGGCTTCGCTGATGTTGCCTGAGGCGTCTTCCGCGAAGATGGTCACATAGTAATAGCCGCGAGCCATGCCGGTTATGGCATAAGGGAAGGTTGTGGGAGCAGGGTTAGCCACGATGTGCTGGGTCCAGCCGTTCTGAACCGCTGGATTGTAGGGATTCGGCGCGGCGGGAATGGTGGGATCGCTGTGGTCTTCATATTCGGGATAGGGCGTGTTGGTGCCGATATCGCCGTAGCTCAGTATCCAGATATGGTTTTTCACCGTTCCGTCGGGATTCGTCCACTTCAAGTCGATGGAGTTGTTGGAATTGATGGTGGTGCGGCAGGGAATCGTGCTATCCCAAGCAATCGGACCGGGGGCGGTCTTATCTATAACGAAGGTCCAGGATTCGATAATATAGTTACCCGCATCATCCATCGCCAGATACCAAATGGTATATGTCCCGTCCGCAAGGATACCCAACGCGGCGTTAAGCTCGGCATCAGGGTCGTTCCAGATCAGATTGTCGTTTGTCGCGTTGGCGTAGCCGGGGCCGAACAGATAGCTCGCGGTCGCAAAATCTCCAAACGCGGGAACAACGGAAGCGTCCCCGGAAAGGATCATAAACTGGGCATAATCAAGATTCCAGTTGTCCCAATAGCTGATGTCAAGTTCTGGTACATCAACGCTGACGTAGCCATTGGCGACAGTAAGGGCAGCATCGATTGGCAGGGTCATGCTATCAGGATATGTGGTCAGGTTGTTGATCGTGATCGTGGGCAGAACACCATCGATCAAGACCCACTTATCGTATGTTCCTTCGCAGGGGATCACTTGATAGGGGTTCTGGTCATCTTTGAGTATCACTTGATCGGAAGGCACTTCTATGTAGCAACCGGTCGGGGTATTGGAGTATGTGCCGCCTGTGCTGGTCGCTTCAAATGTGAAGAGAACGACTTGATCACCGGAGATTCCGGCAACTCCGCCCATCTTGGCGCCGCTAACGTTATACACCCAGTGGCTGGCGTCGTGAGCAGTGGTTGTGAGCAGAGGTGAATCGAACAGAGATCCGAGCATGAAGTTTGTGGGTTCTGTCGCAAAATCCACCTTGGGAATCTTGACCTGGACCGTGAAGCCGCGCAGATGTTCGATGTATTGGGCGATCACGGAGTAGGTCTGAGTTTCACCCGCGTCGATCAGTTCATTGGGAGCCGAAGCATAAATAAGCCCAGCGTTACCGTAGACAATCTGATCAATTACCACATAATTGTCGAAGGTGTTCAACGGTGTTAAAGCATCAACATCGGGTTCTGTCCCGAAGTTGTAAATATGTGCATAGTTTTCATTGAAATTATTGCCGGTTATTGTGTATCCAGCTCCGCCATCAAGGATCATCGCGAAATCAGCGCCGGTGATCGAGTTTCCGGTAATGGTCGCAGGTGCAAGCCACATTCCGTAGATAGCATCGTTGATATCATTATCGTCGATGATCAATCCTGTGCAGTTATAGTCTGTGATCCCAGTGTGAGCTCTGACTTCGTAGGCACCAGTCTCGATTGTATTGCCCTGAATCAGCAGGTCGGTGCTTTCATTGGGATAGATAGGATATCCGCAGTCAACCAGAGTGTTGTTTGTGATATCCATATCTGTCGCGTAATAAGGCAAAATGCCCGATGCAGCCCAACCTGAACCGGAATATTCGATCCCGGTGACTGAGCAGTGATCGATCACGCCATCGGCATACATGACTTGAATGCCGTTTTGGGCGGTGACGCTTGTCGGGCCGGCGCCAACCACATCCACATATTCGATGTTGACGGTCAGGTTGTAGGTACTGGCATCACCGATCAACGAAATCGCATTTTTTTGAAAATAGTTGATATCCATCGTATTCAGATGAATGTCGTAATTGACGGCAGGCGTGTTATTGAAAGCGTAGACGCCGACACCATGCTGGGCACCACTGAATGGGTTGTCCATAATGTTGTAGACATTGACGTTTTCCAGCAAGCCGTCGGCGTTGTAGAATCCGATTCCCACAAAGCGGTAATTTGCTCCGCCATATGCGTTACCGTCAACCGTTACGTCTTTGAGCGTGAAGTTTTGCACTCCATCCACAAAAACCACTGGTTTGTTGTTTTTCGTTCCTGATGAGAATGACAAGGGGAGCACCGCTGGAGATTGGATCACCACAGGATCTCTTAGATCCACTCCCTGAAGTGTCAGGTTCTCTACATTCACATGCAGTTGTTCTACATACGTTCCACCACCAATCTCAATTACATCTCCTGGATCAGCAACATTGATGGCTGATTGGATGTTAAAGAAATATGTGTCTTGAATGGTATTGTGCACACTGGCAACCAGAGCTTGACCAGCAGCCATGGTGACACCATCTACGACTATGCTGGAGTTGTTAGCTGTCAAGTTGATAATGTCACCGTATGTTGAGCCATCTGTCCCGGTATAGTGTTGCGTGTTGTTGCCGATGCTGCTGTTTGTGATTGTGACGTTAGTAGGTGTAGCGTTATTCTTTCCAGGTTCACCAAAGCGAACGCCCCTTTCATTGCCGGTGATAGTGCAATCAATTATAGTAACGCCAGTCAATGTGGCTGGATACAGCCCATAAGAAGTTCCGTCATCACGTGCCTTAAGAGCTAAACCTGCACCCTCTTTGGAGTTGCCTATTCCGTTACTTGTGATTATGCAGCCATCGAACACCAAATCCGAGTAAGTTCCGGCTTTGAGATTTACATCTATCCCGCTACACCAGGGTTGGAAGTAACTCGGTAGGACTGAGGAGTCATATCCGTTTTCGGAAACTAAGCAATCTGTGAATGTCGCGTTGTCAAGTTTTTCGGCATAAACACCTTTATGGTTATTATGGACGAAAGTAGTATTGGTAACGCTCACTTCGGTCACAGTACTGGTGTCTGTGCTGACAGCCTTTTGAAAATACCAGCCGTAAGTGAGGTTGTCGAATGAGCAGTTATTGAATTCCAGATAGCTTGCTGTGAGATCGGAAGAGCACACGTCTGAACTCCAGTCACCGCTCATTATCTC
>CAZKAA010000155.1:0-1700 GCA_964550575.1 uncultured Candidatus Cloacimonadota bacterium
GATAATGAGCGGTGACTGGAGTTCAGACGTGTGCTCTTCCGATCTGCTTCGACATGACCTATATCGGCTCCGACAACGCTCAGCACCGCCCCTTCATGATCCACCGCGCCATCCTCGGCTCCGTGGAGCGCTTTTTTGCCACCCTGCTGGAATACCACTCCGGAAACCTGCCCCTGTGGCTGGCCCCTGTGCAGATGGTCGTGCTTCCCATCACCGAATCCCAACTTGACTACGCCCGCCAGATCGAGGAACGCTTCAACCTCGCCGGACTGCGCTGCGAAGTGGATGCACGCAACGAAAAGATCGGCTACAAGATTCGCGACGCGGAAATGAAGAAAGTCCCCTTCATGTGCGTCATCGGCAAAAAGGAAGAGGAAAGCGGCACTCTCACCCTGCGCCGCCACACCGCTGGCGACCTCGGCTCGATGAGCTATGAAGATGCCCTTAAACTCGTCCTTGACCGCCCTTGATCCTTGCTTGCAAGATCAAGCAGGCATAAACTTGCCACATAGCCAAAATCGGCTGTAAGACTGGAGGATACGTGAGCGTGATCGACAGACTGCGTCAAGAGCTGAATCTGGAGGCTGAAGCCATTCTCACCGCGGCTCAGCGCATCTCATCAGAACAGGCGGAAAAAGCCTTCGGCATCCTGCGGGAATGCCGGGGCAAAGTGGTCCTCACCGGCATCGGCAAAGCGGGGATCATCGCCCGCAAGATCTCCGCGACCCTGGCCAGCACCGGCACCACCTCCATCTTCCTTCATGCCGCGGAAGGCATCCACGGAGACCTCGGCATGCTCCAGCCGCAGGACGCGGTCGTCGCCGTCTCCCACAGCGGCAATACGCAGGAATTGCTCTCCATCATCCCCTTCATCAAATTCAACCACGTGCCCCTGATCGCCCTCACCGGCAACACCTCGTCCCCTCTCGCGGAAGCCGCCGACGCGGTGTTGGACTGCTCCGTGGATCCCGAATCGGAAGCGCTGGGCATGGTTCCCACGGCCAGCACAACCGTCGCACTGGCGGTGGGCGACGCGCTCGCCATCCTGCTCCTGAGGGACAAGAATTTCTCGCTGACCGATTTTGCCCGCTTCCATCCCGGCGGCAACATCGGCCGTAAACTCCTGCTCAAAGTGGGTGACATTATGCACAGCGGAGCCGAACTGCCCTGCGTGGAATCCGGCACCGCGATGAGCGGCGTGATCATGGAAATGACCTCCAAAAAACTTGGCTGCACCGCGGTCGCGGACAGCGAGGGAAAACTGCTGGGCATGATCACCGACGGCGACCTGCGAAGAAACATCCAGGCCTGGCAGGACCAGCTTTTGCGTCATTACGCGAGCGACTGCCTGACACCCAATCCCAAGCGCTGCCATCCGCAGGAGTTGGCTGTCTCCGCCCTCAACCTGATGGAGGAATTCAGTATCACCATGCTGCCTGTGGTGGATGAGGCGGATCACGTGGTGGGCATGCTCCACATGCATGACCTCATCCGGGCGGGCGTGCTCTGATTTTCCGCTCTGAGAGATTGAAGTAGTTTCATCCTCACAGTTTGAGGTCACCGTCCTAAGTCTCCCACTAAACCCGTGGACCCAGATTTAAAAATTCTAATAATTCTAATAATTCGCCCGCTTTAACACCGCCGGATACTCAGTTCTAATATTTCTAATAATTCTAATAATTCGCCCGCTTTAACACCGC
>CAZKAA010000155.1:1800-3963 GCA_964550575.1 uncultured Candidatus Cloacimonadota bacterium
ATACTCAGTTCTAATATTTCTAATAATTCTAATAATTCGCCCGCTTTAACACCGCTGGAGAGGATCAAGATGAGACCAGACTCAGTATCAAGATAACTATATGAAATACATATATATAACTATATATATACTAATACATACTATATTAGTATATATCATATATAATACATATATCTTATAAATACTTAAGTATCCTGGATGGGAGATCGGGGAGTACCAGCTAAAAAGACCATAAGACGGCGAATAATTAGAATTATTAGAAATATTAGAATTAAAAACCGGAGACAAGGGTGAAATCCAAAAACCCTAAGACGGGGAATTGACTAATTATTAGAACTATTAAAACCGGAGACAGGGGAAGGGATCAAGGCATCAGAATCAAACGGAGAACCACGCTGTCCGTCTCGCTAACCATCCTGCAGAGATAAATCCCCGCCGGGAGATTGGGCTGTGGGTTCCACACGAATTCATGGCTTCCGACGGCGAGATTGCCCTGATGGAGGGTCGCGAGTTTCCTGCCACGGAGGTCATACACCGCGATTTCGCAATCCGCGCGGCTCTCCCCCATGTCGCAGGTGATATTCGCGCAGCCGGCAAAGGGATTTGGACCGCACTTCAACTCCGCGAAGCCTTGAACAGGGGGAATTGGCGCATCCGGGTTTGACGAGAAAGAGCCTATCCTCGCGACGAAGATGTCGTTCCCCACCAAACTGGTCAGCCCGTTGCCGCCGAAATCGGCCGTGCCCATAAAATGGCCTGCCAGATAGATATTGCCCGAGGGTGAGGAGTTGATCCCGTTTCCGCTATCTACGTATGTGCCTCCAGCCCGCCAGGCCCGCAGCCAGTTGCCCTGAATATCCAGTTGGGCGACAAACACATCAGTGTAGCCGAGGCTGGTCAGGGAACCGGGGCCGAAAAAGCTGATCGTTTCATAAAAACAGCCGGTGAGGTAAATCTGCCCATAGGGATCCAGGCAGATGCCGTAGGCGGAATCGGTGCTCGTGCCCGCGGCTTGCGCCGCCCAGAGCCAGTTGCCCAACGGATCGAGTTTTGCCACATAGGCATCGGCGTTACTTGGACCTCCCGAGGAGAAGCAGGTGGTGCCAAAACAGGCGTATTCCTGAAAATTGCCAGTGATATAAGCGTTGTTCGCGGAGTCGACGGCGATCGCGGTGGCCTTGTCGGGGATGAAGTCCGAGGTATTCGGCCCGCCCGCCCGCACAGCCCAGAGCCAGGTTCCGTCGGGGTTCAGTTTGGCGGCGAAGATGTCGTAACCGCCCAGACTGGTGAGGGGATATTCCCCGAAGGCCGCCGTCTGATGGAAATTGCCGCAGATCAAGGCGTTGCCGGCGCTGTCAGTTGCCACGCCAAACCCATTGTCGGCCTGGCTGCCACCCGCTCTGCGAGCCCACAGCCAGTTGCCGTCGGCATCAAGTTTGGCGGCGAAGATGTCGCCCGAACCGGCGGATGACAGAGTCTGCGCTCCAAAGGTCGCGTTGTTCAGAAAAGTTCCTGTGACAAAGCAGTTTCCCGCTCCGTCCAGCGCGATGTCAGACACCGCGGCGTAACCCGTGCAGGGAATCTGAACCGCCCAGAGCCAGTTGCCGTCAGGATCGAGTTTGGCGACGAAGCCGTCCGGATAGTTGTTTGTGGTGGAGACTAGGGCGAAGGTTCCAAAGGTTGCGACGCCTTCAAAGCTTCCGCAGATGATGATGTCGCCGTCGGGACAGACCGCGATGCCGGAGCCGCCGTCATCACCCGTTCCCCCCGCGTGCGTCGCCATCAGCCAGTTGCCGGCTGGGTTGAGCATGGCCACAAAGACATCATCGTTGCCGTAGCCGGTGAGGTTAATGTCGTCAAAACCTATGCTCCATTGCATGTATCCAGTGATGTAAATATTGCCATGAACATCGGTGGCGACAGCGTTTGCCGACTCGTGCACATTGCCGCGGGCGCTCACCGCCCACAGCCAGTCCGGGGTTTGCGCGCCAAGCTGGCAGAGGCAGGCGAGCATGAGTATAACCAAGAGGGTTAAACGGGATCGGCGCATGCAAAACTCCTTGTGAGCAAACTTCCAATGTGGAGATTCTTTCTGTTTGGCGCTATCCTGTCAAGTATTATTTAAACTCATAAGGAGCTGCAAAGACAAACACGCCCTATGCC
>CAZKAA010000156.1:0-3875 GCA_964550575.1 uncultured Candidatus Cloacimonadota bacterium
CTATCCTGCGTAGATCTTCCACGCTACCATAATCTTTTGACTTGGAAAACTCTGAGAGACTGTCCCACATGGCTGTCAGTACAACTTCTACCGGGCTTCCTTCCAGGCTCTTCACGCTTGTTTTCTTCTTTTCCTGCTTTTTCTTGAATTTCAGGATCTTGTCTAAGATGAAGACGAAATCGCTTTCCAAGAGCTTCTCTTTCTCCTCTTGGTCAGCAGTCAGGACGTAGTTCTTCATCCCGCCCAAGAATTCTATTCCGCTACTATACGCGCCTCGAATCTGTTCATTTTCCAGGTCTTCCCATCCCTCTTCTCCGGTCTCGATGGCTTCGAGTATCCCATCAATGGCCTTTACAGCCTTCCTTTTCTGGTTTTCCTCAATGAACATGGTGTAGTTAAAGAACTCAATAGCCTTATAGACGTACGGATTGAATTTCTTGTTTTTTCTAGTATAGGGAAAGCTGGTGAAGTTGGGTAGTTGGAAATCCCGTAGCTTCGTCAAAACCACTTCTAACACTGTCGGAACGCTGTCACAGTATGATAGATCCAAACGCTCCAGCCACTTACTTAGGGATATCAGGTCCGCCCTGCCCTGCTCGATGATAGGGTAGAGGATGTTATCAAATACCAGCATATCTGCTTTGTTGTAAAAATCTATGCCGTTGGAACTAAGTTTATCGACAACCCACTGACTGAAACTACGAGACATTCCCGTTTCCCAAACAAACTTCAAACTACAAAGGTTGAAATCTGCCAGACTGGCGGAATCAGTGACCACATCAGACCCATAGAGAACTATCACGTTATATTTATCAGGGGGCATAGGCTCATTGCGGTAATAAGCCAGATTGTCCAGCAAGGTCAACCACCCGGCCTTATCAGCCTTATCCCTGCCCTCGTCTGACCATTCATCGGTCAGTGTTCTGGCGACTTTGATCAGTACATTGGTATCAGCAATATTATGTAAAAAACTGCTGATAAGGTCTGCAGTAGCTATTGTCAGATCTTCGGGGATGCTTTCCACCATAAAGATCATTTTCCCGCCCAATTTCATGGAAGGAAGTTGGGATTCTATCCTACCTGTGATGTAATCTTTGAACGAACGCGCAATGTATTTCATGATCCAGCTCCATCATTCCCTTGGTTGGGATGCAACACCAAGGCGCAGGAATCCGACAAGTGCATCAAGAGGCCGCTTTCTGCCAGCATTTCAAGTAGCCAGGCATCTGTATCGCTGGAAAGATATACCTTTTCCACCCCCAGCCATTCGCAGCACTCGCCAAATCCAGTCTCGTCAAACACCATGCCCCACCTCGCTCTTATCAATTGTTTAAATGTTTCATATGTTATCCTCCCCTGCTGCGGTACGATGGTAGTTACCAAAACCCTGAGTATCTGGGGAGTTAAAACAAATCGAGCCCAAGCGCCCCGCTTGGGAATCACCAAACCGGCTTGCTTTGCCATCTTTAAGAAAAACTTGTGCCCGGAACGTGTATCGGCTTCTTTGAGGATCTTATCATCCTGAACTATATCCGTATCCTGCATATGCGAGCGGATCGCCATATAGATGGTTTTTTCGATGTTTTTTAGGCTCTGATGCGATATCCGCTTGAGCGTCCCATTCTCCTCGTCAGACCTGTTTATAGCCATATAGTAGCCAGGCCATTTTGCTTCCCCATTGCTCAAATATCTGGAACTCTGCATGATCAGGTTCCTCAGAGTATGCAGCATGAATAAGGTCTCCAGATAGTAAACGCTGTCCATCACATCCTGGCCGGATGACAGTATCCTGTTCATTTCCACTGCCAGCAGGTAGCCTTCCTGCCAGGTTGCGCTACTGCACCAACCGGCTTCCACAAACCTCGGTTGCTGTTCGTGCATGTCTGTCTTTGCGGCTGTTTCAGGATCTAACTTATCATCGATGAACTCAGCCAGGTCATCGATAAACTTAGGACAAGCGCTAAAAAACTTTGCCAGCCCCCTCTCCAAACTGTTAAGCAACTTTTCTGGCTCTATCTCTTCTGAGCTGAATTCAAGCTTTGCATCCAGGTTCCAGGCTTCTATTGCTTCCGGGTTTTGCTTCATCGCATTGCATATCTGTAGGTACAGGAGTTCTCCTCCACCCGCAAAAAAGGCATGCTGGCTAGTTGAGAAATACTTACCTCTCGTCTCAAATAGATTGCTCCAACTGTAAGGATTAAACTTCCTAGCACTGGTTTCTTTCCAAATTGCCTCACAAGCTAGTAATGATTTAGACAATGGTAGAAATGATTGTGTACACCATGTTCGACCTGATCCTGCACCTTGAAAGCCTAGTAGTAAACTCTCAAGTGTCTTTACTACCTGAGTCTTATCATTGCTATCTATCCTGATTCGTTTTTTTAGTTCCTGTATTAGCTGCGTGTAATGCTCTCTATGGGTAAGGTGCCTTGAATCCAGTCTAGACGCACTCAGAAAAGAAAACAACTTTAGATTTAACCTAGCTTTGGGTGCGTATTCAAGTTCATCATTGTTCCATTCCAATAGTTGAGTGTATGGGGGGAAAGCTGTAGCATATTCAGCAATATCAATTCTCTTTTTTGCCTTTATGACTAATAAGAACTCACATAATAATTCCATGCTGGTTTGATCATTGCTAAATCTGTTTCCAAAAAGCCTTATGGCAGGATTGCTCTTGTATGCCTGAACATGAACCGCATCAAACGGAAAGGTTGAGTTAGACATCAAACACCTCCACTACTTGGTCGCTTATACTGAATTTCTGTCTCTTGAATCTGTTGTCATTGCGTAGTCTGACCAGCATCATATCGTCGTTCAGGGAGGCGGTTTTCTTTAACACCTGTAGCTTAAAATGCTCCAACCGCTCTTTGTATGCGGCATTCAAGAGGTTTCCAATCTCACCGTAATGCCTTTGGGTTACATAATCCAAAAACGGTAAGCCCAGCCTCAGAGTTACTCCCTTTAGCACTCCCTGACCTTTTAAGGCAAGTTCAGCGTATTCCGCTCCGGCCGCGTTGCTTGATCTATCAAGTTCCAGAACCACGCTCTGAGACCAGTCCAATTCGGCTATCACGATCTGGGCGCTTTGCCGCACTTCGCTCTGCTTGCGGGACAATGTGATGTACAATCTACTGTCTTGGGTGCCCATGCCTTCCGGCATCCTCACACCGGTAAAATGCTCTTGTATAACGTGAAAGACCATGTTCGTGTATTTGGCACGGTATGCTTTTTCCAATACTGACCCTTTCTGTTGCCATTCCTGCCAATACAAGATATTGGGTGAGTTTAAAAAATCGATCATTACTTGGGAGTCAGCAACTTCATCGTTCACAAAGAAATAAAGCAGCCTGCGCAATTGTCTGCGGGCTTGCTCAGGCGTAGATCCGGCTCCGCTTACAGTAAGGGATGCCATTCCTTTCTTGCGCATATCGGAAAACAGCTCTTTAACCTCAGGTAGCACCCTGATTGTGCCATGAACTGATGGCTTAAGCCAGAGATTCATCTCTATGCCGGAATTGAATATGGTGCCCAGGCTTTGCCGTTTCAGCTCCACAATCGCTTTCATCTCGCTTGCGGCGACATCTGGGCTCTTGCCATCATCACCGAACAACCTGTTAAAGAAAAGGTATTCGGATTTCATCTGCGACATCTTCTTGTGTACATTTGCGGCATTGATCCCGCTGCTGATGATGTAGGCCAAGTGAGATGTAAGCTGCCTGATGGTTAGCCTGGTGCCATACTCATACAAGCGCCTGTAAAGTAAGAACAGCCTATTTGTCACCTGCTCCTGGGCAGAACGGATTAGTTCCACATTATGCTTCATGGGGCAGAAACTCTCTCGTGAGCAGGAACCGCATCCTATCCAATTATCGGGC
>CAZKAA010000157.1:0-3595 GCA_964550575.1 uncultured Candidatus Cloacimonadota bacterium
ATAATGAGCGGTGACTGGAGTTCAGACGTGTGCTCTTCCGATCTCTGGCCGACATATACATCCTGAATCCATCCGTTCTGGTTTCCCGGCACCGCTTCCATTCCGGAATCAAGCCACAGGCGCTGCCCGGCGGTACTGATTTTCTGTGCCCGGATTTGATAGCTGCCCGCCTGGCTAAGGCGTATGAAGACGATCAGATCGCCAGCCTGAAGTCCGGCTGATTGCACCCCTTGATTGTAGTAACCAGTCTCGTCCACAATGCTGAGCCCGTTTGCTTCCCAGCCCGGCGCGGGATCGCCGGAGTCGTCAACTTTCAAGGCTTTGCACTGCACCAGATTCTGGTTGTAGTCCTCAACCCGCCAGAGATAGTAGCTGCCCCAAACGCCTTCCAGGCTTGTATATGTGTTTCCTACGGGCCAGCTTGCCAGTACTTTTCCCTCCGCGCCCCAGGCCGCCTGTCCTCCTGCGATGCGTTGTCCGCAGAGTTCCACCTGTCCGTTGCCGTCATTGTCCAGCCAGCCCAGATAGATGCTCCCGTCCTGGATCCCCATCCTGTGGTTGCTAAGATCCATATCCGTTCCCAGGAATATGCCCTGGGCAGGATATAGCCTGATGCCGCTTGCGTCAACCTCCTGCAGGTAATAGTTTGTAGCGCTGTAATCGTTATACATCTGGCCGTAAAGAATCGCCAGCGTGTTCCAGGGCGTTTCCTGCGCCTCAAGGAAGATCTCATATCCGTCGAAGGGCGGATTGAGCTCCTCTCCCGCGGTTCCGAACAGCGGCTGCATATCAAGATCGCTCATTTGATAGCAGATCTGCATGCTTTGGCGGTAATCCGTCCAAACGGAGCAAAACCTGTTTCCGATGGCATAGCAGCCCGCGTTGTTTGCACGTCCCGCGATCCGTTCGGATATGGGACCCCCTCCCTGCCCAAGGTACAAGGCTCCCCCGGTGCTCACAACCTGGCGCTGGATCGAGTCCATGCCTTCAATGCGATCGAACCAGGCAAACATCCCGCGGTCTGAATAAGCCGCCGTCAGGGGTTGGCGGTTAAAACTTCCCTGGTTGCTGAGCACGATTCCGTCAGCACCCCAGGGCAGAGAACCGCTGGGAGCTATATACTGGCTTTTGACAACATCCGCCCCGCTATCGTTCAGCAGTTCGGTCCAACTGACCCAGGCGCCGCCTTCTGGCGTGGGAGCGAGATCCAGTTCCATCCAGATTTCGTTCATCCCGCTGGCGAAAGCGATTCCGGGATAGGTCCAAGCCAGGCCGAAATTGGCGTCAAAACGAAGCGCGAACATGGCGCACCCGTCCGCGGGCAGCGCTTCATAACAGACCATCGTCCCCCCGTCCGCGAGCGGAGCCAGCACCGGGGGGTTGGAATAACTCTGCTTCAGCTGCAGGCTCGCCACTTCCGTATAGGGAGCTGTTGGCACCCCGAGGTTGTCGATGCGCCGCTGCCACAGTCCGCAGTTGGGCGAATAGCCGAAGTAGTAGAGGATATAGGTCCCGCCTGTGCTTTGCATTATTGAATACTTCGAAAAATTGGGCATCAATCCCACCGGGATGAGGGGGTTGGGGCCCACCGCAGTTCCCTGCGGAGAATATCTGGTCAGTTCCGAGACGCTGTTTTGGTTCGTGGATTTGCTCACATTGATGATAACTCCGCCCTCGCCGTCCGGTACCGCGCTGTCCAGCTCCATATTGTTGTTGTGGCTGGCAAGTTCGATCCCGTTCAGGGTCCAGAGTTGGTTGCCCCAGGCATCAAGGTTCTGGCCTCTCAGGCTCTGCTCAAACCATTCCTGGAACAGCACAAACGCCCCGCCGGTTGTGTTGGGAACTAATGACGCGGAACGGATGTTCATCTCATAGCCGCCGATCTGGATTCCCTCGTCCGCCCAGAGGCGCTGCCCGCTGGAACTGATCTTCTGCGCCCGCAGTTGAAGGCAATTGTTGATGTAATACTCCCCCCAGAGGAGGATGAAGTTGTTGTCGGAACTGGGCGCCACTGCCCAGATCTTCTGGTCGCCCGCGTGGCTGGCAACAGGCAAAGGTTCCGCCCACAGGGCCTGTCCGTCTGGCCCCAGCTTCTGCGCGAATATGTCGCGGTGCCCTGCCGGGGTGTCCGTGAAAAATACAAGTTCGCAGTTGTCTGCCGTGCGTTGGTGAAAGCCATCCCAACGCAGGTCGAACGCCTGCCTCAAGGGAAACTCCTGCGCCGCCAGGCCCGAGGCCAGACAAACAGCGAGCAGGATGAATAAGACCGTTCTTTTCATCTTGTTCTCCCAGACTTATGTAATTGTGCCGCCATAGAGAGCAAATATTGTTCCAAACGCCACGCCTTTGCAGAATATATTAAAAAAATTCATTGAATATCTTCAGTGTGCTCGCCGAATTTCCATGCCGGTAAAGCGATACGGCGTTTCCTGGCTTGTTCCGCCGCCCAAGTTACGCGATACAATCTTCCAGGTTTGTCCGCGGCGAGTGGAGTGTTCGCCGCGAGGATTTTCAGGTTTCGCCCCCGGGTCGCTCCTGTTCCTTCCCTTGGTCGCACCAAGGAATGAAACAGGAGGGAAACAGGATTTTTATTTAGGGAATTGGGTTGATAAAAGACTGAGCCTTACTCGTAGAAACCGATGACGTCGCCCTGGTTCCATTTCCGCTTGTTGAGGGCGGAGTCGGAGGCGTTGTAGTAATAGGTATAGCCGGGTAGATGCACGACCCATTGGAGGGTGAAGCGAAGCAAGTCAATGTTCAGGTAATCCCGGCAATAGCAGAGGGTGGCTCCGATGTCCTCTGTTTTGACGTCCGGTTTGTAGTATTGGGTGGTTTTCCAGTCCTCCAAAGCGTTGTTGACAGCTTCCTCCCGGGTCATGCGCACTGCCACAAGGCTATCTGATATGGGCCGGGTGGAGTTGATAATCACAACACGGTTGTTGTCAAAGCTGCGAAACTCCAACCCATAACCTCTTTCTGTGATATAGCCGTTGACTTTTTGCAGATAACCAACTCCCTCCCTGGAAAGAAAGCGACGTTCCAGCTGGTGCCGGGGAGCAAGGATATAGGGCTGCAACTTGACGATAACCGCTTCGCAGTATTCGTTCAATTGATCCATATCCTTGAGATTGGGTAGTGCCAAGTCTGGAAAATTGCCGTATATCATATGTATCTGATAACCGAAGGGATCCTGGGTTACCTTGCCTTCGAAGCCGGTGTCCCGGATGAACCTCGCGCTGACGCTCAGAGTATCTTTCTGCGCCGAGAGCGGAACAATTGATATGATAATGATAAGGATTGTGAGTATCGGTAAGAGCCAGGTACGCAATATGAAACCTTTACGCTTTTTTGAAAGCATATTCCTGTCAAGCAAAGCAAAGCACGAGATCATTGGTCCTTAAGTCAGTTCATCAGAACCATTTTCCGGACAGCGTTATGGCCGCCCTGCTCCAGACGAAGGAAATAGATCCCGCTGGCGGCCTGTTGTCCGCGGTCGTCCCTGCCATCCCACGCCAGTTGGTGTTTACCCGCGGGGAGCTCGCCTGAAAGGAGGGTGCGCACTTTTTGTCCGCGGAGATTGTAGACGGCGAGGGTG
>CAZKAA010000158.1:0-3539 GCA_964550575.1 uncultured Candidatus Cloacimonadota bacterium
AGGCCTTTGGTGCCTTTGGAGGGCGGACGCTTCGCCTCAGCTGCTTTCAACGATCTGTACCGCCGTGTGATAACCCGCAACAACCGCTTGAAACAACTGCTCGAGATTCGCGCTCCCGAAGTGATCCTGCGCAACGAAAAGCGCATGCTGCAGGAAGCCGTGGACGCGCTGATCGACAACTCCAGAAAACCTCGTCCCGTGCGTGGCAGAGGCAGCCGTCCCCTCAAATCCCTAACCGACCAGCTGAAAGGAAAACAGGGGCGTTTTCGCCAAAACCTTCTGGGCAAACGCGTTGACTATTCAGGCCGATCCGTGATCACGGTCGGTCCGGAGCTTAAACTTTATCAGTGCGGCCTCCCCAAAGATATGGCGGTAGAGCTCTTTAAACCCTATCTGATAGAACGCTTGCAGAAGATGGGCGAAGTGGACAAGGTCAAGAATGCCAAAAAGCTGATCGAGAAAAAGCAGCCGGAGATCTGGTCGATCCTCGAAGATGTGATCAAAGACTATCCTGTGTTGCTGAACCGTGCTCCGACCCTTCACCGCCTCGGTATTCAAGCTTTTATGCCGGTTCTCACAGACAACCGCGCCATCCAACTGCATCCCATGGTTTGCGTACCTTTCAACGCGGACTTCGACGGCGACCAGATGGGTGTTTACGTTCCCCTTTCACACGAAGCTCAGATCGAAGCGCGCATCCTGATGCTTTCCACGCGTAATCTGCTTTTGCCAGCCAACGGCCGTCTCGCCATGGCTGCCAACCAGGACATCGTGCTGGGCTGCTACTACCTGACCATGGAGGAGTTTCCCGAACCAAAGGAATTCCAAGGCGTACGCCATTTCTACAGCACCGACGAGGTCATCGCCGCCTACGAGGCTGATGAGCAACTCTACTCTGTGAAAGGCGAAACCGAAGGCCAGCGCAGCCTGGACCTGCACACCTGGGTTCGGGTCAAGATCGACGGCAAGTTCATCGTAACGACCGTGGGCAGGGTGATCTTCAACCAGATCATACCCCCGGAAGTCGGCTTCCAGAATATCACCTATGACAAAGGCAAGCTGAATGACCTTGCCATGCTATGCTTTGACGCGGTCGGACAATGGCGCACGGCGCAGGTTCTCGACGAACTCAAAGCCCTCGGCTTTGGCTATGCCACCCGCGCGGGCGTTACCTTCAGCTTTGGCGACATCGTGGTTCCCAAGCGCAAAGAAGATATTATCGCCCAAGCAGAAGATGAGGTCAAGAAGGTCTTCAACCTCCACCAGAAAGGCGGAATCACCGAGAACGAACGTTTCGGTCGTATCGTGGACCTTTGGAAAAAAACCACGGTCCGCGTCACCGACGAGATGATGGAAGAGTTGTCGCACAGCCGCAACGGGCTTAACTCCATCTATATGATGTACAAGTCAGGCGCCCGCGGCAGCAAGGACCAGATCAAGCAGCTTGGCGGAATGCGCGGTTTGATGGACAAACCCACCAAGATCGGTTCCACTGGCGGCGCGGACGTTATCGAAACGCCCATCAAGTCAAACTTCCGCGAAGGCCTTACAGTGCTTGAATACTTCGTTTCCACCCACGGCGCGCGCAAGGGTCTGGCGGACACCGCTTTGAAAACAGCGGACGCCGGTTACCTGACCCGCCGCCTGGTCGATGTCGCGCAGAACGCGATCATCACTCTGGACGACTGCGGAACAAGCCGCGGCGTACATATGAGCGTCCTCAAGGAAGGCAACGAGATCGTGACCACGCTCGCTGACCGCATTCAGGGGCGCACGGCGATTGACGACGTCATCGACCCGGTCACCGGTAAGATCCTTGTCCATGGCGGACAGGAGATCAGCAATAAAATGGCGCGCACGATCCAAAACCACGGCATCATCACCGTGCATGTGCGCTCAGTGCTCACCTGCGAAGCTGATAGAGGCATCTGTGCCAAGTGTTACGGCCGCAACCTGGCAACCCAGAAACCAGCCACCATCGGCGATCCGGTCGGCATCATTGCAGCCCAGAGCATCGGCGAACCCGGAACTCAGCTGACCCTGCGAACCTTCCACATCGGAGGCGCGGCGTCCACAACCACCGAACTGGCGGAAGTCGTTTCCAGCCACGACGGCATCGTACGCTTTGACCGCATGAACACGGTCACCAACATCAACAACGAGTTGATTTCGGTCAGCCACTTGGGCAAGATCCTGGTGCTGGACGAGAACGACGAGAATAAAGTCCTGGAAGAATACAAGGTTGAATACGCTGCTACGGTTCACGTGCGCGATGGTCAAAAGATCGTGATCAGCACCAAGCTGCTCAGCTGGGACCAGTTCAACAATCCTCTGATCTCCACTGCCAAAGGCGTGCTGCATTACGAGAACTTCATCAAGGACATCACTTTCAAGGAAGAATACAACGACATCACATTCTCGCGCGACATCACCATCATTGAGTCCAAAGACCGCAAGAAACAACCGCAGTTCCGCATCGTCGGAGACGAAGGCAGCGCGACTCTCTTGCCTCTTCACTCCGGTCTTGTGATCAAGGTTGAAGACGGCAGCTTTGTGCATACGGGAGACATCCTCGGCCAGACATCGCGTATGACCATCAAGCAGCGCGACATCACCGGCGGCCTGCCCCGCGTGCAGGATCTATTTGAAGCCCGCGTCCCCAAAGACAAGGCCAAGATCTCCGATATCGAAGGCATTGTCACTATCGGTGGTTTGAAAAAGACCGGCCGCGACATTTTCGTCACCCCCCAGAACGGTGTAGTCGCTCCGTTTGAGGGCAAGGTGCTGGTCCAGTCCGACGACTTCGTGAACCAGATCGTGGTTCTCAACGAAAAAGCGGTCTATGCCGAGAAAGATGGCAAAGTCACGATCATCGACGACAACAAGAAGAAGATCATCTCCGTCGCCAAGCGCAACGCCCAGCCGATTGAGTATGAGTGCCCCAAAGGCATGCAGATCATCGTCAACACCGATGAAAACGTCAAAGCCGGCGCTCCTCTCTGCGGCAAGGTGCTGCAGATACCAGCGATGCAGGAAAGCATCGTGAGCTCCGGAGACATGGTCAAAAAAGGCCAGCCGCTGGCGGGACGCAAATACTCGATTCCCACCGGGAAGCGCATCATCGTTCACCAGGGCGACCATGTCGAGAGCGGAGACGCTCTGTCCGACGGTCCCTTCGATCCGCACGACATGCTGGTCAAAGGTATCATCGAAGCCCAGCTCATGATCCTCAACGAAGTTCAGGAGATCTACCGCAAGCAGGGCGTCAAGATCGACGACAAGCACGTCAGCGTGATCATCCGCCAGATGTTCAAAAAGGTCCGCATCACCGATAGCGGCAGCACGTCCTTCCTGGAAGGGGACATTGTGGACAAGATCCTGGTGGAAAAAGAAAACCGCGAGATAATGCAATACGGCAAAACGCCGGCTCAGTTCGAGCAACTGCTTCTGGGAATCACCAAGACTGCGCTTCTGACCGAAAGCTGGCTCTCCGCAGATCGGAAGAGCGTCGTGTAGGGAAAGAGTGTAGGATAGGGTGG
>CAZKAA010000159.1:0-3526 GCA_964550575.1 uncultured Candidatus Cloacimonadota bacterium
TTATGGAGAGACTCCGCATACCTCGCTTAACAGACGAACTCCTTATGAGGTCTTCAGCGCTGCCAGGATAGAGGCAAAGTGCCAAATCGAGATCTCCAGGCTCAACTTCCTGATGATGGCGATGGAACGCAAGAATATCCGCGCGGAAGGCATCAGGCTGGATAAGAAGGTCTACTGGCACCGGGAACTGGTTAATCATGTGGGTCAGCCCTGTATCATCAGATTCGATTACAGCGATGCCAGGTGGATAGTGGTCTATGACAAGAACGATGTCTTCATCTGCCAGGCAGCCCTCCGCAAGGCACAGCATCCCTTCATCGAGGTCTCGATGGATAAGGCGGTCTCGCATAAGGCACTGAAGAAGGAATACAAAGAGATCAAGGGCCTCAGGCTGGAGAAAGAACGCAGTGCCAAGAAGTGGGTGGTCAACTCCCAGAAGGCAGTTGATAAGATACTGAGCAACTCCACATCTAAGCAAGAGAAGCTTGAAGATCAAGGTGCCAGAGCACTATTCAGTAGTCCTCCCATGCTGGAAGCTCCACCTAAGGATAGTGATGAGATCATAGAGGAGATGACCAGAAAGATGATGATGAGGCAGCCCATACATCCGGATATGTTGAGTTCGGAAGAGCGGGAGAAGCTTAATGCGGAAGAGAAGGAGAGACTGGCAGAGCAGGAGAGGGATAGGATAATCCTAAAGGAAATCAAGGAATCAATCGACCGCATCGGGCTCGAGTATCAGTCAGGTGACAATAAACCAGCATTGGAGTTCGCAATAGGCTTCAGCAAAACAGCCAGAGAGTACTACAAAGCTCAACAAAGAACCCAAGCTGAGCAAGAAGTATCAGATGATGATGGAACTGCCACTGCCATCACAACAACCGATGCTACAGGTACAATTGCTGAAGATCATGATCCAGCGGAAACGATCTCCCAACCAGCAGAATTGCCAGATGATAATAAGGAGCAAAATAAGGCCAAGAATGGGCGGTCACCTTTCGCACACCTCTCCAGAAAAGAATTCTTAGATCTAATCGGGATAAACAAATAGGAGGAGATTATGAAACAGGGAACACTAGTCAGAACTCAGAACGTGATAGCGGCAGACAAATGCATTGAATACCTGCTAACACGACCCAAACTGGAGATGGTGGGACTTGGGCTACTGTATGGCAGACCGGGTCTGGGAAAAACCACATATGCCAGTAGAATCGCTTTTAGTCATGGATATCTCTATCTCAGGCTGGAAGCAACTACCACCCCCAAGGCTTTTGCATCCAAGCTGCTCTTAGCCTTATACAAGAGATTTGGCATGGGAGAGTACATCCCCTACGGAACAGCTAACGACCTTTTCATGATGTGTATAACGCTTTTGGAGGATCACAAGGATACAATCATCGTGGTTGATGAGATAGACTACGCTTTCCGGCATCCCCAGCTCTTAGGTGCAATCAGGGATATAGTGGATGTGACCACAGCGATAGTGATCCTGGTCGGGATGCAGAATGCCAAGGACAGGCTCAATCAGATCAATGAATACTACTTCGACCGCTGCAACTTCTTCTATGAGTTCCAAGACCTGCCCAAGAAGGACATAGCCCAGTTATGCAGTGAGATACTGGAGATCAAGTTCCATCCTGATATTGTCGACTATGTCCACTTCCACTCCTGTGGCAATGTTCGTAAAGCCATGAAGCTAATCCGCTCAGTGGAAGAAATAGGCAGATACAAGAACCTTGAGATAGTATCCCAAGCAGATCTGGATGATTGAGGAAAGAATGACGGACAAAGAACTCATCCTAAACTTCATCAGCCAATATGATCGCCCGTTCAATGCAGAACTCACTGCCAAGCTGACCAGTGTAAGCATAGAAGCAACAGAAATGCTACTGCCCGAACTGCTCCTAAGCCAGGCAATCAAGCAGATAGAAGATGATCCACCCATCTACGTTAGAGCCAACCGCTACCAAGCCAGGATCGGGTATCAGCACTACAAGGGCTGGACTTTCAGCATAGCAGATGCCCACAAGCTGCTGGATATCCTGGAACAGGGCAGCTACAAGTCCATCCGTGAGATTGCTCAAGCAATAGGCAAATCCCGGCAGTGGGTCTATATCTATCTAGAGGCACTGGCATCCATTGAAGTGGTTGATCTGAGGGGCTTCATATATGTGGTAATCTCCCGCCAAAACGTGCCCAAAATCGGCAGAAAAGTCCAGAAAGGTATCCTGGGGCAACTCAGGAATTTGAATAAAATGGGGTGGTATAGATTAATCGAATAGAAGTACAGATGTAATTGGGGACACTGCCTTAGAAGCGATCCATTAGGAATGATCGGATAATTCGCTCTTTTGCTCATAGTGATTCTTTCATAGCCTTCTGTAAATCAAATGAGAAACCAGAGTAGGCTATAAAAATCTTTCAACATCTGCAAGTGTTCCTATGTGATAGAACGCCAATCCGATATAAAGAACTCGGCACGAAATCATCCAAAATAACATGAAAATTCTCATTGACAGAATATGCTATTACTACACGTATGTCCACAAGGAGTTGACGAAAGATGATAGTGTTAAATTTATCAAGATTGAGTGTACTCGAAAGAGCAGCAATGGCCTATTCAGAAGGCGATCTTAGAGAGATTGAGATTAGTGCCCAGCATTTGTATCCAGACGGGATTTATCCCTTTGTTGTATCACCGGAGTTCCCCTTACCTTTGCATTTGTTCAGTCCACGTTTAGCGGCAATGCTCACTAAGGATGAAGATAAATTAGGAGCGATGGATATGTGGAGGCGAATAACTGCAAGGGAGAACATTATCCGCATGATCACTGCCACAGACTTGGAACGAACTGCTGCAGAAAGCCTAGGGAAACAGTTTGAAAAAGCGTACCCCATAACTCAGGATAGTAATCTCATGAAACGGAAACAGATGATAGGGTATATGATCAAAGTGGCTATGGAATGTTTCGGATATCTGGTATACAGCAGTCGAATGCTGGTAAATACCCGTAGAGGCGATGAGCGTGATGATAAGCGGAAATCCAATTACTTCACGACTGCCACTAGATACGCACTAATGAACAAAAAGGACAGAAATGCTCTCTTAAACCTGGTCGCTGAAGAGAACAAGGCAGCGTTCCTATCAATAACGGATAGCATTCTGAAACGTAATACTGAATACCAATTACGATACAGGATTGATGATCTGAGCAATTGGGATTCATTGTAGGGGGATGGTAAATGAAGATCGAGGGTATAGAACCAGTAGAAATTCTGCATAGGCTGATTGAACTGAAACCTCTTAAACATGACTTTGATATGGAGGATGAACCGGAACCTACTCAAAATGCCGTCCCTACCGCTATTGATGCCTCCAATATTAAGTCAATCAACAAACATGTTCGCCAATTGATTAAACACTCACTGTTTGAGAGTTACAGCCTTTCTCAACAGGATGTGATGGTAATCGCCGATCTTTGGCAGTTTCATCTCGAACTGCCTGGCAGGGGCAGTAGCTGGGCAA
>CAZKAA010000160.1:0-3469 GCA_964550575.1 uncultured Candidatus Cloacimonadota bacterium
CGGGAAACGGGACTCGAACCCGCGACATCAACCTTGGCAAGGTTGCGCTCTACCAGCTGAGCTATTCCCGCATAAGATAACTGGCATCCAAACTTTTGAGGCTGTCCTTTTTGTCAAGGCAAAAAGTCTGTTTCGGCAAAGACCTCCGCCCAGAAACGATAGAGCCTGGCTTCCCTGTCTTCCCACGCCCGGTTGTGGACTCCGGCTTTGCGGCAAAGCTGGGTCAGGTAGTTTGGCAGGTCCCAATTCCACTCCACGGGTACCTGGGGCAGAAACACCCCTGAGCCATGCGGATGGTCCAGCAGCAGGCCGTCCCTGCCGATCTCGATCTCGGAGGTTTCGGCTACCGGGATCAATTCGCTGAGCACGGAGATCTCGATCTGGATGTCCCGTAGTTCGCTTTCCTTCACGGGGGCGAACCGGGGATCGTGGAAAGCCGCTGACTGCGCCATCTCCGAAACGCTCTGTGCTACGCTTTTATAGCCGCGGATATAGCCGATGCATCCACGCAGTTCTCCATGCTTGTGCAGGGTTACGAACACGCCCCTTTTCTCGTTCAGTCCAGGGGCGTCCGGCAATTCAGGCTTTGCGTGCCCAAATCCAGCCAGGATGGACTCCCGCGCCAGTTTCAGCAGGCTCTGCCCGATTGCGGGGGAGAGCATCAGTCCCCCTCCGCGTAAACCATTGCGCTGAGGTAGCCCACGACCTGCTGATTGTCGCCGGAAACCTTTCCCGAATGGGTGTATTGGATGACCTTGACTTTGGATTCCGGATAGTGCCTGGCGAATTCCAGCAGGGTGAGCAAGCCTCCGATCCCGCAGGCTTCGCAGTCTCTGGCCAGGATGCTTTGCCAAAGCCCGTCAGCGTCGAGGTTGGCCAGATGCCGGACAAGCATGCCGTCCAGCTTCTCCGCGGTTTGGGCGGCGTGATAGTGGGAAAGGTCGGTGGAGACTATGATGCCGATCCTTCTGCCGCTGGCTTCCATTGCTTTGCGCATACCAAGAGCCAGCCTGGAAGCAAGCTCCGGACCGGGCCTCCCGATCATCACGGGGCAGATTAGAGCGTCGGGGAAAAAGTGCTTGATCATCGGCAATTGGATTTCCAGCGAATGCTCGATCTCGTGAAGCCTGCGCTCGTTGGGCGAATTGCCGGGGTCCGCGGAGAGAAGTTCATACAACTGGACATCGAGGTCGAGCCTTCCCAGCGGGGTGTCGTATTGCTCAAAAGGCGATACAGCAAAGCCGAAATGTGCCCCCTGGTGGCTGGGATGCAGAATGATGAAGGAATCGAACCCTATTTGCGAGATATGTTGATAACCCATTGCCGCGCAAGCGCCTGAATACACATAGCCGGCATGGGGCACGATCAGGCCGAGGCAGTTTTCGCCAGGGCCGGCGGCCGGCTGGTCCTCCGTCCAGCGATCTATCATAGTCGAGATCTGCTCGCCAAAGCGGGGATAAAAGCTTCCCGCGTGTGCCATTCTTCTGATCATCTCATTCCTCCGTGGTCTGAGGTTCTCCGGCTTCGACAGGCGGGACGATTATATAGAAAGTGGCAACAGCTTCTTCGCCCAGCGGAAGGATGTCCCCCTCAAAGAAAGGGCTGATAACGGCGATCTTAAGATTCGGGTTTCGCCAGCTTACCCGCTCCACGGTCCCCAAAAACCCCCGCGAGTGGAAATCCCCGTTGAAATGGATGAGGCTCAGCTTCCTGTTTTGCCCTAGAAACCGCACGATGCTTTCCGCCATAGTATCGTCTTTGACGCACTGGGCATAGTAGAGGTTGTCCAAGCCGTTGTTTCCGCCCATCATTTCGTGCATGCCCTCCATGGTTTGCATGAATGCGTCCCGGTATGCCCCTTCAGGCGCGCTGATCCTGGATGCCACATAGCTTGCTTCCTCGTCTGTGAGAGCGCTTTTAAATCCCGCCCCGGATCGCGCCGCCTTGCCCGCAAGATAGCGTGGGACATTTGCTGCGAGGACAGGAAGCTTATTGCATTTCGCAAACTCGACCAGAGGGCGGTAGTCCGTGGCGTAGTTCGGCCAGGGGCGCGAAACCGCGAGGAATTCCTCTTCCGTGACCGCGCCCGTCAGATAGGCGTCCAGAGTCTTCTGCGCGTCGCGTTCGATCATCTCGAAGGAAAGAGCCAGGCGCTTGTTTTTGGCGTGCATCCGCTCGAGCAGATCGATCTGGGCGGCGTGGATATCAGCGTTGTCGTGCCATTCGCCGAAGAAAACAGCGCTATATGGCTTCAGTTTGCCCGCGAGCTTCGCCAAAGCGACCTTCTTGCCGGTGCGGGCATCCACGAATCTGTAAGTTTGAGCCATCAGGGTCACTCCTGCCAGCATGATTGCTATGATGATCAAAGCAGTTTTTTTCAAAGCCATTACTCCTTCAACGAATAATCTAATCCCGCGTGAATCTTCAGGCTATCGAGAAATTCCCTCATCTCGCCAAGTTTTGACTTGGGAATCCGCAGTTCCAGTTCCGCCCGTTCCGCCCAATGCTCCGCCGACACGCTGCCCTGGAGGTTCTTCGCCGCTTTGCGGACCGCGTCGACCTGCGGATAATCCATCGCGGCAGCGATCACGGCATACTCGACCGCGTCTGCCAGTTCAGCCTTTCCGGCGGCTAGTTCGGCAGTTTCCCCATAGGCTTCGATCAAGCCCCGCGTCCCGAGCTTTACTCCGCCGTAATATCTTGTCACGATAGCCAATACGTTTGTGAGGCCGTTTCTCAGCAGGGCGTTCAGGATCGGCTTGCCGGCTGTCCCGTGAGGTTCCCCCGCGTCTGAATAGTATTGGATTTCCCGGTTAAAACCGCAAAGGTAGGCAAAGCAGTTGTGGGTGGCGTTGGCAAACTCCTGATTGTGGGCAGCGATCAGTTCTTTGGCTTCACTTTCGGACGCGATGGGGCAAAGGTGGCAGATGAAGCGGGAGCGCTTGACCTTTTGCTCCGCGACGACCTTTGCCAGAACAGTCCGGTACATTATCTCACTTGATCCTGGGCAGGTCTGACCAGCGGGTGGTGTAGCTGGGGGAGAGCTTCGCCCGTTTCATCTCCCATTCCTTTTTTGTTCCGCAACTGGCGCAGAACACCATGTCCCTCCCGTAGCGGCGGTTGAGGCTGTCGATCGCGTCTGTCAGTGCTTTGCGCCCGTCGTCCAGATAGTTCGTTTCGATCAGGTTAAGCGGTACGTCGCTCTCGGGCATGATGTCCGTGAACATCACCCCCGCCTTTTTATATTCGAATCCGGGGAGATAGATGTCGCGCAGGAGTTCCAGGGCGTGGCGGATGAGGTCCGGCGTATAGGCTGTGGGCGTCGGCAGCGTGGTCTGCGCGGAGTTGTTGTATTGCGGGCCTTCCTTGAACCGGTTGGTGTTCAGAAAAACCATCAGATGTCCGGCAACGCTGCGCTGGGAGCGAATTTTCTCCGCTGCACGTGAGATGTAGGTGGAAACGGCTTCCT
>CAZKAA010000161.1:0-3278 GCA_964550575.1 uncultured Candidatus Cloacimonadota bacterium
GATAATGAGCGGTGACTGGAGTTCAGACGTGTGCTCTTCCGATCTATCTCGCCACCAAACAAGTGATGCTCAATCTTCTGGATTTTAACCATCCCTTGCTCAAGAAACTCGCTACCATCGCTCCTGGCACCTATCATCACAGTCTGATCGTTGGCAATCTGGCGGAGCGCTCGGCGGAGGCGATTGGGGCAAACGCACTCCTCGCCAGAGTTGGAAGCTACTATCACGATATTGGCAAGTTCTCTTCTCCGGAGATCTATACAGAAAACAACGAGGATTCGTCAGATTACCACAGCCGGCTAAAACCTGAACAAAGCGCGGAGGCAATCCGCAATCACGTGCAGGAGGGAGCGGTGTTGGCAGCCAAATACCACTTGCCCAAAGAAGTTGCGGATATCATACTTCAACACCACGGTACCAGTTACATCAGATACTTCCTGAATGCAGCGCTGAAGAATGATGAAGTTGTGGACCCCAACCTCTTCAAATACCCCGGCCCCCTCCCCCAAACAAGGGAAGCAGCAATTGTGATGCTTGCTGATGTTGTGGAATCGACCACCAAAGCCAAAGATCCCTCATCCGATGAAGAGATAGAGAAGATCATCGCGGACACGGTCGATCGCTTGATCAGGGACGGCCAATTCGAGGAAGCGCCGATAACCATGAAAGATCTGACAACGATCAAGCAGGAGATGACCCCGATCCTGGAAAGCATCTACCGCAAGAGATTGGATTATCCTGAGGATAGCATCAAGTAGCGCGAAATGGAATTGAATATAAGCAACCAAACAGATTTTCCCGCCGATGAAGCCTTGCTTCGTAACTGGGCCAAGACTGTATGCGACGGCGAGTCCGCCTCTGAACAATTCGAGATCAATCTGATCATATGCGGCGATGAAGAGATATCGCGAATGAACAAAAGGTACAGAGGGGACGACAGGGTCACCGACGTTCTCAGCTTTGGCGGCATTTCCGCCAAAACCTCAGTGACAGAGCCGTTTCAGCCTGTTGACTGCGATATTGTCATTGACATAAAACAACTGGACAGACAGAAGGGACAAAATTCCATTCATAAGGAGCTTATGGACATATTCATACATGGGTTGCTTCACGCCCTGGGTTACGACCATATTCGCGCAGAAGACGCCCGCTTGATGGAAAACAAGGAAAAGCACTATTTGCTGATGTTGGAAGGAACGGTCAGTCATGGGTAACAGTTACGGAATCCTGATCGTCTTTCTATTCGTGCTTTCGGCTTTCTTTTCCGGAACCGAAACCGCCTTTTTCTCCCTGCCCCGCATTTATCTGAAGAAACTGGAGAATAGCGACAGGAAAGGCTCCAAGCTGATCCTAACCCTCCTGCGCCAGCCGCGCCGGTTGCTGATAACGATCCTGCTGGGCAACACATTTGTCAATATGGCGATTTCCTCATTGGCGACCTTGATCGCCCTGGACATCGCGGAAAATGGCTGGAATGAATCAACCGTCGTCACTATACAGGTAATCCTGACTACTTTGGCTGTCGTGATTTTTGGCGAGGTAATCCCCAAACTCGCAGCCCTTGCAACCGCCAGCGAATTCGCCCGGTTGGCGAGCCCTCCCATGCTGTTCTTCAAAACTGTTTTCTTTCCGCCGGTCTGGCTGATCGAGAAACTCAGCCTGCTTATCTCGCGCAAGCAAAGTACTGACAAGCATCTCGCTGCCCATTTTACCACCGAGGAATTCCACAACCTGATCCAGTCCGAAAGTTCGAAACACAGTCTTGACGAACATGAGAAACAGATGCTGGTGGGACTCTTCCGGTTCCGGGAAGCCAAACTGACTGAGATTTACGTGCCTCGCGTCAAAGTGGTGGCGATCGAAGAGAAGCAGAGCATGGACGAACTCCGCGACCTGATCGTATCCAGCGGATTCTCGCGCATACCGGTGTACAGGGAGACTATCGATGACATCATCGGCGTGATTTACGTCAAAGACTTGCTTCTCTATCCAGAGAAAAAACTGATCGTCGATATCATGCGCCCAGCCTGGTTCGTGACCGAAAACATGAAAGTGCAAACCCTCCTTAATCAATTCAAAACTCGAAAATTGCAGGTCGCGGTCGTGGTCGATGAATACGGCGGAACATCCGGGATTATCTCACTGGAGGACATTCTTGAGGAAATCGTTGGCGAAATCCATGACGAATATGATCAGGACGAAATCCCCGAAATTGCAAGAATAGATGAGACGACTTCGAAAGTCAAGGGTGTTTTGAACATCCGCCAGTTCAATCACGAATTTGGGGTCGAGATCGATCCTGAGGAATTCGATAACATCGCCCAATTCCTGCTGTCTCAGTTCAACCATGTGCCGGCGATTGGAGAGACCTACTCATTGGACGAAGGCCTCGAATTCACAGTACTGGACAGCGACGGCAAAAGCATCAAGTTTGTTCAGGTGACCCGCCGCGAAACAGACTGAGAAAGCGATTCCGATTCTCAGCAAGTTGTTCCGATGAAACGCCCATCAAAACCAATCGCGATTGCCGCACCGATGATCTGGCTGTGCGTTATCTGGCTGCTATCCTCCCTGCCCAGCCACAAGCTCCCTTCTGTCAGGATTTTCAGCGCGGACAAGCTGATGCACGTCGCTGTTTATCTGGTGCTGGCTCTCTTGACTAACAACTGCGTCATGACCCTTGGTCTCAAACGTTCATCAGTGTTTCTCATCTATGTGATCCTGTTGCTGAGCGCTGGAATGGATGAATATCATCAAACTTGGATTGCCAACCGGTCCGTAACATTTTGGGATTTTCTCGCCAACGCGATCGGCTTGTCTCTGGGTTTTGCGATCCACCATTTGAAGCATGATCAAAGTAGAAAACCTAAGCCTTAGCATAGGCGGCCAGCAGATCCTCAAGCAGATCGGTTTCACCCTGTCTGACGGGGAAAACCTGATCATCCTGGGTCGCAGCGGCAGTGGTAAAACAATGCTGATCAAAACGATGATGGGGCTTTTCGCCCCAGATTCCGGGACTGTCACTGTCGATGGCATCAATGTCCACAAGCAAAGAAAATCGTCCAATACTTCACTGCGGCAGAGTTTTGCCATGGTCTTTCAGAATTCCGCGCTGCTGGATTCGTTCACGGTGTTCCAAAACGTCGCGCTACCGCTATATGAAAGGGGAGAAAAGGAATCCGCCATGATCAGGGACAAGGTCAATCGTTGCCTGCAGCTTGTGGGTCTCGAAGACACACAGGATAAGTATCCCGCCCAGCTTAGCGGAGGCATGAGAA
>CAZKAA010000162.1:0-3231 GCA_964550575.1 uncultured Candidatus Cloacimonadota bacterium
CCTACACGACGCTCTTCCGATCTGCTTTCCACCTGTTTCAAGATTAGATTGTCCGCGATGATGTCGGGCAGATCCATCATTTTTCTCTGCAGGGAGATCATCACCCCCATGTAGAGAGTTGTCATCAAGAGAACTAGGATTAATATGCTTCTACCCATGGTTCACCTCACGCTCCTCGCATATAAGCGTTCATAAAAAAGCATTTGATCTGTATCTTGTTGGTCAACCGCGATTCGCCGACGGTCGGCGCGGACCTGGCAAAGGTCAGATACAATTCCGCGCTTCTGACGTTCGCGGCTGTCGTGGTGACCGCGTCGTTGCGATCATAATAAACGAACTTCAGGTTGTCAACCCAAAAGATATAGCCGAAGTCGTTCAAGGGTACGTTGTCCTGGCGGATGACCAAAGTTTTTCCCACCGGAGAAGGGAAAGTGGAGATCTTGATGGAGATCTTCAGGGGCGTCATCTGCATCCTGTTTTCTTCATAGTTCCAGTAGGTCATGAACACCAGGCTGTCCTGCGTGGCGTGCTGCACCGTGGTGGAAGGAGTGTATCCGACCCCGGCCAGCGCGATCACTTTGTTGAGCTTCTCCGCCGCGTTGTCGGTGTGGTCGATCATATCCTTCATAAAAAGATAGCGTTCGGCTGAGTCGTTGGTCTTGAACTGGAAAGTGATCAGCATCAGCAGCAGCATGCTGCCGATGATGATGGAACCGAGAATGTCAAGAATGACGCTCATGTCACAGGTTCAGATGGGTCTTGGTATAGATCCGCTGCATCACGACGGGATGCCCCAGCCCAGGCGCCGCCGTCGTAACCTGCACGCGAACGTATATGTTGTTGGGATCGTTGATCGCCAGCGGAACTCCCAGCGAATCGCAATCGACCGCTGTGATCTGCGCCGACCAGACGCCTCCCGCGTGGGGAAGCGAGATGTTTCGCGTTACGTTGTAGTTGGTTTTGATGTTGCCAAATTTCAACTGCTTGCTAAAAAGCTTGGCGTCGATCTCATCCAGGATCGAGTGGTTGAGATGGCTCGCCTGGAGATATTGTGCCGCGTTGACGATCTGATCATTCTGCAGCAGCATGGTGCGGTTGATCAGCACCGCCACGGAAGCGAAGAGGACGACCGCGATCACCGCGACGAACATTTCCATGTAGTTCATCTAATCCTCCGTTGTGGCAAACAGGATTTCCGAGATATCGGTCAGGCCTTCGCGGACCCGCTCTATCCCGCTCCTGCGCATGGAGAGCATCCCGTGCTTTTCGCCCAGATCCCGGATCCTGTCTTCGTCGATGTCCGCTCCGGAGCGCACGATTTCGTTGCGGATCTCCGGATAGAAGTACAGGGCCTCGGAGATATTGGTCCGGCCCGTATAGCCGTGGTGGCACTTGGGGCAGCCCACCGCCTCATAGATCGTTCCGCTTCTCAGTTCCGCCTCGGTGAGCCCAAGCTTCATCGCGGCTTCCCAGTGTTCTTCGCCGAGCGGTTTGCGGCAGCGGGTGCAGAGTTTGCGCACCAGCCTCTGGGCAATGATGATATTGATCGAATAGGCCAGCAGGAAAGGCTCGATGCCCATCTTGTAGAGCCTGGTGATGGCGCTGGGAGCGTCGTTCGTGTGCAGCGTGGTGAAGGTCAGATGCCCTGTATTGGCGAGCTTGACGGCGATGTCCGCGGTGATCTTGTCGCGGATCTCGCCCACCATCACGACGTCCGGATCGTGCCTCAGGATGCTGCGCAGAGCCTGTTCGAAATCCATCTTGTGGCTGATCTTGAGCTGCCGCGCGCCGCGGATGACGTATTCCACGGGGTCTTCGCAGGTCAGCACGTTGATCGAAGGCTTCATCACCTGATGCAGGGCTGCCATCAGGGTCGTGCTTTTGCCGCTTCCGGTGGGTCCGGTCAGGATCACAATGCCCTTGGGGGTGTTGATCGCCTTGAGAAACTCGTCCTTTGCCTGGCTCTGGAACCCCAGCTTGTTGAAGTCCTTGATAACCTTGCGGTCGTCCACCACGCGGATCGTGATGCTCTCGAAGCGCCGGTCGTATTCCGGCGAAACGAGCGGCAGGATGGACACCCTGAAGCGGATCAGGTGGTCGTCGATCATGCGCTGCGCGAACCCGTCCTGCGCCGTATCGCGCTCAAAGCGGTCCACGCCGACGCTGCGGTCCTTGACCACCGCCGCCAGCGCTTCCGGAGGCGTGTTGTCCTGGCTCAGCCAGAGCTGCAGCTTGCCGTCGATGCGGAAAAAGATATCCACCACCCGCTTGCCGGACGGGATGATATGCACGTCGCTGGCGTCGCTGCGCACGGCGTCGATCAGCGCTCCTTCGAAGAGATTGACCAGATGGCTCTTGTTGATCTCCTCGTCCAGCGCGGTCTCGCTCAGTTCCGGCAAATCCTCATCGAGGTCCATGATCACGTGCCGGCTTTCCTCCAGCATGGAGAGAAACTCGTTCTTCTGCGGGGCGATGCGCTCGATCAGCTCGTCGATCACGTTCAGCCGGCACCAGAACACGTCCACCCGCTTATAGGGCGTCTGCTTGGGGATTTCGTGGATCAACTTGTTGGTGGGGTCTGTCGCCAGGATCCTCAGCGACTCGCGGCAGTCTCCCGCGTTGCGGGCAAAGGGCAGGATCTTGTTGTAAAGCAGTTTTTTCTTGAGTTCGTCGGGAAACTTGCCGAGAACTTCCTTGTTGTAGCTCAGATTGTCTTTGCTGACCTCATCCAACACCACGCTGTATTCGGGAAAGGAATAGAACCGCGCCAGGCTCTCATAGACCTTGTCGTGCACCATCATGAAGTCGCTGACCAGGATCCTCGCCAGCGAACTAGGCGCGGTTTCGCCATATTCGACGCAGCGCTCGTATGCCTTGCCCACGATCTCTTTCGGGAAGGAATCCTTCTCGATCAGGTAGTTCGCGAATTTATGCGATATCGCCATGCTCAGCCTATACCGTGGGCGGAGAAATGTTCGCGATCTCCGCGGATACCAGAGTCAGGAAGGTGATCGCCACCGAGACCAGCAGCCAGACCACGGACATGATGATCTCGATCAGGTTTGCCATGCGGTAGGAGGTTTCCGCCTGATAGAAATTGGCTATCTGGGTGGAAGCGGTGTAGAGGTTGCCGGTTTCCTGGCCGCTTTTCAAGCGCGTAATGGAGGTCTTGGTGAACACTCCGGAGGCTTCCATCGCCGAGACGAACGCCTCCCCTTCCTGCAGCATCAG
>CAZKAA010000163.1:0-3097 GCA_964550575.1 uncultured Candidatus Cloacimonadota bacterium
CGTCGTCCAGATAGTTCGTTTCGATCAGGTTTAGCGGCACGTCGCTCTCGGGCATGATGTCCGTGAACATCACCCCCGCCTTTTTATACTCGAATCCGGGGAGATAAATGTCCCGCAGGAGTTCCAGCGCGTTGCGGATGAGGTCCGGGGTATAGGCGGTGGGGGTCGGCAGCGTGGTCTGCGCGGAGTTGTTGTATTGCGGGCCGTCCTTGAAGCGGTTGGTGTTCAGAAAAACCATCAGGTGGCCGGCGACGCTGCGCTGTGAGCGGATTTTCTCCGCCGCCCGGGAGATGTAGGTGGAGACGGCTTCCTCCAGTTCCCCCAGATCGCTGACCTGCCTTCCGAATGATTTGGAGCAAACGACGCTTTTCTTGGCCGGCGGGGCGTCGTCCATCTCAATGCAGGAAAACCCCTGAAGTTCCAGAACAGTCTTGTGCCCCACGCTGGTCATGTAATGGTCGATGAATTTCTCCGGCGCGCTGCGCAGCTGCCAGGCGTTCTCAATTCCGTTCTGGCGGAGGAACTTGTCATACTGCCCGCCGATGCCCCAGATCTCGCCGACAGGGGTTTGGCGCAGCGCTTTTTCGATGCGTTCGTCATCCAGCAACACCAGGCAGCCCTGGTAGCCGGCATAGCGTTTGGCGTAATGGTTTGCGACCTTCGCCAGGGTTTTGGTGCGGGAAATCCCCACCGAGACGGGAATGCCGGTCCACTTTCGTACCGTCTGGCGGATTTTCTTTCCGTACTGCTCCAGATCGCGGATGCGAAACCCCTTGAGCCCCAGAAACGCTTCGTCGATCGAATAGATCTCCAGTTCGGGGGAGAACTTCGCCAGTACCTCCATCACCCGGTTTGACATGTCGCCGTAGAGCGCGTAATTGGAGGAAAGCAAGGTGCCTCCGTGCTTGCGGATCAGGGCTTCATGCTTGAATCCCGGAGCGCCCATGGGGATTTTCAGCGCCTTGACCTCGTTGGAGCGGGAGACGAGGCATCCGTCGTTATTGGACAGCACGGCCACCGGCTTGCCTTCGAGGGAAGGGTCAAACACGCGCTCGCAGGATACGTAGAAGTTGTTGCAGTCAACCAACGCGACGATATCCTGGTCTGTCAATCCGATCTTGTTCATCGTTTCTCCCGATTCCAGTTTCCCTAGGGCTGCCATTATGTCAACCCGATTCCTCAGACTTCGCCCGCTCAGGGTTATACTGTGGATTTCCCCCGGTTTGGGGCAATTATTGCTTGACACAATGTTGCCCATTGACAAAGCAAATTCCAAAACTACGGGACGGATACCATGGACTTCACTTTCACCATCAGATTTGGCAAACAGCCTTCGCCGGACTATCAGGCGGTTCTCGCACTCGCCACCAAATTCCGCATGTTCCTCCCTGCCGGGGAAGGTTCGTCCACACATGTGATCGAAACCGGCAACGTCGAGGCCATGGACAAGTTTGAGGTCTTCGCCAAACTAATGGAAACGATCCGCCACTGGGATTCCGCCAAAATCGTCAAAGACGGGGTTGAACTGAAGCCTGCCGACTTCAAACTCACAGAAAAGCATGAAGTTGCCGCCTGCTACCATAGTTATCTGGAGGCGGAAAACAAAGAGGCTTGGTGCGACGAGCGCAGTCCCTCCTGCTGGGGCTGCCGCATGCTAAACGGAATCATCCTGCGCCACGATAAAGCCCCTTACAGCAAAACCGCGAAATATTGGTACCAATACGGCAGTTTCATCGACAAAAACACCTGGCGGGTCAACCGAGAAGATCTGGCAAAAGCCCTGGAAGAGATCGTGAAGCAGAAGAGCATCGACTTCTGCCCGGTCTTCGAGAACGTGTTCTTCCGCAGATATCTGGCGGCGCTGCCGCTGATGGTGCATATGGCGGACACCCGCAACTGGGACTTTGTCTATTCGGAAGATTCCACGAACAGCGCCAAGCGCTGGGAACCTGTCAACATCAGGCATCTCATCCAGTCTGAAGGGCAGGAGCCGGACAGGCATTCCCTCGATAATTTGCCGGCAGGGCATGCCGCCAAGGACGACACTTCTTCGGACGCGAAGTATCTGAGGCGGGTTCCCGCCACGACCTTTGCCGACATCGGCGGAGTTGACGAGATCATCCAAAACATCAGGCTGATGATCGAATTGCCGATCCTAAAACCCGGCTTGTTCGATCATTTGGGCGTCCATCCCTATCGCGGGATCCTGCTTTGGGGCGACCCCGGCAACGGCAAAACCCTGATCGCCAAAGCCATTGCGCATGAGGTCAATGCCCACTTCATCCCCGTCGCGGGTCCGGATATCCTGAACAAGAACTTCGGTCAGTCCGAACAGAATCTGCGCGAGATCTTCGAAGAAGCGAGGGAATACCAGCCAGCCGTGATTTTCATCGACGAGATTGACTCCATCGCCCAGACCAGGCTTTCCGGCGAATCCTCCAAGTGGTATTCCACCGTGGTGAACCAGCTTCTGTCGCTGATGGACGGGATCAGGGATTTCGGCAACGTGACCGTGCTTGCTTCCACCAACCGGCCGGACCTGCTGGACGCCGCGCTGCTCAGGCCCGGGCGCTTTGATTACAAGCTGGAGATCAGAAAGCCGAACCTGCCAGGATGCAAAAGGGTTTTGGAGATCGCGACCCGGGGCATGCCGCTGGCTGATGACGTTGACCTCTTTGCCTTCTCGGAATCGGCGGTGGGATATTCCGCCGCGGAGATCACCTTCCTTGCCAAGGAAGCGGCGATGGTCGCGCTCCGCAAGGCGGTGGAAGCCGGATCTGTCTCCATGGAGCCGGGCGCGGGCGAGGATTTTTCTTTCCTCAGGATCACCATGGACGACTTCAAGACCGCCCTGCATTTGCTCAAATGGCACCGGCGCTACGTGAACCTCACCTATTCCCTCAAGGACAAAAAACTCACTTAACTCCTGCTTGCATCACTTTTCTCCGGACACAGGCATCGCGCTCAGGCTTATGGAGCCTATAAGTTGATAATTCCATAACCATTTAGGAGGCGTGTCAGATCTTGCCGGGAAATCATCCGGATCAAAGCCCGCCCTTGATGTCATCTCTTAATCACTTCTTTATCACTAGTTAAT
>CAZKAA010000164.1:0-3059 GCA_964550575.1 uncultured Candidatus Cloacimonadota bacterium
AATTAAAATTCGGGGGATTTCCGGTTTTCGCCAATCAACCTCATGTGCCCTCCGTCCAGAAACAGGATACCCCCTCCTGAGCCCCGGAGGGGCGTAATAACATAGCGGTGGGTGCGTTAGCCCCCGTCCCAGAGGGGCGACAGATCATAGCAGGGGTGCGTGAGTCCACGTCCCAGAGGGGATCAGAACTGGAAGTAGATGAAGGGCTGGATGTCGGCGGAGCGGGCCTGGAAGAGGATCCAGATGACTATGGCGAGGAAGAGGGACTGGAGGAGGATGGGGGCTCGGCGGAGGCCTTTTTCAAAGCCGAGTTCGAAGCGCTTGGGGATCCAGTGGGAAAGATAGCCGAGCAGGACCAGCCAGCCGACGAGCTGGTTTTTCTGGATCCAGAGAAGCAGGACGGGGGCGTTGAACTGGGAGAAGATGCGCCCGATCATGGTCCAGGCGTCGGCAAAAGTCCGGCTGCGGAAGAAGATCCAGGCAAAAGAGACAAAGTTGAAGGTGAAGATTAGCCCGAGGGCTTTGACGAGCAGGTAGGTCTTTTTAACAGGAGCCGAACGGGAGGGGTCAGAAGAAGCAGTGTTGGAAGCCGATAAAACAGCGGAAGCCGATGTTGCAAGCGAATTGGCATCACGAGCAGAAGCGGAGCGTTTGGAAAAAATCGTCAGCCGCAGTTTGTCCAAAGCCAGAGCGGCGCCGTGGAGCGCGCCCCAGAAGACGAAGTTCCAGGAAGCACCGTGCCAGAGTCCGCCCAAAACCATGGTGAGCAGGAGGTTGACATAGGTGCGGACCTTGCCTTTGCGGTTGCCTCCGAGGGGGATGTAAAGATAGTCGCGCAGCCAGGTGCTGAGAGAGATATGCCAGCGATGCCAGAAATCGGTGATGGAAGTGGCGCGGTAGGGGACATTGAAGTTGAGGGGGAGATGGAAGCCCATGAGGGTGGCGAGTCCGATGGCGATGTCCGAATAGCCGCTGAAGTCGCAATAGATTTGCAATCCGTAGCCATAGACGGCGAGTAGGTTTTCCGACCCGGAGAAGAGGGCGGGATTGTCGAAGACGCGGTCCACGAAGTTGATGCTGATGTAGTCCGCGATCACGCCTTTTTTGAGCAAGCCAGCCATGATGAGGATGAGGGCGCGGGCGATCTTGTCCTTGTCCAGAGAGAGTTTTTGGTTGATCTGGGGGATGAACTGCGAGGCGCGGAGGATGGGTCCCGCCACGAGTTGGGGGAAGAAGGAGACGAAGAAGGTGAAATCGGCGAAGTTTTTGATCGGCTCGAGCTTGCGGAAATAGATGTCCATGGTGTAGCTCATGGTCTGGAAGGTGAAGAAGGAAATCCCCACCGGGAGGAAGATGTCAAGCGCGGGGAGGGAGCCGCCGAAGACCTGATTGATGGTCTGGAAGATGAAATTGGTGTATTTGAAATAGCCCAGGGAGCCGATGTTCCACGCCACACTGAGCCACATGAAGGCGTTGCGGGCGGCGCTGGTTTTGGCGTGGTGGATGAGGTTTCCCAGCCAGAAGTTGATGCCGGCGGTGAGGAGGAGGAGAAGGACGAACTGGCCGCTGGTCTTGTAATAGAAATAGAGGGAGGCGAGCATCAGATACCAGGTGCGGACCCTGATGCGACGGACGACGAGGGGATAGACGAGCATCAGCAGGATGAAGAAGAAGAGGAAAAAACTGCTGTTGAAGATCAGGGGGTTCTTCACGTCGTAGGAGAGCATCCGAAGCAGGGCGTCAATCATCCGAGCCCCCTTCCGCCTGAAGCTTGTACGCCTTCATCAGCGCGTCGTAAAAGAGATGCCCCTGAAGCATGTATCCCTGGGGACTGAAGTGGATCCTGTCCTGGGAAGCGAGACCCTTGGCGAGCCACTGGCTGATGGAGGACTTTCCGCCCATCACTTCGCCGAGATTCCAGACGGAATGACCGTTTTCGGAAGCGTAGTCCTCGATCTCAGCGGCGACTTTGGCGATGTCCGCGTTCTGCTTTCCCTTCTTGAACCCGTCGGGAGGAAGGGTGAAGAGGACGGCGGCATCTCCCTGATAGTCGCGCATCCTGTCCATGAAGTTGTGGAGTTCGGAGCGGAAGCGGGAGGCATTGTAGGTTCCCTGGGCGTCGTTGGTGCCCAGCGAGATGACGAGGAGGTCGGGCTTGAGTTCAGCGGCTTTGGCGAAGAGGGTGGAGTTGTTGAGCAGATTGAGGTAGGAGCCGCCGTTGACGCCGGAGAACTGGTAGTTGAGGGAGGAGCCGAAGAACTCGACGAGGGAGCTTCTGGCAGTGGTGGCAAAGTAACCGGATTTGATATGGGAATCGCCTATCTGGTAAACGGTGACCTTGTCCCGGAGCCCGCTGCGAAGCTCCATCAGCTTGTAAAGGAATCCGCGCAGGGACTCGCCGGGATTGGCGATGACGTTTTTATCGAGCTGGAGGAAGCTGAAGCCGCTCAGATATTCCTCGCTGTCGAGCAGGGCGTAGTAGCTCTGGATGAATTCTTCGAGCATGTCCACGGCGATGGGGAACTCGTCGATCGGCTCGATCTCCTCCTCAAAGTCGATGGGCAGGCTGTCCGCGTAACCCACGAGGCAGAGTGAGAGGCTGACGATGAGGACCAGAAGCTTGCGGATCATCTATTTGCCAGCGGTGAGGAAACCGAAGAGCATGCCGGCGATCTTGTTCGCCCCGGCGATGGTGAAATGGGTGTAGTCCCTGCCCGCGAGAGGGGGACTGGCATTGACGAAGGAGGGCATCGAACCGAGGCCTCCCATGGCGTCGAAGAGATTCCAGAAAGCGGAGCCTGTCTCCAGAGCCACTTCGCCTTGGGCGTTGACTAGGAGGGGGATGTCCGGAGAAGTGATGTATTGGCCTTCGTGCTTGACGCTGCGGTCATGGGCGCTGATAAGAAGGATGGGCACACCTGGGAGGGCGGACTGGATGTGGCGCACGGAGGCGAGCATGCCTTTCTTGTAGAAGGAATAGTCCCTGATGTCAGCGCGGGAGACGTTTTCGCCATATTGGAGGATGACAAGGTCGTAGTCCAACTGGCGCTGGAAGGCGG
>CAZKAA010000165.1:0-3028 GCA_964550575.1 uncultured Candidatus Cloacimonadota bacterium
CATTGCTCTTGTTGATCTGGCTGACGAGTTCCAAGCCCGGCCCGTTGCCGTCAATTTCGCCGGGAACCTGCCAGCGCATAAGGTTTCCGGCATATCCGCCATTCTTGCACAGCCAGGAATTGAGGTCTGATGGAGTGATGCGCGGATTCGAGGCTTCCGCGTTGAGCAGCATGGACAGGCAGCTCAAAACGCAGCCGCTGTTGCCTATGGACGATCCACCGTAACCCAGGGTCTTCAGGTTGAGAAACTCACAAGTACTGTGCAGCATCAGGAAAGAGAACCCAAAACGAAAAGAGACGCAGAAAGAATCTTCCTCCAGCATGTCTTCCTGGATTGCTCGGGTATAGTGATCGGGTAAAACAACCGAACGTACTATCTCCAGAACCAGAGTCCGATGTTCTTTGAAGATGCCGTTATCACCCATCTCCTTGGGGAGATTGAGGATAGCGAGCATGGCATCGATCTCGACCGGGATGGGGATCACTTACCTTTCCTCATCAGTTCAGAAAGTTCAATCGCCCTACGACCAACCTGCTTAGCCCACTTGGAAACAAGCATACCATTGGCAGCCCGTTCCCAGTCTCCGGAAGCAATGAAAGCCAAGGTGTTGTTGAAGCCAAGCAGTCCACCAATACCCAGGTAGCAGGGTTCCCGCAAAGGTGCGAAGCGGCTTTGTGGGATGCTTATGCACATGTTTAGAAGTACAGACTTGCGGACTTCATCCAAGGGATTGTATATCTCAGGAATCTTATCGTTTAGCCACTGCTCGCAATCGACTATATCCCGTTCCAGCAAAGCATGCGCTTCTTTCTGGGAGATGCCCCGGTCATCGAGATTGCGGCCGATACCGATGGTCAGCTTTCCTGCGGTACAGCGATATGGCTTCAGTCGTAGACCCTCATGTCTGACTAACTGAGCTTTGATTCGGTTCATCAACGCTTCGGTCATGCTTGCTCCTTGTTCCAGATGTGATCATTGATTCAGAGCCAGGAAAGCACTACCCTGTATGCTGACAAATACGTATGGGTAAGGATGCGACAGAAATAGTTCTTGACATAGAAAAGGGCGTTTATATACATAGTCTTGTGTTTGGAATTGTGGGAATGTGATACGGTTCGGTTTGTTGGATGTATCATGTACGCTAAAGTAGATGATTGATTGTTTGTAATTTAACTCGTATATAGGAGTTAAGGTGACATGAAACGCAATGCAGAAGCAGCATGTTTTTTGATTCTTGTTCTTTTCTGTGGTTTTTCGTCTGAAAAGTGTTATGCTCAGGCAGCCTTACAGGAAATCGTCAGATTCAATATCCCTGCAGGGGATCATTTTTCATTCCACGTAGAGACTGGGGGAGACATCAGTGGAGATGGTAGGCCCGATTTGGTGTTCAGTTGCATTGACGAACTTCATTATTCGAATTCCCCTGTGTATATCTATTATAACATACCTGATAGTAATGCGATCCCTGATCAGATACTGTCTACTCCCTTACCAAACTCAGGCGGTTTTGGGTATAGTCTTGCATATTCAGGAGACCTTAATGGCGATAGCATCAGCGACTTGGCAGTGGGAGTGCGCTATTATGGCGACGGTCTTAGCGGAGGTATTCTAATCTATTACGGGGGGAACCCTCCATTTACCTCTCCAGACGTCTTTATCAGTGGCGTGGGGCTCGGTTATACCCATGATTGGGATCTCTTTTTTGGCGAAGATATGATCACAGATTGCGATCTTAACGGAGATGGCGTAAACGATCTACTGGTCTATGCTCCTGGCCCTCAGTATGAAAACTGGGGCAATGTCTATGTCTTTTTGGGTGGAGACCCTTTCAGCACAACGCCGGCATTGCATATCAGAGGCAGTGTGCAAGATGAGTATCTGGGAGCTGATATGAAAACTGGAGATTTCAACGGAGATGGATATGACGATATTGTTCTTACGAATCGCGTCCCGGTGAATCCTGGAGAGTTATATGGTCCTAGTCATTATCATATTAAAGTCTATCCGGGTGGAGACACGCTAACAAATATTCCAATTTATGAATATTTCCTGGGGTCAGCTCCTGACTTGTACGTATCTGGAGTGATCGCAAATGGCGACCTTAATGGAGATGGATTTGATGATATTATAATCTCTGGTGGACCGCAGATTGGTCAGTCATGGATAAAGATAATCTATGGCCAGAGTGATCTTACTACGCTGGCTACAGTCGACTATTATCTGCCGGATATATTTAATGCTGTCGTCCACACCTATATCAATATGGATAACAATCAATATTCAGATTTCTGGTTGAAGCTGCACCATGCGATGCCAAATGATCCCTTTGAAAGCTCGTATCTTGTTTACAAACAAACATCTCCTATACTCGACCTGGTCTATGATTATTCCGATCCATCACCCCAGCCGAGACCAAGCTATGGATATTGTTATTCTTTGGGAGACATGAATAACGACGGTTCTCCAGATTTCTTCGTTTATGCCTATCCGACAATTAACCCTCCATGCCTAGCCTATGCAACAATCCTATCCGAGTCCTATGTAAGCAATTCAGATGAGTATATCCAGCCTGCAAGAGTGATGATCAATTGCTATCCCAACCCCTTTCGAGATGGAGTGAACGTCCGTATAGTCAGCACAGATAAGTCTATTCAGTTAAAATCAATGGAAGTGTTTAACATAAAAGGACAATTAGTTTATCGCCGGAAGAATCTGCATGGGAAACAAATCCGCTGGGATGGGTTTGATAGCTATGGAAACAAAATCGGCTCAGGGATCTATGTAGTTAGAGTATTTGACACCATAGGAAACGCTTATTCTGCAAGAGTAGTCTTGGCATTTGAAAAAACGATGAAACAAATCATTTGAAAAAAGCGTGATACTCCATTTGAAAAACGGTGATACTCACTCACCCAGGAAGCCCCAATTTGAAAAAACGGTGACACTATTTGAAATTATGCTTGATACATTGTAGCTGAGGGAAGCGCGACAAACTGTTGAACAGGTCTGACATTATGAGTTTGTGTTA
>CAZKAA010000166.1:0-2929 GCA_964550575.1 uncultured Candidatus Cloacimonadota bacterium
GGAGGGCAATTCATATCTGACGGGATACTTTTATGGTTCCGCCGCGTTCGGCGCGGTCACGCTCAACGCCAGCGGTTCCCGCGAGATCTTCGCCGCCAAGCTGGACTCCAACGGCAACTGGCTGTGGGCGGTCCGGGCGGGAGGGATAAACTATGACAGCGGCACCGGCATCGCGGTGGACGGAGGGGGCAACGCCTGGCTGACAGGATGGTTTTTCCATTATGGGGATTTCGGGGCGATCACGCTCACCGGCAGCGGGTCTGAAGATATCTATGTCGCCAAGCTTGGCTCCGGTTCGCCTGTCGATGACCCCCAGGCTCCCCCCGCCCCTGCGATCACGCTTTCCGCCTATCCCAATCCTTTGCGCAGGGGGGAGACAGCCACGCTCAAAGCCGGTCTTGCCGGGGGCGGAACCCTCCGGATCGTCAATCTGCGCGGGCAATGCGTTGCCAGGCATCAACTTTCATCCGGGGAACAACTTATCACCCTGGACAGCCGGGAACTGCCCGCGGGCATCTATCTCTGCGAACTCAAAACCCGGGACGCGCGCATAAGCAGGAAACTGGTGCTGCTCAAATAGGACGGGGTCGGGTGTGAGAGGCGCGTCAGCCTCCCAGCCCCGCGCGATGTCATCCCGGGAACCGCAGGTTACCCGGGATCCAGTCTTTAAGGCTTCGGACGGACAACAGGCTTGGCCGGGTGTGAGTGGTTCGGGATCGGATGTTCAGGTAAAAGACTGGATTCCCGCTCAATTCACCCCACCCAATCGCAAGCGATTGCGCGAGGACCCCGAAAGCCGGGAATGACAACGGTGCGGAGATGGGATACATAGAGGCACAGAGGGAGGATAACACTATTCACATCAGATTATAAGGCGTTGTCATCCCGGGAACCGCAGGTTACCCGGGATCCAGTCTTTAAAAGTATGGATGGACACCAGGCTTGGCCGGGTGTGAGTGTTTCGGGATCGGATGTTCAGGTAAAAGACTGGATTCCCACTCAATTCACCCCACCCAATCGCAGGCGATTGCGTGGGGACCCCGAAAGGCGGGAATGACATGTGCTCGGGACCGGGTGGTGTTTGTGGCATAGGCTCATTGTGGCATAGGGTTCAGCGTGTTGGGTGACCGCTTGCTTAATCGCTAAAATCTTGAATCAGAATTTTTTCCTTGACTGATTCCGGAACTTCGTTCAAACTGCGTGGCGATCTCTATTCACTATTCCACAATGAGTTATCATTAAGGAGCTTAACATGAAAAGAACCCGTTTTGCGATTTTGGCCCTCCTGCTGCTTTGCGGCAGCGCCAGCCTCTTTGCCGGCGGCTTTGCCCTTTCGGGGATTGGGTCCCGGGCGATTGCCATGGGCGGAGCGTTCCGCGGCATGGCGGATGACGGCACGGCGATGTATTGGAATCCCGCCGGCCTTGCTTTCTTGAACCAAAGCGAGATTTCCCTCGGCGGCTCGCTGATCATCCCGGACACGAGATGGGAAAACACCGCCCCCCTGCCCGGATTCACCCTCGGGGAATACAGCGCGGAAAACAAAGCGCGCGCCTTCCCCAGCCTCTTCGGCGTCTATGCCGACAACCCCAAAGCCGTGTTTGGCCTCGGCGTGTATGTCCCCTTCGGGCTTGGCTCGACCTGGGACGCCTATGACCTTCCGAGCGTGATGCCCGGCATCCCCGCGGGCGCGACCCTGGACTGGCCCGCTGGATTTCCGGAACAGGAAATGAGTTCCGCGGTTTCCGTGATCGACATTCATCCCAGCCTTGCCTACAAGATCGCCGACAACCTCTCCTTCGGGCTGGGCATCAGCGTGATGTACGGCTCGATCGACATGCAACAGATCAAACCCAGCCCCACCAGTTCGTATTTCGCGCCCACCACCTTTGAGATGAGCGGGGTGGGCATCGGCATGAGCGGAAACGCGGGCATCCTCTACAAACCGACTCCCTGCCTGTCGCTCGGCTTCAACGGACGCTTCCCCTCAAACATCCCCATGGAAGGCGAGGCGGAAGTGCTCCTCTGGCTCAACAACTATGCCAACTTCACCGTCTGGGGCGGCAGCAACCCCGCTTTCCTCACCCCGCAAACCTACGGCGGCAAGGAAGACATCGAAGCCAACCTCAAACTCCCCGGCGAACTCGGCCTCGGAGCCTCCTACAAAGTCATGCCCAACCTGACCCTCAACCTCGACTACGCCTACACGATGTGGGAACGCCTCGACGCCGTGACCGTCAACTTCGACGAGCCGGTCGTGATCCTGGCGGGACACCCCACGATGCAGAACACGCTCGAGTCCACCGATCTGACCTTCAACTGGAAAAACACCAGCCGGGTCAGCCTCGGCGCGGAATACAAGCTGAAATGCAACGCCCTGCGCGCGGGATTCTATTATGACCAGACCCCGATCGAAGAGGAAACGCAGACCCCGACGCTCTCCGACATCAGCGACAAGATGAGCGCCAACCTCGGCTTCGGACGCAGCTTTGGCAATTGGACCCTGGACCTCAACGGCCAGTACATCCTCTTCCCGGAACGCGAAGTGACCGTCGCCACCCCGACCAACATGACGGGGAAATACAACTCCTCCGTGATCGCCGCCAACCTCGGCATCGGCTACCGCTTCTGAGCTCCTGACAGCTAAAAACGACCCTTGAGGCCGTCCGGATGGGGCGGCCTTTTTTTTGGGAGGAAGGACAGGTTGTGGCCTCCCGGTTGGTACGCGGTCGCGCAGAGAGAGGCTGCCGGGAGGATACCGCGGCGCGGCCGGGCCAGAAAGAGGGCTGGAAGTTCTTGTGGCATAGGCTTCAGCCTGTTGGGTGTCCGGACTTCAGTCCCGGATACAGGTTGGGGGGGAAACACGGAGGGCGTGGAGAAGGGACTTTAACACAGAGAAAAGCAGAGATTGAATGAGAAAAGCGGAGAT
>CAZKAA010000167.1:0-2921 GCA_964550575.1 uncultured Candidatus Cloacimonadota bacterium
GATAATGAGCGGTGACTGGAGTTCAGACGTGTGCTCTTCCGATCTAGCCGCTGCTGGATGATCTTGCCTCGGGTCTTGGTGTCTATGACAATCTCTGCGAACTGATTGAACTTGCTGTCAGGCCCAAGCCGCCGCTGACCATCACCGAAGGCGGAATCTTCAACCAGGGTTACGACTCAGGGTTGGATGAACTATTGGAGCTTATCCACGATGGAAAATCGTGGATAGCGCGCTTGGAGGAAGATGAACGGCAAAAGACAGGCATCTCCACCCTTAAGATAGGATATAATAGGGTTTTCGGCTACTACATCGAAGTAAGCGCGTCGCAGAAGGGTAAAGTCCCGGATTACTACGCCGCCAAACAGACTCTGGTCAATTCTGAGCGCTACATCTCACCCAGATTGAAGGAGTTTGAGGCCAAGGTCCTGAGTTCCGAGGAAAAGATCAAAAACCTTGAATACGAGCTGTTCAAGGATCTGAAGCAAAAGCTTGCAGAAGACCTTGCCGGCTTGCAGTCACTTGCTTCGACCATAGCGCTGATTGACGCGCAAAGCAACCTCGCCTGGCTTGCCTGGAGAAACAACTACTGCTGTCCGGAATTCTCCTCCGACCGCTCATTGACTATTGTCGCCGGCAGGCATCCAGTGATCGAAAAACTTGTCGAGGACAGCGAATTTATCCCCAATGATACGCTGCTCGACTATCCAGACACCTCGATCGCTATAATCACCGGACCCAACATGGCGGGAAAATCCACTTATCTGCGTCAGATTGGCATTCTAGCGATTATGGCCCAAATTGGCAGCTTCGTTCCCGCGCAAAGAGTCATCATGCCGGTTTTTGACCGCGTGTTCACCCGCGTCGGCGCTTCCGACAACCTTGCCCAAGGCCAAAGCACGTTTCTGGTTGAAATGATTGAAACCGCGAACATCCTACATTCAGCCACGAAGAACTCGCTGATCCTGCTGGATGAGATCGGGCGGGGAACCTCGACCTTCGACGGGCTCAGCCTGGCATGGGCGATAATCGAATACATCCAGAAATACAAAGGCACATTGACCCTTTTTGCCACGCACTACCATGAACTAACCGAGCTTGAGAACATCTACCCGGACATCAGGAACTACAACGTTCTGGTCAAGGAATTCAACGATCAGATGATCTTTTTGCGCAAGATCGAGCGCGGCGGCGCGGATCAAAGCTATGGCATCCAGGTCGCGCGCCTGGCGGGAATTCCGGACCGCGTGATCAGACGGGCGAGGGAAATCCTGAAAAACCTGGAAGAACACGAAATCAGCCCGCAGGGTCTGACCGCTTCCATCAGGAGAAAGCTGAACCAGAATTCGCCTCAGCTAGAGCTGTTCGAGGTTCTGGCGGATCGCGCGGAAGCCCTTGACCCGGTGATCAATGAGATTAAAGACCTCGATCTGGATAAAATCACACCCATCGAAGCATGGAACAAACTGAAGGAACTGCAGGAGAAACTATGAAACACCCGTTGTTTTGCCTGATCGTCCTGATAATCGCGCTGGCAGTCGCCGGCTGCGTTGTCAGCAAGCCAAATCTCGCCGGAAGGATCAACGGCACCGAGATCACCTACGGAGCGTTCATGGACTCCTACCGGGCGCATTACAACAATTTCCAGGTCCTGAACAACCGCGTACCGGACAAGGATGAAAATGAGCAGATAAAGCGCCAAACCTGGACTCATGCCGCCAAGCATGTGATTCTTACGAACTATTTCAGGAAGTATGGCATAGAGGTCACGCCCCAGGAAACGATCGACACCCTCAAAGCCAATATTCCGGATTATATCAAGGAATCCCCCAAGTTTATGACCAAAGGTGTTTTCGACCCCAACATCTACTTGCAGTCCCTGCTCTATGACTCTCCGGAGAATCTTCAGCCGCTGCGTCTGGATTATCAGGAATACAAGATTCCCATCATGAAACTGCAGCAGCATCTTCTTGCGGGAGAGCTGCTGACTGGAGCGGAGCGGTCGCTTGTGGAAAAGATCCTGCGCAGCAAGGCAGACATCGAATGGACCTTGATCGATTCAAAAACGATCAACCCGATCGTGAGCGAGGAAGAGATTCTGGCTTTCTATCAGGCAAACCCGGAACGCTTCAAGTCCGACCCCTGGTATTCGCTGGCGTGGATACCCATCAAGGTCACGCCCTCCAAAACCGATATCAAGGCTGGCCAGGCATTGGCGGACTCACTCTATCTCTCCCTCAACGGAGGAATGAGTTGGGCTGACCTGAGCAAGCGGCCTGAGTTCTCCACTGTCATTACAAAGAACTCGGGATTCGTGCGCAATCTTGATCTTGACCCCGAAACCTACGCCCTCTTAAGCTCACTGGAACCGGGCATGTTCTCCAAACCCTTGCCCGATAACGAAGGCAGTATCATTTACCAACTGGAAGAGCGCACAAAGAGCATGTGCAGCTTCAATACTTTGAGGATCCCTTATTTGCCTTCCGAAACCAGCATCGCTTTGGATAAACCCAGAGCCGATACCGCGCTGAAACTTGCCCAAACGATCGGTCTCCAGGATGCCGCGGAGGAACTTGACTACAGCATCCAACGCTCAGGTAAACTCGCCCCCAGTGACGAGTGGATCCAAGATGCCGGTTTGAGAGACTCGATCCTTGAACTGGTTCGCCCTGCCAAGCCGGGAGCATTGTTCGCGCCAGTCTATTCCCGTTGCGAGCAGTCCTGGCTGGTGATCGGCGTGCAGGAAAACCGGCTTAACGTGATAACCAAGCTCTCGGATGTCCGGGAGACCATAGCCAAAGAGATCTCAGCGCGCAAGCGTCTTGAGCTCGCGAAAAACCTCGCGGAAAGGATCATCGCCGGGCAAACGGACGTCCCCCCTGACACGGAGGTCATAAAGACTACCGGGATGAATCTGGAATCCG
>CAZKAA010000168.1:0-2890 GCA_964550575.1 uncultured Candidatus Cloacimonadota bacterium
ATTCCCCACCAACACTGATAATACTGCTTGGGTTGGAAATCCGGCGGCAGCGGGTTTGGCAGTGGCCAGCGGTTCCAGTCATACCAGTTCCAATATTCTGACTCCGGGCCCTTGAGCACGCAATCCCGAAACGCCCAGAATGCTTCACCTGTATGGTTAAAGGCCACATCGACTATGATCTTCATGCGCAAATCATGAGCTCTTGACACCAGCGCACGCATCTCATCCAGCGTTCCGAAATGGGGATCGATGCGGTCAAAAAAAGCAGCATCGTACTTGTGATTGGATTTTGCCTGCCAAAGGGGATTGAAGTACAGGATCGTTACGCCCAGGTTTGACAGATAATCGAGCTTACTGATAACTCCCGGCAGGTCCCCGCCGTAAAAGGACCACCAGTCCGGTTTCCCATCAGGTTGCCAGGGACTTTGGCGCAAACCGCTGCTGTCATTCCAATTGGGCTCCAGATGAAAGTACTCAGCATGCGGGGCGAGATACTCACCTTTTTGCGGGGGAGTTCTGCTGTCCGCGTAATACCATTCGCTGAAATCTGGATTTAGCGCGGGATCGCCGTTGCAAAAACGATCCGGGAAGATCTGGTAAACAACGCCTTTGCCCACCCAATCGGGGACACTGAATACAGGTAACTCATGCAGGTCAACCACCCACGGCCTGTTCGCCGTATTGCCAAATCCGAAGCCGTCCGCTCCAAGCGAGTGATCTTCATCCTCTGCGCGGATTTTTATCATGATGCGGGCATTGGCCGCTTCGGAGGAAAACATGCAGTGATACACATCTTTTATGCCATGGGCTCCAACCCGGATCAAACATATTTCTTTGTCATCGATCAGGGCAGACAATACGCCGTCCAGACACGGAAACCAATTGAAGCGAAGCTCATAGTTGCCTCCCGGGGCGCGAATCACGTTGAAATAATGCCCCATCCTTTGATTGAGGATGGACGGGTCTTGTGCGATTTGCTTCCAATTCAGCCGGGCTGCCTGCTCACGCCCTATGTGTAAAACAGAATTGACGCCGCCAAAAGGGTCTGCTTCAAGGGCGGGATTGGCGGGATCTCGCATCCACTCGCCGTCAACAATGAACTTGTAACGGTATATCCCCTGCTCAAGATGCAAAGGAAGAACATACATGCCACCCAGATCCATCAATTCCAGGATTGCCCAATCGGAGAAATCGCCCGCCACCCCCACCTCATGGCGTCCGCCTGTGGGCGGTTGATAGACGAAGCGATACTCGGGCATCAATAGTTCCAGTGCGCCACTATTTGGTTTTTCGTTTACCAGCAGCGGGTTTTGCTTTGACTACGGGAGTCTTCGCAGAGGTTATGGAAGTATTCCGGTTGAGATGGTGCTTGAGAAACTTGCCGGTATGCGATTCCGGGCAATTGATAATATCTTCGGGAGTCCCTTGCGCGACTATGTATCCCCCTTCATCGCCTCCTTCCGGGCCCAGATCAATAATCCAATCGGCAGACTTGATAACGTCGAGATTGTGTTCGATCACCACGACCGTGTTCCCCAGGCGGACAAGTTTGTTCAAAACCTGCAGCAGCTTGTTGATGTCATCAAAATGCAATCCCGTGGTTGGTTCGTCCAGCAGATAAAGCGTTTTGCCGGTGCTGACTTTACTTAGTTCGCGGGAGAGCTTGATGCGCTGAGCTTCGCCTCCGGAGAGAGTGGTTGAGGATTGGCCAAGCTTGATATAGTCCAAACCAACTTCCTTCAGGGTGGCAAGTTTTTGGCGGATGGAGGGGATGTTTTCGAAAAAGTCATAAGCTTCCTGTACATCCATATCGAGCACTTCCGCTATGTTTTTGCCCTTATAGCGGATGGACAGTGTCTCCTGATTGTAGCGCTTACCCTTGCATACTTCGCAGGTGACAAAAAGATCGGCCATGAAGTGCATCTCGATCTGCTTGACTCCTGCGCCTTCGCAAGCCTCGCAGCGCCCGCCCTTGACGTTAAATGAGAAGCGGCCGGATTTATACCCTCTCATCTTGGATGCGGGCAATTCGCTGAATAGGTTTCGGATCGGGTCAAATAGCTTTACATACGTACAGGGATTTGAGCGCGGAGTCCTGCCGATCGGTTGCTGGTCGATGCAGATCACTTTGTCGATATGCTCCAGTCCGTTAATGGAGGCCACCTTGCCGACACGCTGCGTGGTTTTAAAAAACGTATTATGCAGATAGGGATTCAAGGTTTGATTGATGAGAGAACTCTTGCCGCTGCCGGAAACGCCGGTGACGCAGACAAAGAGAGCGACCGGGATGTCAACGTCGATGTCCTTCAGGTTGTTATGCCTGGCTCCGCGTATCGAAATTGACCTTTCGTCAGCTTTAACGCGGCTGTCGGGTACCGGGATTGTCTTCCGTTCCGCCAGATAGTCTCCCGTCAGCGAACTCATGTTACGGATTAGATGGGGAACATCGCCCTGAGCAACAATTTCTCCGCCGTAAATTCCTGCGCGGGGACCAAAATCGACTACCATATCCGCGCTTCGGATCGTATCTTCGTCGTGTTCAACCACGATCACGGTGTTACCCAAATCTCTAAGCTGGCATAGCATCTGCACCAGTTTTGTATTGTCCCGTTGATGCAGTCCGATGCTGGGTTCATCCAGGATGTACATCACGCCGACGAGTTGGCTGCCAATCTGGCTGGCAAGCCTGATTCGCTGGCTCTCGCCCCCGGATAATGAGGGCGAGCGGCGATCCAGATTCAGGTAATGCAATCCCACGCTTTGCAGGAAACCGAGTCGGTTCTTTATTTCTTTGAGGATCTCGGAGGCAATGATTGCCTGGTTTCCGCTGAGTGTAACACCGGAAAAAAAGCTGTATGCTTCTCGAACGCTCAAAGTTGTTATTTCGGAG
>CAZKAA010000169.1:0-2875 GCA_964550575.1 uncultured Candidatus Cloacimonadota bacterium
ACCAACGTCCCCATAGAGCTTCCTGGCAAACTGGCTGCGAAGATAATGATCAAAGAGCTTATACCGGGCAGCGAGCTAACGGAACTCTCCGTGGGCGCGATCCTGGAAGGAAGCATATCGAGCACCGATCTCGGCCAATACTATGTAAGCGACAGGTAGGTCACAATGCGTAAAACAATTATTATAGCTTTAGCTATCCTGCTGTTTCTGGCTGGTTGCGCCAGCAACATACAAACCACTGGCACCAGCAGCCACGGATATCTCAGGCTGTCTGGAAGCATGTATGACAGAGCGGCATACGTTGATGGCAACCTGATCGGCGTGGATCCTGAAGACGACTCAAACACAGTGCGGTTGAAAACTGGAAGCCATTTGCTTGAAATCCGCTCCCCGAATCGGATCTTGCTATCCGAGAGCATTGAGATAACGGAAAAATGCACCACCGAAATAACCGTGCCCTGATTGCGTTCTTATTCTTAGTGGCAGTCCTGTTCTCCACTGCCTGCTCGCAAAATGCCTATCAGCTGTATTATGGAGATACGTCTCAACGTTATTACGATGCGGTAAAGCGGCCTGAAACGGCAGAAACATACAAGCGAAGCTTAGAGCAAGTGTTTGCCATATCACGGACCAGGGGCATGCCCGTTCCTCCGGGACTTTATGCAGATTACGCCATGCTGTTGCTAACTGAAGGCGATAGTTACGGAGCAAGGGACTTCCTGATCAAAGAGCGCGAGCAGTGGCCTGAATCGGCCAAGTTCATGGACTTTCTGCTCGCACGATTCTCCCTGAGGCAATGAGGTTAGCTCTGATGCGCAGACTTATACTATTGATTCTGGTCATAGCAGTTATGGCATTAACCGCGTGCGCGACCTGGAAGCGTCCCACTTTGGAGGAAGCTTATCCTCAAATGTACATCGATCCTCCGGTCTCAATCCTGATTTGGCCTCCCGTAAACAACACGACTGCCGTGGATGCCCGTGAGTATTTCTCCTGTTCGCTCTCAGAAGCGATTGGATTGAAGGGATATTATGTGCTACCTGTCGAATCCGTTTTCAGGATTCTGCGCGAGGAAGGCCTTTACGAAAGCGGCAACGTCAGCTATAATCTGGCAAGCGAGTACCCCGCAATCTTCACTAATCTAAAAGACCACTTTGGAGCAGATGCGGTATTGCAATCAACGATCGAAAAATGGGACAAGTCCTGGTTCCTGACATCCGGGACACTCACAATACAAGCAAGGTTCGAGCTGTTCAATACAACAACTGGCGACAGGATCTGGGATTACCGGGTCACTTCGCAAGTCAGTTTGGGATCCGATAACGAGAAGTTTCTGCTGGCAGTCCTTGAATCGGCAATCAAAACGGTTGTCGAGGACTACTTCCCCCACGCCCGGGAAGCGAACATTCTTGCTTTCAGATCAGGGCTTCCTTATGGCAAGTATCATCCTGAAGCGGGAACAGACAGGCTGGAGGAAATCCCCGCAGACAAACATAAATACTTGCAGCTTAGCAAATAAAAGGCATTCCCAGATACCTTTCATTGGACACCCTCACCATGAGGGTGTTTCTTTAGGTTCTCTTTCAAATCGAGTGGGCAAGTTGATCGAATGTAGTTGAAATAGCCAATATTATCTCATATAGTGTATACTCATTGTTATCCTATATGGCTCCTGTTTCTATCCTTGGTGAGACCAAGGAATCAAATAAGAGCTAAGAAGGAGACACAAATCAAAACAGTGATGCTGTTATGTGTCCTTATCTACCCGCTTAGTTTGAAAGAGAGCCTTTCTTTATAATGGTTTTCTACGCTTGCTTATCGGGCTCTCAAGACTCCAACCATAAAGCTGATGGCCACTTGTGCTCATGTCCTGGGAAGTTTCAAACAACACATCACTTGCGCCTCTTTAGCTCAGACTGGTTCGCTTTATTAGCGCTGCAAGTTGATAAAAAAAAGGACCGGCTGCTGGGGCCGATCCTTTGGTAATGGTATCAGCAAACGCTGATTATTTGTTCAGGTCTTTTGCTTTGATATGGTCTTTCTTTGGCTTGATGGTGGATTCTTCCACGAACTGGATGATCGCCATTGGAGCAGAATCGCCTTTGCGGAAACCGGATTTTATCACTCTGGTGTAGCCGCCGTTTCTGCCTTCGAAAGCGGGAGCAATCTCGGTGAAGAGTTTTTTCACCAGAGACCTATCGCCCAACACGCTGTAGGCCAGCCGACGTGAATGCACGGTATCGTTCTTACCGTAGGTTACAACGCGCTCAACGTAGCCCCTCAGTTCCTTGGCCTTGGCAAGGGTGGTGGTGATCTGGCCATGGTCAATCATGGATTTCACTAGGTTGCAGATCATCAAGCGGCGGGCGTCTGTTTCGCGCCCGAACTTTCTTCCTTCAACTCTATGTCGCATTTTTTACCTTCTTTTTGGATGGGGGTACCGGCTTGCGGGGAGTACTAACCTCTTCCGCCGGTTCTTCAGTGACAGTGGGTGATTCTTCTGATCTGATACCGCGGCTTTTTGCTTCACGGATCTTGCTGTAGATGCCGTCCACGTCCATGCCGAGTTCCAGATCGTATTTTTTTAGTTTCTGTACTATCTCTTCCAGCGACTTCTTGCCGAAATTACGGAACTTCAGCATCTCAGCCTCTGATTTGGAAACAAGTTCGCCGATGGTTTCGATCTTTGCCGCGGCAAGGCAGTTCGCCGCGCGGACAGTGAGTTCGATATCCTTCACGCTCTGAGAGAGGATGCGTTCCTTCTCCTCGAGGTCAGGATCGAGGTCGACGTCCCGAATGTATTCCGGTTCGGTTTCAAACAAGCAAAGCTTGCCGACCATGTCGCGCAGGATCTTGGCGGATAAAAAGAGAGCTA
>CAZKAA010000170.1:0-2765 GCA_964550575.1 uncultured Candidatus Cloacimonadota bacterium
CTTTGATCATTATCTTCGCAGCCAGTTTGCCAGGAAGCTCTATGGGGACGTTGGTTTGAGGATTGATGACCGTTTCGCCGCGGGTGTACACGTAAAACACATCGAACGGTTTGATGCCCTGGATCGCGCCACCGGCAATAAAGACTTTCTCGCCGTCAATGCTTAAAATATGTGATTTCCAAGGTGTTTGATCGAGCTGGGAGATAAGTCCGTTGATCACAGAGCCAATTGCTGCGTCCATAGCCTTGTCAGTCAGTGTATCGTCGTATCCGGCCTGGGAACCCATGCCCAGCACTGTCTCGCTTTCAGTCATGGCTTCGCCAGTACCTTCTTCACCGTGGATTACAACGCCGGTTTTTGTGTCGACTATGCGCAAAGCCACTTTGGCATAGGCTGTCTGTTTCTTGGTCCTGTCGATCAAGCCCACATTTCCTGTGGCGTTTCTGCCAAACTCGGCTATTGAGCCAATAATCAGATAATCCGCAGGTATTTTAAGTTCGGCGATATTGGCGACTCGCTGTTCGTTGCTGATGGCCAGGCTGTCATATCTTTCAATAACGACAAAGTGTCCCGTTTGGGCAAGCTTGGCGGTCAGGATATCAGTTGCGGCCCGCGAGAGCTTCTCCGCGGAACCAGGTCCTTCAGTCAGGAAACTGCTGGCCAGACGGGTATCGTTGGTAAATCTTGCCACCGCGACGATTTTTTTCAACACTCTGGGCATGAATATGCCGGGATCAACCGCTTCCTGATTCGACTGCACGATGGTCGTCTGGGGTTGCTGCTGCATGCTTGCGCAAGCGGTCAGAAGCAGCAGAGTTGCAAGAGCGATCAGCTTTGGGGTCTTCATATTATGGTCTCCATAGGTAGATAGTCTGATGCCATACATTTCTTCATTTGCGCATGTGGAGTCAAGGGAAATTTTCCCCCTGCAGTTGCTCAGCCTGCCAAAAACAATAATATAAATTGGATTTTGCCTGAGAAAATTTATTCACACATTCATTTGATTTGGCGCAAATAGTATCATAACAGTGCGATACGCCATAGGGGGAGCTTGGTGTGGGGGAATTATCTCCACAGTTAAAAACAAACTCGCCAAAATACTTCTTGACAAGAATTCGCTATTCTTCATAGTGAAGCCAAGAAATATAGAAAAGGAGGATCCCATGAGAAAATTCGTGGCAGTCCTGATCTTTTTGACCCTGATGATCGTGGGAGCGAATGCCGGCAATTTGACTATTAGGGCATTCGATGTCAACGCGTCTCCATTTCCCGGTCCGGACATCAATGCTGACATATTATGGAATTCATTCCCCACATTCTTTCAGACGCCCCACACGTTTATTGGTTTTGCCTCAGGAACCTACAGCTGCACCAAAGTGGGTCCGCCTGTAACTTATTACAACTGGCTTCCTGAAAGCATCACTTTCAATGCCACCACTGCCAACGTCGGCTTCTCTTTCTTCGCGGTCAGAGAATCCACTTGGACCCCCGTTGAGTTGACAAGTTTCACTGCTACGCTTACCGCGCAGAAATTTGTGAGTTTGACCTGGGTTAGCCAGTCAGAGCAGTTAATGTTGGGTTACAGGGTTTATCGCAGCGAAAGCAGTAATCAAGCCCAGTCAGTTCTGATCACTCCGACCATGATCCCGGCCACCAACACCAGCACAACGCAGACTTATACTCTCGTTGACAATGAAGTCGAGATCGACCACACCTACTATTACTGGTTGGAGAGCGTGGATATGGGCACAAGCCAGTTCCATGGTCCTGTCAGCGTGATCGTCGAAGGTGAAGTACCTCCGGTTTATCCCACTGTCAGCCACCTGAAGAGCGCTTATCCCAATCCCTTCAAAGCCAGCAGCAGCACCAGTATTGAAGTTGACATCAAAGCTGACGAGACTGGAACCATAACGATCTACAACATCCTTGGCCAGGTTGTGAAATCCTATGATGTTACTCCCGGTACCCACACAATCCAGTGGAACGGAAGGGACAGCAAGGGCAACAGCTGCGGAAGCGGAGTTTACTTCTATAAGCTCGCGACTCCCTCAGTCAACCAGACCAAGAAAATGGTCATCGTCAAGTAATAAACTAGTATAGACTCAGGGTCGAAAAGGATTAACGCCTTGATCCAATACGGATCAGGGCGTTTTTCGTTGTATTATTGGCAGTGCGTTCGCCAAGCGGCAGGAAACTACTATGTGGATGAAAATAAACACCTCTCTCAACCGCATAAACCCATGGAAGCATAAGCATGAAGCCAAAATCACGCAACAATATTCAGAGAAAAAGACACATTTTTGGTCAAAGCTCTCTCCATTTATTGACTTTTTTTCTTGACAATACTGATAGAAGCAAGTAATTTGAGTACTATCATAGATATCAAGGAGGAACCATGAAGAAAATAGTGGTTATTGTTATTGCGTTGATCCTTGCCGGAGCGTGGCTTAGTGTTCTGAGCGCAGGGGTTGACCCATATTCAACCGAGTACGAGGCTTGGAAAAAAGCCCAGTCTTACACCCCTGAACAAATCGTAAAACCAGGGCAAACTTCAAGCTCATTTTCCATCATGAACACCGACAAAGACATTTGCGAATTGCTAGTACCGCTGGACGGCACTTTCACACTGGCAATGGCACCCAATGATGACGGCTATACCAGCCAACTCACACTTCCTTTCACATTCTCTCTTTACGGAGCAGATTACAATTACTGCTGGATCAACAACAACGGCAACATCACCTTTGACGGCGGATATTCGTCCT
>CAZKAA010000171.1:0-2754 GCA_964550575.1 uncultured Candidatus Cloacimonadota bacterium
GGGATGACGCAATGGGTTTCTCACTACGCGCCCACAACTCCGAGTGCCGAATCTTACACGACCATGCGTACTAATGTGTTGGCAAAAAAGCCCTCGGGAAATACCACCCTGCTTGTCACATCTTCAGGACCAAAAGAAGGTAAATCGACTACTGTGGTAAATTTGGCTATAACTTTATCGCAGATGAACAGCAAAGTCCTGCTCGTGGATATGGATATGCGACGCCCCATGATCCATAATAAATTCGGAATCGAAAAAGAAAACGGCTTAAGCGATTATTTGATCGATCCAGACGTAAAGCTTGAACAAGTCACCAAAGCTTCGGGAATCCCCAATTTGGATGTGATCACGAGCGGCTTTGTGCCACCCAATCCATCGGAATTGATCTCATCCACCAGGACTGACAAGCTGATCGAAGAAGTTAAGGCCAGATACGATTACATCCTCTTCGACACACCTCCCATCATTGCCGTCACAGATGCTCTTATCCTGACCAAAAAAGTCGATCTGACGCTTATTGTTGTACGGTGCGGTTACACCGAGAAGGGAATTGTCAAGCGTACCAAAGAACTGATGGAAAACATTGAAGCCAAGATTGACGGCATAATTGTAAACGGTATCTACGTCCAGAAGTACTATAGCAAGCAAAACTATTATTACTACTACTATTATTACTATTACTATTACGGAGAAGACCTGCCCAAAAAGCAAAAGAAAAATGCTTCTCGCTTCATACGCAAAAATAAACCTGCATCTTGAAGTCCTCTCCAAGAGGCAGGACAACTATCATCAGATTGAGACACTGCTCTGCAGTGTCTCTCTTTCTGATACAATCAAATATGCTTTGACAAAAAACAGGGGCATAAAATTGTGGTCAAACCAACCTGAACTGGTTTCTGATTCAAACCTGATCTGCAAAGTTGCCAAGCATCTTGAGCTTAAGTATCAGCCTAAGATGGGGATAGAAATCGAGTTGATTAAACGCATACCTATCGCAGCCGGTTTAGGTGGAGGCAGCAGCAACGCCGCATGCACGATTGTCGCTCTTAATGAGTTGTGGAATTTGAACCTGAACCTGGGACAGCAGTTGAGTATCGCAGCCAGTTTCGGTAGCGACATAGCATATTTTTTATATGGCGGCGCATGCTGGGCTACGGGAAGGGGAGAAATACTAACCCCCCTCCCTGACATGACGATCGATAATATTCTGTTGGTTAATCCCAACTTAGAGATATCCAGCGCCAAGGCGTACAGCCTGGTGCAGCTACCTGAACCAGAAGAACAGTACAGCTTCGATGCCAACGCGTGGAGGCATTGTTGCCATAACCGTTTGGAAACTGGAATCAGAGCTGAATATCCCGCAGTTGAAGATATTATAGATCTCCTTGCTCGGCAAGGCGCCAATCCCGCCATGATGAGCGGGAGCGGCTCAACATGTTTCGGGATCTTTGACGATGAGGCAGCGATGACTTTCTGCCAGAAGCTGTTCAAAGATATGGGATATTGGACACAAACAGTAAGAAGCGTATCAAGGAAAGAGTATCACGGTGTATTCGAAACTAAAGTTGATCACTGGCAATGCCAATCGTAGCTTGGCTGAGGAAGTGGCTCGCTATGCGGGCGTTCCACTCGCAGATATCGATCTGTTCAAATTCTCAAATGACGAATCATTTGTGAAGATCAACGATAATGTTCGCGGCGCAGATGTTTTTATCCTGCAACCGACCTGCCGTCCTGTGAATGACAATCTACTGGATCTGCTAATCATGATAGATGCTCTTAAGAGAGCATCAGCGCAACGAATCACCTGTGTTATTCCTTACTACGCTTACGCAAGATCCGATAAGAAGGACCAGCCAAGAGTGCCAATTACCGCTAAGCTGGTCGCCGATCTCCTGACGGTAGCGGGGGCAAACAGGATTATCACGGTTGACCTGCATGCAGAACAGATACAGGGATTCTTCAACATACCCGTGGATCACCTTTTTTCCATACCCACTTTTGCCCGCTTCCTTAAGAGCATGGATATCCAGGATCCGGTCGTAGTATCCCCCGATTCTGGCGGCGCAAACAGAGCAAGGGCTCTGGCGAAGCGCTTGAGCTGCGGGTTGGCAATCGGAGATAAAAGACGCAGCGGCAACGACGATCAAACTGAACTACTAAACATCATCGGCGAAGTCGAAGGAAAGACTGCAATCTTGTTCGACGACATAATCGATACAGGCGGGAGCTTAATCAAGGTGGCCGGCGCACTTGAGAAGAACAAAGTTAAAAGGATTTATGCCGCTTGTACTCATGGTGTCCTGTCAGGCTCTGCCGTGCAAAACATCGATCAATCACCGATCGAGAAGCTCTTCGTTACAAACACCATTCCACTTTCGGAAGAAGCTGGAAAATGTTCAAAAATTGTCCAGCTCTCAATTGCGGAAATGCTCGCTATTGCGATAAAAAAAATACACATAGAAGAATCTCTCAGTATACAGTACAGATAGAAATTGAGATTGGAGGAATCAAATGATATTCACTCTTGAAGCAAAGAAAAGAAACACCACCAAGAAAAGCGAACTCACTGCCCTCCGGGCCGCAGGAATGATCCCCGCGGTCATGTATGGCAAAGATACGGATTCAACATCCATCGCGATCGATAAAGGTGAATTTCAGCAATGCTATAAAAAGAGTTTTAATGAGCTCGCTTTTTAGGAGATCAAAGATCGGAAGAGCACACGTCTGAACTCCAGTCACCGCTCATTATCT
>CAZKAA010000172.1:0-2751 GCA_964550575.1 uncultured Candidatus Cloacimonadota bacterium
AACCCATATTTTACAAGGCCTTAAGACATCCTATAGTCATTTGATACTATTTCATGTATATTATCTTACTGCTTGCCTTATTTCTGCCTGATTCAACCACAGCAATATAGATACCACCGCTGACCTGTCTGTCAGTATCATCTCTGCCGTCCCATTGGAAAGTGTGATCGCCTGATGCTTTTAAGCTATTTACGTAACTTCGAATCAGTTGGCCTTTGATGTTATAGATATTGAGCTTATATAAGCCCGGTTCAGATGCATTAACTGTTATTGAACTTTTATCTGAAAATGGATTAGGATAAGATGATATAAAGAGATTGGGCTGCAGGAATGTGGGATCAATGTTAGAGACGCCGTCTGATAAGGTGTAAACTATTTTAGCAGAATTCTGGAAATATGTACTACTTCCAGTAGATGTTGCTACGTAATCTTCACGGTTATCCCAATCAGAGAAGCCATTTAGGTATATCCTATATTGAGTAAGTGATCTGTTCTCAGTAAAGTCCAGCAAAAGGCAATCGGTTACATTATAACTCACCCAACATGGTGGAATGAGTGACTCATGATCGAAAAAAGTAAATACAGAGTATACAGTTGATGGGATCACGTCAATAGAATTAAAAGCATCACCATAATCAATATGCTCCAATATCCCCTCTGGAAAAACTGATGTTTCCCCTAGATTAAATATCGGATAAACATCGGTTGTAGAATTGCCTTTCATCCCACCTATATACATCATAATAAGTGCAGATTGCAAATGATAGCCATCCGGAATCATGGGTAGTTCAAATGATAAATACCCAATGCTGGCAAAACGAACCATCCAGCCCCAATCGTAGTAATCTCCAATATACGTCTCCCCTTCTTGCCAATTTGTATCTACCGTAATGTAGTTATTTTGATAGTAGATAGACCCACTCAACTCGTCAACTGCAAGAAGCGAGTCAACGATTTCATTTTTAGAGACGCCCATTGTATCAGAGAATGGAAGTGATTCTCCATACAAGACTACTGATAACAAAATGAAAACACAAACAACAACCGCGAAACTCATATATTCTGCGATCCAATTCGATCTTATTGAAGACATTTTGCCTCCAGTATCCTTTTTCTACTTTTTCCTAAGATAATCATATGTGAGTACATTGGTTCGCATATGATCAATCCAACAACCATGACTTTCCCCTTCACTTAACAAAACCGTTCTTCCCATTTGAAGTTTGGATGCTGACAATTTTACGGGTTTTTGTAGTCAGTTTATCCACATTATATAGACTAGTATAATCCTTAATAATCACAATGCAAACATTTTTCTGTCTCATCCTTGCTCATCCTGATTTGTCAGCATAACGGGGAGTGCTATCATGGCTCTGGATCAATGATCACATCTGGAACAAGGAGATAGTATGACCGAAGCATTGCTGAACCGAATCAAGGCGCAGTTAGTCAGACATGAGGGTCTGAGGCTAAAGCCATACCGCTGCACAGCGGGTAAGCTGACAATCGGTTATGGCCGCAACCTAGATAATAGAGGTATCTCCCAGTCCGAAGCCTATGTACTCTTGGAGAATGATATCCAGAGCTGCGAGGAGCAGATTTTAGATGAGATTCCTGAGATATACGATCCCTTGGATGACGTCCGCAAATCGGTGCTGCTGAACATGTGCATAAGCATCCCACAAAGCCGCTTCGCTCCTTTGCGGGAACCCTGCTACCTGGGTATTGGTGGTTTGCTTAGTTTCAATTACACCTTGGCTTTCATAGCTGCCGGGGACTGGGAACGGGCTGCCAATGGTATGCTTGCCTCCAAGTGGGCAAAGCAGGTTGGCCGCAGGGCGGTTGAACTATCTGAACTGATGAGGAAAGGCAAGTGATACCGATCCCGGTCGAGATTGATGCCATGCTTGCTATACTCAACCTCCCCAAGGAGATGGGCGATAACGGCATCTTCAAAGAGCATAGGACTTTGATTCTGGAGACGGTTCGTTCTGTTGTTTTACCAGAACACTATATTCGGGCTATCCAGGAAGACATGCCGGAGGAAGAGCCTTTTTTGATCTCTTTTCGTTTTGGGTTCTGTTTCCTGATGCTGCACAGTACTTGTGAGTTTCTCAATTTGAAGACACTGGGCGAGGGAATAGTCAAGACCGTAGGATTAGACCAGTCTGCCACCGAACTGCTCACAGGGAGCGAAATTGACGCATTCAAAGCCAACCTTGAACTAAGAGCACTGACCATACTGAAGGCCTATCTCAATCCTGCCGGTCTGGATCGCTTGAACGAACTCAATCCCAGACAGCCTCGTGCTATCCGAGTAGGAGTTATCTGATGCCTGATCGTGATGTAACATCTCCGGATGAGCTGATGATTGAGATCTACAGAGCTATCTATTCTGCTCTGGAGAGCCGTCTGCATCTGATCGGCTCGGTGATCGATGCCGAGTCACGCAAGGAGATACTGGCACAGCAGATTTACGATAAGGGCGACTTCTACGGCAATACAGGCTATCTGGTCGAGACAAGTCCTGATGCCATGATCCTCAGAGTAGGCTCCAATGTCAAACATGAGCCTTTCGCTATCACCCTCAATCCTTTGCAAGCAAAGTCTTCAGGGAACCCGATTTGCCCACCCTCCCCGGCAAAGTGCCTTCCTGGACTCCGATCGCCCCTCTGATCGCCTGGGTCGAACGCAAGCACCTGTCTTGGACTGATAAAGAGACAGGGAAAGCTCTGACCGTAGCTGAGATCG
>CAZKAA010000173.1:0-2741 GCA_964550575.1 uncultured Candidatus Cloacimonadota bacterium
GCATCGAGGAAGCTTCGGCGCGCCGCCAGGCTCACATTGATTCGGGAGAGGACACCATCGTCGGAGTCAACAAGTACCGCCTCGAGAAGGAAGACCCCATGGAAATCCTCGAAGTCGACAACTCCGCCGTCCGCGAAGCCCAGATCGAGAGGCTTGGGAAGTTGCGCGCCACCAGGGATCCGCAGCGGGTCCAGAGCGCCCTTGCAGCGATCACCAACGCCTGCGAGGCCAAGAGCGGAAACCTCCTGGAACTTGCTATCGAAGCAGCCAGAGCGAGAGCTTCTTTGGGCGAGATTTCGGATGCCATGGAAAAGAGCTTCGGACGCCACCAGGCCAGCATCAAGCTGATCAACAACGTTTACAGCAGCGAGTACGCGAAAATGGATGAGATCGAAAAAATCAGAGCATTGACCGACAGATTTGCCGACCGCGAGGGTCGCCGTCCCCGGATCCTGATCGCCAAAATGGGCCAGGACGGGCATGACCGCGGCGCCAAAGTGGTTGCCACCGCCTATGCGGACATGGGATTTGACGTGGATATGGGGCCGCTGTTCCAGACTCCGGAAGAAACCGCGCGCCAGGCAGTCGAGAACGACGTACACATCATCGGCATGAGTTCCCTCGCCGCCGGGCACAAGACACTTCTCCCGCAACTGGTGGAAGAGCTGGCAAAACTCGGCCGCGAAGACATCCTGATCGTCGTGGGCGGGGTGATTCCACCCCAGGATTACGATTTCCTGCTTTCACACGGAGCCGTCGCGATCTTCGGACCCGGTACCAAACTTCCGGAAGCCGCCGCGACGCTGCTCCAGAAACTCCTGCAGGACTGATCTTTGCCCAAACACCGCAAACCCGAATGGACGCCCGCCGACGCGGGAAAGGAATACGCCTCGCGCGTTATGGAACCCGTCGCGCCGTCAGTCAGCGCCAGCCAAACTCACATCCCGGGCAAAGCCCATACCAGGCACAGCGTGGATGAGCTTTCAGCGGGCGTGGTTCGCGGCGACCGGACTCTGCTCGCCAAAGCGATCACGCTGATCGAGAGCAACTCACCAAAGCATTTCGACCAAGGGCAGGAGCTGATCCAACGCCTCCTGCCCGCGGCGAAGGAGTCGGTCCGCATCGCCATCACGGGAGTCCCGGGTGCCGGCAAAAGCACTTTCATAGAAAGTTTCGGACTGTGGCTGCTCGAACGCGGACACCGGGTCGCGGTGCTCGCCATCGATCCCAGCAGCACGCTCTCCAAAGGGAGCATCCTAGGCGACAAAACCCGCATGGAATCGCTCAGCCGCCATCCCGGCAGCTTCATCCGCCCTTCACCCAGCGGAGGCGCTTTGGGCGGTGTGGCGAGAAAAACGAGGGAAAGCATCATCGTCTGCGAAGCAGCCGGCTACGACATCATCCTCATCGAAACGGTCGGAGTCGGCCAATCAGAAGTGACGGTTCGCTCCATGGTTGATTTCTTCCTTTTGATGCAGATCGCCGGGGCGGGGGACGAACTGCAGGGCATCAAAAAAGGCATCATGGAACTGGCAGACCTCATCGTGGTCAACAAAGCAGACGGCGACAACCTGCAGGCAGCGGAACTCGCATGCCGGGAACTCAACAACGCCCTGCACTATATCCGCCACGCCACCAAAGGCTGGACCACGAAAGCTGTGACCTGCTCGGCGCTGCAAAAAACCGGCTTGCCCGAGATCTGGCATCAGATCGAGCGTTTTGTCAGCCAGGGCAAAGAAAGCGGGGTATTCGACGAGCGCAGAGGGCAGCAGGTCTCAAACTGGTTCGAAGCCCTGATCACGGAAGCTGTTCTCAACAGGTTCCACTCCGATCCGGAGATTTCCACCCGCTTGCCGGAAATCCGCGATAAGGTCAGCAGCGGCGAATTGCCCGTGCTCAGGGCAGTTCAACAACTTTTGGGCGACCACTAAGCAGAAACTCCGCCCGCGCGGAGCTTAATCATGCCAGATCCGCCTCCGGAGCCGGAGGAAGCAAGAAACTCCGCCCGCGCGGAGCTTAATCCGTTTTTCCCTGTCTGATCGATCCAGCGCAGCCAGCTTATATCCTCCCAGTCGCATAGATGGGGGACACCGGGTTGTGAGCGTGAGATCAGCGGGATGGAATCTACGAGGTCTTAGCGAGTCTGACGGATCGCTTCGAACAATACTATCGCCACCGAGTTTGCAAGATTGAGGGAGCGGATATCCGGATGCATCGGGATGCTTATGCATTGTTGGGGATGGGCATTGAGCAGATCGTCGGGAAGCCCGCGTGATTCCGGGCCAAACACAAAAGCGTCGCCTGCACGGTATTCCACGTCCCAGAAGCTGCGTTCCGCTTTGGTCGTGCAGAAAAAAGTGCGCTCCGGAGCGAAGCATTGGAGGGCTTCTTCCCGGCTCTTATGGGTAATCAGGGATAAATCACCCCAATAGTCCAGCCCTGCCCTCATTAATGCCTTGTCGGTAAGGAGAAACCTGCAGGGCATGATGATATGCAAACAGGAGCCGGTTCCGACGCAGAAGCGCCCGATGTTGCCGGTGTTGGCGGGGATCTCAGGTTCGTAGAGGACGATGTTGAAGCCGGATTTTGGCAATGGCAGCATTAGAATGCGCGAAGCACGACCGCTTTTTCCCACGCGGCGAGCCACAGTGGATGATTCCAGCGCACGGGAAGGTATTCCAGTTTTTCGTTGACGCCAGATCGGAAGAGCGTCGTGTAGGGAAAGAGTGTAGGATAGGGTG
>CAZKAA010000174.1:0-346 GCA_964550575.1 uncultured Candidatus Cloacimonadota bacterium
GCCCGCTCGCGAACCGGAGCCCACTGCTTTTCGATCATGTCCACGTCATTTGACAGATGGACAGGTTGAACTGAACAGAAAGCGCCGCTTTCCCTGAGCCTGGGTATATCTTCGTCGGCTATTGCCTGCACGTGCTCGATCCGGTGAAGCAGAGACGGATTGTGCTCTCCGTTTTTAAGGTTGATAAATGCGTTGATCACAGTGTGGACCGCAAGATCCCCAATGGCGTGAATCACGCAGGGAAACCCGGCGCGGTCGGCTTCGCGGGCAAGTTCGGTCAGCTCATCTTCAGAATGGCGAAGAATTCCGCGATTGCCGCCAGATTCAGGATAGGCATCAAACATCG
>CAZKAA010000174.1:356-2737 GCA_964550575.1 uncultured Candidatus Cloacimonadota bacterium
CGCCGTCTGAGAACCAAGCGCGCCATCCGCGAACAACTTGAGCCCGCCCACCCTATACCAGGGATCGCGCTCAAGCGATTTGACTCCTGAAGACTGAACCGCGGCGAAGTCGTCGAGATAGAAGTGACGGCAGATTCTCAGCATTTTATCCTCTGCGGCGAAAGACTGCAGGATCGCCGCTCCCGCCTCGGTTTCCATGCTGTGAACGCCCACCAGACCAAACCTGTAAAGGTCTGACGCCGCTTCTCTGAGGGCTTGCCGGGACTTGCTGGCAGAAAGCGGAACGATGAAGTCTTTCATGTTGTCCGCCGCGGTTTCCAGCAGAATGCCGTTCGGTTCTCCGTCAGCATCTTTGACTATCTTGCCCCCGGCAGGATCGCTTGTATGCGAAGTGATTCCGGCAACACGCAAGGCTGCAGTATTGCACCAACGGGTGTGATAATCCTTGCTCCACAGGGTCACAGGGGTCTGGGGAAAGAACTCGTCCAGCAATTCCTTACGAATCAATTCAGGCGCGTCGAGGCGGTTCTTGTCCCAACCCCCTCCCAGAATCCAGTCCGGAAGGTCCGCAAAGCGCTTCCTGTAAGCGTCAAGCGTGTCGCGAACTTCCGCAATGGTCACGCAACGGTTTAATTCGATTTGATAACGTTGCCTCGCAAATTCGTTGAAATGCGTGTGAATATCGGTAAACGCCGGCAGCAATGCCCGTCCGCCCAGGTCGATGGTCTCGGTTTCTCCCGTGACCTGGGCACGGCAATCCGATAGCGAGCCGATGCAGGAAATCCTGCCGTCTCTGACCAGGAGGGAATCGCCGTTGCAGCCTGTTTCGACCGCGTGAATGCGCGCGTTAGTGAAGATGTAATTCATGGTTCAATATATCCAAAGCTTTTGATAATTCTCGTAAAGGAACAGCGTAATTAATCCGCAGCATATGCAAAGTCAGGCTGCCGAAAGCCGAGCCCGGTACTGCTATCACGCCCGCGGACGCAAGGTTTTGCGCGGCTTGCAGGTCATTTTCGGAGATTCTGACCAGCGCGTAGGGTGTCGCATCAGGCAGAATGATCCTGTCCAGGGCTGCCTGCGCCAATGCTCCGATCATGTCCCGGCAGGCGGAAAGCTGGCTTCTGATTTCGCCAACCGCTTCTTCGCCAGCGGCTGAAAGGGCAAAAACTGCCAGACGCTGGGACAACCAGTGGCTGCAGGTGGAAACATATTGCCTGACCTTGACCACGGACGCAGAGAAACCAACCGGCGAGACAACCCACCCCAGGCGCCAACCGCTCATGCAGTGGGATTTGGACAGCCCGCCCAGTTGAAACAGGTTTGCCAGGCGTCCGTTAAATGTGGGAATCCGCACGCCAAAACCAAGGCGGGCGTAGATCTCGTCAACGATCAAAGCGATTCCATATCTGTCGCACAAAGAAGCAAGCCAACTGGCATCATCATCTGAGAATATGTGCCCGCTGGGATTGCTGGGATGAGAGAGAATTATCGCTTTGACGCCGTCTTTCAGCTTGTCTTCCCATAAGTTGCGATCAATGGATGATAAATCACTTTCAAAAGGTATGCGTATAACATCTAATTCCAATATCTTGCCTATAGACTCATAAGCCGGATAATCGGGATCGGGAATGGCGATCCTATCTCCCCTGTCCAGCAGCGCAAGCATGGTTACGAACGCAGCCTCTTCAACGCCATTGCAGACGCAAACCTGCTCCGGCAAGACATCTGGATAGCATGCAGCTATAGCGCTTCGAAGCTCGGGCAGACCGGCGTTTGGAGTATAGACAGGCGTTCCTTCCTCCAATAACAGCTGTGCTTCTTGCCGCAAAATCTCCGGGAGGGGAAAACCCAATTCACCCAGCGCCAGATTGATGGCATCAGGCGGAGCGGAATTCATGACCTTGCGGGTCAGCGACAGTTCGACTGACGCTATCCTGCGGGATTCATTCAATGATGCCACGCAAATCCTGCTCAAGCTGCACCGCGTTATCCGTCTTGGCATCGCGGTATTTGACGATGATCGGGCAATAGATCTGGAATCCCGGCTGGTCTTTCAGTTGACGGCTGCCGGGAACGACAACCGCCCTTTCCGGAATTGTGAAAGAACCTCCCGGGTCTCTTTGGAGAAATTCTCTGTTTACCGCGTCGTAAACCGGAGTGGACCCAGTGATGACCGTTCCCGTTGCCAATACGGCTTTGGAGCGCACCAGCACTCCTTCATAAACGCCGGTGTTGCCGCCCACGAAAACATCGTCTTCGATCACGACCGGCCTTGATCCGACGGGTTCCAGCACGCCACCGATCATCGCTCCGGCAGAGAGATGGACGTTTTAGATCGGAAGAGCGTCGTGTAGGGAAAGAGTGTAGGATAGGGTGTA
>CAZKAA010000175.1:0-2676 GCA_964550575.1 uncultured Candidatus Cloacimonadota bacterium
TACTTTACCGCCGGATCCTGTCAGGCGCGGGCGATTTCCTGAATCCCGGCGGCAGTCTGCTCTTCGAACACGGCGACACCCAGCGGGGAAAGCTGCGCGCCCTGGGATCCGAACTCGGCTGGACCTGCTTTCTGGAGCAGGGAGACCTCGCCGGCCGGGACCGCTATATTGGATTTACTCAAGCAAAGGATAGATAATGGATAGGTTTATCATCGAAGGAACCCGCGAACTCAGCGGAACAATCCGCGTCAGCGGAGCGAAAAACGCGATCCTGCCAGCCATGGCAGCCTGCCTGCTGGCTCCCGGAAAATCTGTGCTGCGCAACGTGCCCAGCCTCATCGATCTCAAGAGCATGGCACATCTGCTGAGGGTGCTGGGCGCAAGAGTGGAGTATGACCGCGGCATGATGTCCATCGACTCCCGCGACGTCTGCTACAACGAAGCTCCCTACGAACTGGTTAGCAAGATGCGGGCATCGATCTATGTGCTGGGTCCCCTGCTGGCGAGGCTTGGCGAAGCGCGCGTTTCCTTCCCCGGAGGCTGCGCGATCGGCACCCGGCCGGTTGACCTGCATCTCAAAGCCATGGAAGCCCTGGGCGCCACCATCACCATCGAGCACGGATACATCCACGCCGTGGCGAAGCAACTGACCGGCGCGGAGATCCACTTCGAAAAATCAAGCGTCGGCGCCACCATCAACGCCCTCATGGCTGCCGTGTTTGCCAAAGGCACGACCCGCATGCTGAACGCCGCCATGGAGCCGGAAGTTGATTCCACCATCGACCTTTTGAACAAGATGGGCGCGAGCATCAGCGGCAAAGGCAGCACCACCCTCACCATCGAAGGCGTGGAAAACCTCTTCCCGGTTGAGATGCACATGATCCCGGACCGCATCGAAGCGGGCACCTTCCTGATCGCCGGAGCACTCAGCAAGCACCCGGTCAGGGTGGAAAACTTCTGCCCCGCGGACCTCTCCATCTTGCTGGACAAGCTGCGTGCCGCCGGCTGCGGCCTGGATGTCTCGGACACTGGCGTCACCGTCATTCCGCCGGACATTATCAAGCCCGTGGACATCCTGACCCTTCCCCATCCGGGCTTCCCCACCGACCTGCAAGCCCAGTTCACCGTGCTGATGTGCCTCGCGGACGGAGTCAGCTTCATCGAGGACACGATCTTTCCCGACCGCTTCATGCACGTGGCGGAACTCAACCGACTGCAGGCGAACATTAAAATGGAGCGCAACATCGCCGCGGTGCGGGGAGTGGAATCGCTTAGCGGGGCGGAGGTGATGGCAACCGATCTGCGCGCCAGCGCGGCGCTGGTTCTGGCAGGCATGATCGCCTCCGGCACCACGATCGTGTCCCGCATCTACCACATCGACCGCGGCTACGACCGCATCGAGGAAAAGCTCAACGGGATTGGAGCCAGGATCATGCGTGAAACAGCCTGAACCGATACTGGTCACCGGCGGAGCCGGCTTCATCGGCTCCCATCTCTGCGAAAGCCTTTTGCAAGAAGGCAAGCGGGTCATTTGCCTGGACAATTTCAACTCCTTCTACGATCCCCGCCTCAAGCGGGACAATATCCGCGAGTGCCTGCCGCATAAGAATTTTTCGCTTGTCGAAGCGGACATTCGCGACACAACCGCGCTGAGCGAGGCCTTCGAGCTTCACCGCCCGGGCCTGGTCATCCATCTGGCGGCGATGGCGGGAGTGAGACCCTCGATCGACAATCCCGGGCTCTACGCCGAAGTCAACGTGCTGGGAACCCTCAACCTCCTGCAGCAATGCGCCGCCAGGGGCATCGGCAGATTCATCTTCGCCTCGTCCTCTTCCGTTTACGGCAACAACGAGAAGATTCCTTTTTCCGAAGAGGATTCTGTCGACCATCCCATCTCGCCTTACGCGGCGACCAAAAAGGCGGGCGAACTGCTCTGCTACAACTGGCATCACCTGTTCGGCATCTCAACGGCCTGCCTGAGGTTTTTCACGGTCTACGGGCCCCGCCAGCGACCCGACCTCGCCATCCGCAAGTTCGCCCGGCTGATGTCCCGGGGCGAACCCATTCCCGTGTATGGAGACGGCAGCACTGCCAGGGATTACACCTACATCGGGGACATCCTCCTCGGCATCAGAAGCGCCATCGAACTTGTCTCGCGCGGGACAGTGTTCGAGATCGTCAATCTGGGCAATGACCGCACCGTCACCCTGTCGGAGATGATCCGCGCCCTGGAACTCGCCAGCGGGCTGCGGGCGAAAACCGATCCCCAGCCGATGCAGCCGGGCGACGTGGAGCGCACCTGGGCGGATATCGCCAAAGCGCGCAAGCTTCTGGGTTACCAGCCCCAAACCTCGTTCGCGGAAGGCATGCGCCTGTTTTGGGAATGGCTGGCGAACTCAGGTTACGCTTGATCCGACTCGGCCGGAATCCAGTTCTATTCTTTTAAACACAGAGGCACAAAGACACAAAGAAAAGACAACACCAACCACTAAACCCAACCCCACACCATTGTCATTCCCGGCTTGACCGGGAATCCAGTCTTTTCTTCTGAACACAAAGCCACAGAGCCACAAAGCCACAAAGAACAAGAACACAACCCACAAGAACACCCGACCCCACATCGTTGTCATTCCCGGCTTTCGGGGTCCTCGCGCAATCGCTTGCGATTGGGTGGGG
>CAZKAA010000176.1:0-2652 GCA_964550575.1 uncultured Candidatus Cloacimonadota bacterium
TGCTGAACGAGATGCTTTGACGGGGGCGAATGCTTGCGTGTTTTCGCGCCGGAGGGAAGTTTCCCAATTGGCGGGGGTTTGGAGGGCGCGCGAATGCCTGGCGGGGAGATGGGGGAAAATCGTGCCCCATATGTATATGGAGAGTGGGGGATAAAAAGACTGGATTCCCGGATTATCTTCTCATCAGCAACGGGTCTTACATGCAGGTCATCCTCGGGCTTGACCCGAGGATATCATGTTTTAAAAGACTGGATTCCCGGTCAGACCACCCCACCCGATCGCTTGCGATCGTGCGAGGACCCCGAACGCCGGGAATGACAATGGTGGGGGTCGGGTGTTCAGGAAAAAGACTGGATTCCCGGTCAATTCACCCCACCCAATCGCAAGCGATTGCGCGAGGACCCCGGTCGCCGGGAATGACAAGGGGTCGGGGTCGGGTGTTCTTGTGGCAGGGGATCCTCGGGTCAACCACCCCGGAGCCCGAGGATGACGTGCTTTCTTCAACTGGTGTTTTATACTTCTTTCTCTGTCACTTTGTTTCTCTGTTTTTTAAAAGAAAAGACTGGATTCCGGCTGATCCACCCCACCCAATCGCAAGCGATTGCGCGAGGACCCCGGCGCCGGAATGACAAGGGGTCGGGGTCGGAGTGACAGGGTGTGGGGATCAGAGGGCGGCTTCGAGGCGGAGGAAGAAGTTCAGCCCGGCGGCGGGATAGCCGTATTCCGTTTCGTAATAGGCATCGAGGATGTTTTCCAGGCCGAGGGAGAGGCTGTGCTTCCGGTATTTCCAGGTGGCGGAGAGGTCGTGCCGCCAATAGGCGGGGAGGGTGTGATAACCGTTCGAGTCGTCCTGGCTGAGCCGGTTGTCCGTGTAGGAGAGGCGGTAGTTGAGGGAAATGTCGGCGGGCAGCCGCCAGGTCTGGCTGAGGGCCGCCTGGTTGCGGGGGCTTTCCGTGATCTGGTAGCCCTGTTCTCCGCTCCAGAAGAGGCAGGCGCAGGAGATTTCGGTTTCCCACCAGGCAAGGGGCAGCGCCGCGAGGGAGTATTCCACGCCCCAGGAGCGCAGGCGGTGGATATTTTGGTAGATGTCCCCGGCGCGGTCGATGAGGCCGCGGATGTCGTTGAAAAAGAGGCTGGCGGACTGGTTCAGCCCAATTCCCCAGACACGGGCGGACTGGCGGTGGGTGAGTTCCGCCTTTAGCGCGCTTTGGGGCTCGAGGTCAGGATTGCCGTGCTCCGCGGAGAAGAGTTGGCGCATAGTGGGAAAGGCGGTGTTGCGCCCCAGCGAGAGCGAGCTTTCGCTGTTTGGGCTCCAGTTCAGATAGATGCCTCCTGAGGGTTCGGCATAGAGGTTCAGGCTGCGCTTGACATCGCTGTGGTAGCAACTGACGCCGAGACTGAGGGCATAGGAAACGATCCCGCCAAACCGCCGCTCCCATTGCCCGAAAGCGTTGTAGGTGCCCATCCAGTGGGGAGTCCAGTCCAGATAGCCGGAGTTGTCGCGGCGGGTGTTGCGCAGGTTTTCCGCCCGGACGCCGAAGGTGAAGGTATTGATCCCGTCGGGAGCCCATTCCAGGCGGGGGTTCGCGCCGATGGTGCTGCCGCGCATGTCGCTGGAGAGCACGAGATCGTTGTGGCCGGGGTCGTTGAACTGCTCGTAGGTGTCCTGGCTGGCGTCATAATAGGCATGGGCGCTGAGGGTCAGGTCGCCGCTGAGCACGCTTTCCGCCTCCAGAGTGAGCCAGGAGCGCAGCATATCCCGGTAGGAGCGGTAGTCCATGGCGTAGATGGAGGAGGGGATGAGTTTTTCGGGCACGGCGGAGAGCCCGGCGGAGAATCCGTATTGGGTGTAGGGCGAGGCCTGGTAATCCAGCCTGCCCTGGAGGTCGTACTGGGTTTTGCGGCTGTGGTCGCGCACGCCTCCGTTTTCAAAAGGCGCGCCGGGGAAGCTTTTGGAGAGGGCGATGCCTTCGCTGTGCTCGCGGGCGAGATGGATCCGATAGCCAAAATCTCCGAGCCGGCGGGCGGAACTGAGGGAGATCCGGTTGGAGTTGTTGCGCTTGGCGAGCAGGGCAAGTCGAAGCCATTCGGAGTTGTCCGGGTCGGCGGTGATGATGTTGACCACGCCTCCCATGGTGCCGGAGCCATAGACGGCGGAGCCGGGGCCTTTGAGGACGCGGATCTCTCGGATGTCCGCGGGAGCGATCTGATGCAGGTCGATATTGCCGAAGTAGCCGCTGTTGAGGGGGCGTCCGTCGATCAGGACCTTGACTTCGTTTTTGCGGAAGCCGCGGAGTCGGAGGTTGCTTTCGTCCTTGGTGCCGGTGGTGTTGCTGATTCCGCTGATGTCCTGCAGCCCGTCGAAGAGGTTGAGGGCGGCGAGGCCCTGCTTTCCGGAGAACTCGACCACGCGCAGGCTGCCGATGCTTTCCGCGGGACGATCCGCGACCACGCGCACGGTCTGAAGCACGTAGTGGCGAGGTGGCAGGGAATCCGGGGAGGCAGAGGGAGCCGCTTCCGCCGCGCAAAGCAGCGGAAGCGATCCCAGGAGCAGCGTCAGCAGAACAGGCTTGGAAAAAGCCTTATTCTGATTCCAACTCCGTGCTTAGATCGGAAGAGCACACGTCTGAACTCCAGTCACCGCTCATTATC
>CAZKAA010000177.1:0-2632 GCA_964550575.1 uncultured Candidatus Cloacimonadota bacterium
TAGCCAGGTCTGGAAATGCCTGTTCGGAGGTGAAACCCGCCTTTCTGCGCAATATGGGGTCCGTCAATACAGCGTATGGGGTGACTTCGCTGCCAGTCCCGGAACTAGTAGGAATGGCTGCAATCGGCATTCTGTTCTTGAATTTTTCCACATTGTAGATATCATCGCGTGATAGCCTGTTCGCCGCAATCAGCGAAATCGCTTTGGCCGCGTCCAGTGGGCTGCCTCCACCGATGCCGACAACATAGTCCGCTCCGCTCGCTGTTAGCTTGTCTGCGCCTTCCATAACGCAATCCAGTTCAGGATTCTCGCCGACCCGGTCAAAGACCTCCCACGCGATGTTTCCCTCACGTAGAACGCTAATCACAGAGTCCAAAGCTCCACTTTCCCGCGCGCTGTTTTTTCCGGTGATGATAAACGCTCGGGATCCCATACTGTATAGAGAATCCGCTGCCAGGCTCACTGCGCCAGCTCCGTAGTATATTATGGTGGGAATTCGTATCATCAAACACCTCTGTGTTGATGACGATAGCCCACACAGAGCTGTCAAGACGTTTTTTCAAGCTTGTGAGTCCTCACAGCGATCGACATGATAAAGTTGGCATATCTTGTTTTAAGCTTGTCAATCTGAGCTTTTTCTTGATTTTGAATCCAAACAGACTGATCGGCAGATTTCAGTTTCGAGAAGTAAAAAAAGAAACTGGCGATATCAATCAAATATGTTACCATAACGCTAAAAGCGTGGTAAGATTGCATGCCGTCACTCCAAAAAAAGGGATTGACAATTAAGGCAGGATACAAGGTTATGCGATTTAATGCAAAATAATACTTGAATAAGGCAGAGGAGTAAGCGTATGCGATTATACATACGGCTCTTAGCCCTGGTCCTTCTGGCCGGATTGATCCTTGGCGGTTGTTCCGGGCCGGGCGCAGACCGGGACAAACTTAAGAAAATAGTAGTGGACAGCCTGAAAGTGCAGGATATCGCGCATGACGGCGGCGACGGCTTGCTTGTAAGCTGGAAGCCCCTGCCCAAAGAGTACCGGGTGCAGGAATATAGAATCTACCGCGGCGTCGACCCGGACAGCCTGTTCTTCATCGCTTCGGTTCCGATCAACGTTAAGACCGGAGTTGTCGCTGACACGATGTTCTATTATGACAGCGGCTACAACACGCTGATAGACATCAACAGCCCCGGCAAGCTGAAAAATGAGAAACAGAACAAGGGCAGCATCATCTACCGCCAGGTTCCCCGCGTCGCAGAAATAGCAGCCAGGATGAGCGAGCATTACGACCTCCTGTCCTATATTGAAGACAAGTATTACTATTACCGGACCAAGAAAACCACAACCGCGAATAGCGAAGATGAAGACATCTACGCCGGGCTGGGCTTCAACCAGCAAACCATCCTGGCCTCGCTGAAAAGCAGCCCCCAGGGCGCGCCACCCCAATACTACTATTACACGGTGGTTCCAGTCAACGAGCGCAGCCAGTATCTGGGAGTAGCCAAACCCGTAAAGGGCTTCGCGCAGGATGACGCTCCAGAGAGATCGCCAGGACTGTATTGTGCGGCACTGGAAGACCGCAAGACAATTCAGTTCGAGTGGGATCTGCCTCTAAACAACTCAGATTTGATGGCCTACGCGATCTATGCCCTTCCCGCGGGAGTCAAGGATATTTGGGAAACGCTGAGCGATCCTGAGAAGGAAGCCATCGCCGCCACCCAAGGCAGGATGCTGGACCAGAACGCCGTGAATTCCGCCGGATATAACCTTAAAAACTACGTCGTGATGGATTTCAGCCAGCCTGATAAAACCGCCAATCCGCTTGGCCTTAGCTTTGAAGAGGCAAAAAGCCTGGGCTATGTGATCCAGTTCTACGATTATAGCCAAAACACCTCTCCCCTGAACGCCAAACTCGCGACTCCGACCAGCGCCACCTCCGCCGATCTTCCTCTGAAAGCGAGCTTCCGCGTGGAAGACAAAGCCATGGACAAAGGCGACCGCCTTTCAGTAATCTGGGAACAGCCGATTGTCCAGATCACCAACACCACAGCGCTGAATAAGGATGGGACCAAGATAAAGCTGAACTATCAGATTAACCAGACAGACGCGCAGAAGATAAACAACATCTACTTCGAGTTCTATGAGTTTGATAAAGACAAGCCATTTGCCAAGGTGAACGAGTTTTACCAGGACAACTCGATAAAGATCAACATCCCCGAAAAGTATTCGCTCGCTAAAAAGAGCAAAGCGGATTACGCCAACCTCGGCCTCAAGGTCAAGATGACGATCGCGACCAAGGAATATAAGGTTATCAGCGAAACCGGACGATTGGATTATTCCAAACCGAAGCTGGTCAAAGACTACGAATTGGTGCAATATCTGAAGCCGGATCCCGTGATGCTTGCCTACATGCCCACAAACGAGTTTTTCCGCAACGGTTTGGAAGTCTCGGAGATCAAAAACGTAGTCTACCGCAAAGGCTACCGAGGATCTGAGTTCGTGATGTTCAAGCGCAACACCTCTTTTGAGAACAACCTCGACGTGACCGTTCCCTACGTGACCACGGTCTATAAAGATCGGAAGAGCCACACGTCTGAAACTCCAGTCACCGCTCATTATCTCGTATG
>CAZKAA010000178.1:0-2530 GCA_964550575.1 uncultured Candidatus Cloacimonadota bacterium
AGGGCTTTGTACAGAAGCTTCTCTTCATTACCCAATCTTACTTTGAAATCAGGAAGAATTGCCGATCAACAAGCCCTGCAGGTTAGAGAAGCTTTCTTGAATGCCGGTTCTCCCGAGAGCTTGCTGTTCAAAGAGCTACCCCGGTGCTTTGGGATGGAGATTGTAGGCTCCAAACATGCTTCAGCCGATGATTTTGACGCCTATTTCAATGGTTTGAATGGAGCCTTGCAGCATTTGGCAAGACACGCGCAGGAAGTCCTCTCTGTAGCCAGAGACAAACTTCTCAAAAGCTGCGAATTGGATATTGGAGAGACCGGTTGGCTCGAGTTGGAGGATCGCTGCAGAGTACTGGCAGACAGGATTAACCACAGTGAACTGACACCCTTTATCAACAGCGTCTTAAATGGCGCCAGAGAAGAGCACGATCCCACTCCAGCTCTATCCAACTTGAGTAAGAGGTCATTTGAACAATGGCTGGATTCGGATATCGACAGGTTTGAAGGATTGGCCAGGGGGATGGGAGAGCTGTTCCTCCATTACTGGAACAGCTTTGGATCGCTAAAGCCGGAAAACCACAATGGAAAAGCCGAGCAAGCATCCATGTTTCGACAGGAGATTCTGAACCATATCTCCAATATGAAAAGCAATCTACCCATAAATGAGATCCGCAGGATAATCCAGGAACTGCTGACGGAACTGCAAGAGGATGAGGACACTAATGGCAATGACTAATAAACAACCGTGAGGGTCATAGATGGAAAACAAGGTTAGACACATACTGGCACTATCTGGAGGTAAAGACAGTTCAGCACTTGCCATATATATGCGCAGCAAGGGAATAGAAATGGACTATGTGTTTTGCGATACTGGAGAAGAGCTGGAAGAAACTTATGACTACATATCTAAACTACAGAGTTTTCTAGGCAAGAAAATCGCTTGGTTAAAGTCAGAGAAGGACTTTAAATACTATTTGGACTTATATAATGGGGTCTTACCAGATGCGAGCACTCGATGGTGCACTCGTATGCTAAAACTAAAACCATACGAAAGATACCTAGGATCGAATGAGGTCATCAGTTATGTGGGCATACGGGCTGATGAGGCCCAGAGGAAAGGATACATATCGACCAAACCAAATATCAGAACGGTGTTTCCCTTTATTGAGGATAACATCGGCAAAGAAGAGGTGTATCGCATCCTTAAAGAATCCGGTCTCGGAGTTCCCAGCTATTACAACTGGAGATCACGCTCCGGTTGCTATTTTTGCTTTTTCCAGCAGAAAAGGGAGTGGATAGGACTCTACGAAAACCACCCCGATCTATTCAAGAAGGCGGCAGCCTATGAAAAGATAGGCGATGGCCCCCGTGACACCTATACCTGGAATCAGGGTGAAAGCCTATACGACCTGATCAAACCTGAGCGTATCGCACAGATAAAGTCAGATTATATCAAGCGCCAGGAAAGGGAAAAGAGCAGGTTTTCTGCCAAGCAAAGGTTGGTGGATGTCTTTGACGATACTGAGGATGAGAGCCCCGATAAGGCATGCCTGATCTGCCATCTTTAGATTATGATTTACTTAGATTATAGCGCCACTACGCCATGCGCCCCACAAGTCCTGGCTGCCATGGCACCCTACTTTCGTGACCGTTTCGGAAACCCCAGCAGCTCTCACGCATTCGGCAGGGAGGCAAAGGCTGCGGTGGAAAAAGCGAGATTGCAGCTTGCCGAGTTTGTCGGTTGCGGTCCCGGTGAAATAGTTTTCACCTCAGGAGCTACAGAAAGCAATAACCTGATCTTCTTATCCCTATTGCTGGACGTAAAAGAGAAAAGACGAAAGATCGCAGTGTCCGCAATTGAACACAAATCGGTGCTGCTTCCAGCCAAAAACCTCGGCACACGAGGTTTTGATCTAACCTTGCTGCCTGTTACCAGTAATGGAATTGTGGATATCAACGTCGCCCGAAAATTGATCACGGAAGATACAGCCTTGGTCTCCGTGCATACTGCCAACAATGAGATAGGCACCATACAACCTGTGAAGGAACTGGCAGAAATCGCCCATCGGGTTGGAGCGAAGTTTCATACCGATGCCGCCCAAGCACTTGGGAAAATGCCTTTCGATGCTCAGCGATTAGATTGTGACTTGGCATCTTTTAGTTCCCACAAAATTTACGGCCCCAAGGGCATTGGCGCTCTCTATATCAGAGGTGGAAGCCGTAAATGGCCTTGGGATTATCCTCTATACGGCGGGGGACAGGAATCGGGTATTAGACCAGGAACTTACAATGTTCCAGCTATTGTGGGTTTTGGAGAAGCTGCTGTCTTGATAAGACAACAAGAAAACGACTACCTTTCGAAACTTCAAATGGTAACTTCTCTGTGTTCTAACATCATTCAATCTAGTTATCCAAAAGCTAGAATAATCGGAGAAGGCGAACGAAAACTATTTGGTATCCTATGCTTTTTAATACCATACATCCAGGCAGATGCCTTATCAACGAGTAGTTCAAGTATATGTGTGTCACATGGA
>CAZKAA010000179.1:0-2483 GCA_964550575.1 uncultured Candidatus Cloacimonadota bacterium
ATCAGACCATGACCACCTACGGCGCCGCCTACCTCACCGGCAACCGGCAGTATGAGTCCATCGTCGCCCACGAACTCGCCCACCAGTGGTACGGCAACTACGTGACCCCCATCACCATGCGCGAGGTCTGGCTCAAAGAGAGCTTCGCCACCTATTCCGAGTTCCTCTGGGAAGCCCGCCATGAGGGCTGGCAGGCAGGCTGCGACTACCTGCGCGACAACATCCAGCAATACTATATCAGTTGGGAAAACTCGAACGGGCCGCAGACCATCTTCGATCCCGAATACAACATGATGTTCGCCCCGCCGACCTATGAGAAATCCGCTTCCGTGCTGCATATGCTCCGCCTCAAAATGGGCAACGCCGCCTTCTTCAACTTCATCCGCTCCATCCTCACCGCCTTTCCCGGCGGAAACATCAACACCGCGGAGTTCATCGACCTCGCGGAAGCCGCCTGCGGGCAGGACCTCACCCAGTTCTTCCAGCAATGGATCTATTCCCCCGGCATTCCCAACGCCACTTTCACCGTTATGCGCAACAACAGCGGCATGGCGAAAGTGATCGGAACCAGCATCAGCCCCACCGCGACGCAGTTCTTCCTCGACGTCCCGCTGCGTCTGCCCGGTTCCGCCGTCGCCGACTCCATCGTCGTGCTCGCCACCCCGCAAGGCTACGCGAACTACTTCCCCCTCGACCCCGGTGACGACATCTCCGCCCTCCAGATCGACCCCAACCACTGGGTGCTCACCCGCTCCTTCACCCAAAACACCATGCAGCTTGCCACCTGCCTCGCCTACAACGGCGCGGTGGATCTGACCTGGAATCCTTTCACCGCCGGCATTCCCCTCTCCGGCTACAATGTTTACCGCAGGCTGATGCCGGACGGAGCTTTCAGCCTGATCGCGGATCTGCCGCCAAACGCCCTTGCCTACACCGACGCCACCGTCGCCAACGGCCAAACCTACCAATACTGCGTTGCCGCCGTGGACGCGGAAGGCTTCCAGTCCCTGCCCTCAAACGTGATGGAAGCCTCGCCCATCGACTTTCCCTTCGACCTGGGCTTCCTTGTGGTCGATGAAACCCGCCACGGCAACGGCTCCAACATCTCGCCCACCGACCAGCAGGTTGACGATTTCTACGATTTCGCGCTGGGCGACTTTTCCTACACCCAGTGGGACTACGACCTGCAGGGCGCGCTTCCGCTCTCCGCGCTCAGCCACTATCCCCTGATCCTGTGGCACTGCGACGACTTTGCGGACATGCAGCTCATCAACAACCTCAGCGCCCTCGGCAGCTATGTCCTCAGCGGCGGAAAGCTCGTCGTCTCCGGCTGGAAATATCCCAGCCAGTTCGACGCCGCCTTTCTGAACAAGTTCCTGCCGGGTGTCACGCCCGCGCTCAACAACTCCGCGGTGCTCGTCTCCGCGCAGGGAACAGGAAACTGGCAGGACCTGCATCCCGACCCCGCCAAGCTCGCCGCCCCCTGGAACGGCATGCTGCCCATGAGCTACACTTTCTCCGGTGCGGCTGACGTGCTGCACGCCGCGGACATCCTCGACGGGCAGCCCCATGACGGCGATCCGCTCTCCATCCGCGTCCAGCACACCGGAACCATGGTCCTGCTCGGATTCCCGCTCTATTTCATGCAGCAGGGCGACGCCCGTGCGTTTCTGCAAATGCTTGTCCCGGAACTCTATCCGGAGGTCTCGGCGATCGATCCCCTCGTCCCGGAACTTGCTCTCAGCCTCGGCTGCCGTCCCAACCCCTTCAGTTCTTCGACAACCATCTCCGTCCAGGCTCCGCGGTCCGCGCCCCTGAGCGTGGGGATCTACAACCTTCGCGGGCAAAAGGTCCGCGAACTTGAACTTCCCGCCGGGGAATCCGGTCTCAAAACCCTGAACTGGGACGGCCGCGACTCCCAGGGCCAGGCTGTCTCCGCCGGGGTCTATCTGCTGGAAGCCCGCTGCGGAAAACTGCGCGACAGCGTCAAGGTGCTGCTGGTCAAGTAACTTAGCTCCCACAACTACCACACCTCACATCGTTGTCAGTCCCGGCTTTCGGGGTCCTCGCACAATCGCTTGCGATTGGGTGGGGTGAATTGACCGGGAATCCAGTCTTTCTTCTAACACAGAGGCACAGAGACACAAAGGAAAGACAACACCAACCACAAGAACACCCGACCCCTCCTCATTGTCATTCCCGGCTTTCGGGGTCCTCGCACAATCGCTTGCGATTGGGTGGGGTGAATTGACCGGGAATCCAGTCTTTCTTCTCCCCTCACCGCTCACCAAAATTCGTGCCATTCGTGCACAGCCTTTTCTCTTTCCCTCTGTGTCTCTGTGCCTCAGTGTTTCAAGCCAAACCTGTATCCAGGACTGAAGTCCGGACACCCAACAGGCTAAAGCCTATGCCGCATTGACCCCGCCTTTTCTCCAGACCGGTGATCACGCCGTATCCTCCCGGTCTCATCCCGGTCGCGCACA
>CAZKAA010000180.1:0-2474 GCA_964550575.1 uncultured Candidatus Cloacimonadota bacterium
TCGACGTGGACGGCCTGCGCGAGATCGCCGGCAAGTTCTTCGGCACGCTCAAGAACGTTTATTCTTTTTACTCGACATATGCCAACATCGACGGCTTCGACGCCTCCTCCTATCCCGCAGAATGGAAGCGGGAAGCGGAGATCGATCGCTGGATCGTGTCGCGGTTGCACAGCCTGGTGCGCCAGGTCCGGCTTTGGATGGAGGAGTATGACTTCACCAAGTGCGTGCGCGCCATCCAGGACTTCGTGATCGACGAAGTCTCCAACTGGTTCGTCCGCCGCAGCCGCAGGCGTTTCTGGGAGATGGAACTAAGCGCGGACAAGATCGACGCCTACCGCACCCTGCATCAGGTATTGCTTACCACGCTCAGGCTGATCGCCCCCTTTGCCCCCTATCTCTCCGAAGAGCTCTGGCAAAGCCTGAACGCCGGGGAAAGCGTTCATCTGGAAGACTTTCCCGTGGCTGAGGAAGCCTGGATAGACCCCGTTCTGGAGTCCGAGATGCAGGTCATCATCGACCTTGTCTATCTGGGACGCGCCGCCCGCAACTCCTGCCAGATCAAGATCCGCCAGCCTTTGGAGCAGATGTTCGTTCCGGAGCGCTACAAACCTGTCGTGGAGCGCATGTTCGAACTCCTGCAGGAGGAAGTGAACATCCACCGCGTCACCTACGTCGCGGAGGGAGATGATTTCGTCCATTACGACCTCAAGCCCCAGTTCAAGGTCATGGGCCCCAAATACGGCAGCCGCATGAAGGAGATCGCCGCCGCGCTCGCCGGCGCGAAAGGGCAGGAAGTCCTTGCCGCATTCAACACCGCGGGCAGCTACCGCCTTGCCGCTCTGGGCATCGATCTGGTTCCGGAGGACGTGGCGGTGCACATCCAAGCCCGCGAAGGCTATGTCTTTGAAAGCATCAAGGACATGTACGTCGCGCTGGACACGACCCTGACTCCCGAACTCCTCCGCGAAGGCTACGCCCGGGAACTGATCAACAAGATCCAGTTCACCCGCAAGGAACGTGACTTCGATATCATGGACCGCATCCGCGTCGTCTGGCATGGTGACGATGAGATCAAAGCAGCCCTGGAGCGCCACAGCGATTATCTGCAGGCGGAAACGCTCTGCACCGAGCTGGTCGAATCTGCGGACACCGCCGGGCTGCAACCCTACGACATCAACGGCCGGGAGGTTTTTCTCGGCATCGAGAGGCTGTCCTGACGGCCCCCGGCAGCATCGAGGACTGAGCATGCTATATTGCAGCGAATGCGGAAAACAGATTCCGGCCTCATCCAAATTTTGCCCCTATTGCGGACATCCGGTTGAGATCAAGGGCGATGCCCCGGTCCCGGAGCAGCCCGCCAGCCCCGAAGTCATCCGCGAATTCAGCCTGGACGACGTTTCCGACTCCGCCTACAAGCTGATGGAGCCCGGAACCGTGTTCAGCGGCTACACCGTCGTCCGGCTTCTGAACAAAGACCCCGAGGGAATCAAATACATTGCGGAAAAAAACGGCAGCCAGTATGTCCTCAAGCTCTTTTTCAAATACAAATTCTCCAATCTGGACACCATCATCGGCTTGCAGACTCGCCTCAAGCTGCTGAACACTCTCAAGACCGCCCACACCGCCAAAGTCGTGGAGATCAACCAGAACCATGATCCAGCCTACATGGTGGCGGAATACGTCAGCGGGGATTCGGTGGCGCGGCTCAAAACCGGGAATCCCGACCGGCTCGGCGAGGAAACGGTCCGCAAGATCGCCGTCCAGCTTGTGGAAACCGCCGTGGCAGTCCGCAAGCAGGGCCTCAGCCTCAGCGAACTTACCCTCAGCGGCATCATGGTGGACAGCGAAGACAAGATCACCGTGCTCTCTTCAGGCATCAAATATGAGGAAGCAGACGAGCGCGAAGAAGTATTCAACATCGGCGTTATCCTTGCCCAAATGCTTTCCCGCAACGTGCTCTACAAGGTCATCTACAGCGCCGATCGCCTGCAGGAGCAGAAGTTTTCCTACATCCCCGGTGTCAGCGTTTCTTTGAACAGGGTTTTGGCGGAATGCCTGCACCGTAATATGCTCCAGCGAAGCAGTTCCCTGGAGTCGCTGCTGAAAAGCCTGCGACACCTCCCATCGCTGGCGACCGACCAGATCCATGCCGGACAGGCTATCACGGCAGACCTGGCGACCATCGCGGAACCGGAAGCGCTGGTGCCCAAAGCCCACATAGAAACCCGTTTCTTCGTCATCATCGGACTGGTTCTGATCGGGATCATCCTAGCCGCAACAGTTTTTTTGCCCCGCATTATCCGCTCCGGAGTCCTCGGCGAGGACCTGACTGAGATGCTCTCCGGCACTGAATCCCCCCCGCCCGTGGTGGCAGGGGACGCGACCCCCGGGGATCGGCCTGAAGAGCGATCCGGCCGGGAGCAAAAACCCGCCTCCCCCGCTCAGGGCTATTCCAGCCAGACCCCGGGCTCCGC
>CAZKAA010000181.1:0-2450 GCA_964550575.1 uncultured Candidatus Cloacimonadota bacterium
GTTCGTTCAAGCTGGCGAAGATAACCTTGTGTCCCAGGCCACCGAATATCTTGAACTGCTTGAAGCTGTTGGTGGCAACGGTGAAGTCGCTGCCCCAGTCCACGCTCAGCGCGTTCATGCCCCAGCAGGTCTGGTGGTAGATCTTCCCGCCGGCCTCCTCGATGATCTGGGCGTCTCCGTAGTGCTTTGCCATGTAATAGCTCGGCGTATCGGTCTGCACCCAGAGCATGACGTCCTTATGCACCTTCTTCCCTTTGATGGCGCGGGCGATCTGCTGGATCTCCTCGTAGATCAGGAGAGGACAGCCCATGTGGACAATGTCCACCTTGTCGGATTTGGCGGTGCGCAGTTCCGCATACATCGCCTTCACATCGGCGAAGGTCAGGTGGATTCGCTCGACGTCTGCGGTCACCTTGACCCCGAAAGCGGCCTACAGCGTTGCCGAGCCCGGAGTCTTGCCGATCAGGTGCAGCAAAGGATATTTCATGCCGGGGGAGGCGCATGCGGTCAAGGACTTGAGAGCGGAGGGCATCATGCGGGGAGGCAGATTGAGCACAGCCGGAATCCGGTTGTTGGCCCTCTTGGCAATGGCGCCGCCCAAAGCAGCCCAGTCGGCCGGATCATCCACGATATTGTTCTTGAGATCATCATCCACCTCGTAGATCACCTTGGCCAGGCGGTTTTCGTCCAGCAGCATTCCGTACTTCGGGATGCAGCCGGTGATCGTCGCATAGGGGGCGATAATCGCGCTCTCCCGATTCGTCTTGACACCGAGGACGGAGTTCAGGTAGCACGCGCAACTGGATTCGCAGCTCGCGGCGTACTCCCCGTGGATCGGAAAGGCACTGTTGAAGTGAGGCGTGCAGGAGTAGGTCGGCAGCCAGCCAGTCTTCTGCAGATGCTCGTAGCCAGCCTTGACGGCTTCAAACACTGTCTTCGACATCTTGAAGTACTTGTTGTTCCAGGGCATGCCCTCCTTCTCATACGCGTCGATCTGGGCGACGTAGGGGTCGCAGCAGCAGACGACGTTGGGATCAGTGGTGGCCTGGGCGCCCATGTTCCAGAATGGTTCCAGAACCAGTCCCTGCCCCCACTCGAACTGCTGGTATTCCTTCGAGTCCTTCGGCAGTCCTTTTTGGCAGCCAATGTAGTGGATGAAGGACACCTTGACCATTTCTTTTGCCCCGACAGCCTCGCCGAAAGCCAATAGTCCTTCCATAGCGAGCTTCTTGGCCTCGCCGTGGACGCCGTCAAGCATTTCCTGTTCGTATGCTGTAAGTTTCATCGATATCTCCTTTCTATAGTCATCGTTCCAATTTCGTGGGTGGGGGCTACTTCTTCGGGGTTACAGTAACAATGGCCGGCTTGCCATATTCGTTTGCCTCGATTTTAACCCAATCACCGCTCTTGATGGCCTTCAATGGATCGGCCTCGAGACCGTCCACGGCGGGGATACCGCTCGCGATGGCGCCGGAGACGTCAATCGTATGGACGTTCTGGCAGATAATGCCTGCGGGGCCCTTCTGGGATCCCTTCACCTTGAACAACAACCCGAAGGCGCCGGAGGTGGAGCCAGTCACCGTCGGGTAAATCACGATCTTGTCCTTCACGTTTTGACCGCTAACCGGGTTTCCGACCAGCGTGATGGTTCCATCGTTCAGGATGGAACACGGAGCCCAACTGAGAGGCATCTCACTAACCAGAGCCTCGCCTTCTGCTTTCCCTTTGGCCTTCGTAACACCTTTCAATACCATTTCCTTTCCCATGATTACGCTCCTTTCTGTTTTTGGTGCCGCTGTCGAGCGGAATAGATTTGGGGTGCGGCACTGGTTCTCCACCTCGGTACAGTACTCTCGATTCAGCCCATTTGCTCTTCCGTCCGCGCGATGATCTCCGCCTGCTGTGAGGGCGAAAGGTCGGTGAAGTACGCGCAGTAACCGGCAACCCGCACGACGAGATCTCGGTACTTCTCAGGGTTCTTCTGCGCCTCCAGCAGGGATTGTCTATTGAGGATATTGAACTGGATGTGCGCATGTTTCTGGCTGCTCCAGGCGCGGATAAGCTGCATCAGCCGGCGCGTCCCTTCCTCGCCGGCCACGTTGGCGGGCGATATCTTCATGTTGAGCAGGTCTTCGCGATGCGTTTTGTAAATCTGGCAGGTCGCCCTGGCGATGGACTGCAGGGTCACCGTTGGCCCCTTGGTGTCGCAGCCGTGGGACGGAACGATGCCGTCGGAGAGATATTCTCCGGCTTTCCGGCCGTTCGGCGTGGCCATGGTCACCTTGCCGGAGGGGTTGTGGAAGGTGATCGGGATGATGCGCATGTTGGCGCTCTGGCCATGGGGCCTGGGGTGGTTGTGGGCATACTCCATAACGGTGCGCTGAATCTGGTAGCCGATGGTGTCCACCCACTCGATGCCGTTGCCGTACTTAGGGGCATTGAGGCACATC
>CAZKAA010000182.1:0-1804 GCA_964550575.1 uncultured Candidatus Cloacimonadota bacterium
CCACCCTATCCTACACTCTTTCCCTACACGACGCTCTTCCGATCTAGGTCGCCATAAGCCTGACGAACCAGTTCGCTTTTGATGGTATTGCGGATATAGGCCGCGGCGCTGTCCAGATCTGCAGGGGTATAGGATATGTCCTGAACCTTGGCGTAACTCAGGAAGTCAGTCAACAAAGCGTCATCCACCGTGAAGTCTTTCGCAATCTGGTGCCCGTTCTTTACCATATAGTCCACCGCCCAGTTGAAGAATACGTTTTGACGTCGGAGTTCAGAGGAGAAATTGGTCAACAGAACCGGGTCTATCTCAATATCCGGAGCAATGCCACCGCCACCGTAAACCATGCGGTTGTTCACAGTATAGAATATCTGCTTGAGGCTCAGTTCTTTGTCGTCGGTGATGTCCTTCTCGGATACGTCCTTGCCGAGAAGGATGCGGTCGTTGATTTTTTTGTGGATACAACGGCCGGATTTGATGTAGTAATAGGCTGTGGTGATCTTGACTCCATTGCCGTTGTAGAGGGGAAACAGCTGTTGAACGCTGCCTTTGCCGAAAGTGGTTTTGCCCATTACCAAACCCTTGTCCCAGTCCTGCATGGATCCGGCGAATATCTCTGAAGCGCTGGCGGAGGCTTCGTTGACAAGAACCACGATGGGATAGTTGCGTGGTTTGGAGGAGTAGCGCGTGAAGTGCTGACGGTTGGCGGAAGGGGTTCTGCCCTTGGTCTCAACCACCAGTTTATTGGGTCCGATGAATTCGTTTACTGTATCGACGGCCTGGTCGAGCAAGCCTCCGGGATTCCAGCGTAGATCGATGATCAATCCAGTGATGTTCTCCGCTTCCAGTTCTCCCAAAGCCGAACGAAGCTCCTGGGTGGTGCTTTCGCTGAACTGGCTGAGCCGGAGATATCCGACGCCGTTATCAAGCTTGAAGCTGTAGGGCACGCTCTTTATCTTGATCGTTTCGCGGGTGATGCGGAATTCGAGGGGTTTGGTGACTCCAGGCCGGCTGATCGTGATTAACACGTTTGACCCCACATCGCCGCGCATGAGTTTGATCGCTTCATCAGTTGTGAAGCCGACCACACTGGTGTCGTTGACGCGGATGATCTTGTCGCCCGCCGTGATGCCCATCCGATATGCCGGAGTTCCTTCGATGGGAGAGATCACGGTGATGTAGTCGCCGATCTTGTCGATCTGGATCCCCAGTCCGCCAAAGGAGCCTTTGGTCGAAACAGTGAAATCCTCATACTCGTCTTTGGTGAAATAGGTGGTATGCGGGTCTGTGGAGCCCAACATTCCGATGATGGCGTTCTTGATCAATTCCTCGTCGTTTAGGTCTGTCACATAGTTCTGTTTCAGTTTATTGAGAACTTCGCTGAACAGACCAAGCTGGGAATAAAGGTCACTGCCGTTTGTTTGGTTTTGGGCAAAAGCCGCGGTGGCGGCGAAAAGCATCACCGCTGATAGGATCCAGATGGCCGCGATGGCGATCAGGGTGGTTCTCTGTTTGGTTTTAGGCACTGGTCTCTCCTAATTTTGCTAAAACTATGTCTTTGATTATTTGGTGCAATGCTTCTGGGTTAAGGCTGCCATTCAATACTACAAAGCGTTCAGAGTTTTCCTGCGCGAGAAGGAGGTATTGCTTGCGTACTTGCTCGTGGAAGCTGACATCCTCCTGTTCGAGACGGTCAAGCTGGCGGCTGCTGATCCTGCCCAGACCTGTCTGGACATCTAAATCGATGAGGAAGGTGAGATCAGGCACTGTGGCGTGAGTTGCGAATGAAGTGAGTACCTGTATAGAT
>CAZKAA010000182.1:1814-2434 GCA_964550575.1 uncultured Candidatus Cloacimonadota bacterium
ATATCCTGCGAGCGCGCTGCTCCCTGATAGGCAAAGGTCGAGTCGTAATAGCGGTCGCACAGCACTATTTTACCTTCTTGCAAGGCAGGAAGTATCCATTCCCCCGTATGCTGCGCGCGGCTGGCGGAATAGAGGAGCAGTTCCGTGCGGGGAAGCATGTCTTTGTTGCCGGGGTCCAGCAACAACCCACGGATCTTTTCTGAGATTGGCGGGCCGCCGGGTTCTCGCGTAAGCAGGCACTGATGGCCGATGGCATGGAGGCTGTCGGAGAGCAGCTTCATCTGGGTACTCTTCCCGCTTCCCTCGATGCCTTCAAAGGTAACAAACAATCCTTTCATCTTTTCCCGTTATATGATCGTGTCGATCATAAAAAGCTCGTCATTGCGCTCGGGGGCGTCGATCAGGTAATGGGCTCCCCGGCTTTCCCTGCGCATCAGGGCGCTGCGGATCACGGCAATGGCGATGATCGCCATGTTGCGGGTTTCCACGACCTCTTTGCGGACGGCATTGTGTTGGTAGAAATTGTTAACTTCATTATAGATGTTCTCTATTCTGGATAGAGCGTATTTGAGCAGGCGGCGGGAACGCCGAATGCCGACATAGCCGTCCATGATGGTGCC
>CAZKAA010000183.1:0-2398 GCA_964550575.1 uncultured Candidatus Cloacimonadota bacterium
GATAATGAGCGGTGACTGGAGTTCAGACGTGTGCTCTTCCGATCTACGGGCGCGAACCTGTCCGGCCTGAGATCGCTGGGAAGGTATTCAACTCCCACGGGAACGGTTGGACGGATCTCGTAGTTCAGCAGCTTGAAGCCTTCGTGCAGCTTCTTCAGATGCACGACCTTCACGCTGTGGGTTCCGATATCAATCCCCACCGATTCCTTAAACTTAACGGTTTTCGATTTCTTCATTCTTCCTCTTATCTATGACATTATATTTAATCTATCTTAGAGGTTCACCGGCGGACGCTTGATGACCCAGTTCAAAGCCTGGAACGGAGTTTCGTCCTTACGGTTCACTTCCGGAAAATCAATCGGTGAGGTTCTATAGAACCTGTCATCGTAGAAATAGTTCTTCTTATAGCCTGTACCGGAGCCTGACGCGCCCGGATAATTCGCGTTGGTTAACGGGAATCCGAACACAGCATCGTTATGGGCGACTTCCGCCGGAGAGCTTGATCCCCCGCAATAGTCGATGGGTTGGTTCCAGATGCCGTTGGAAGGCCACTCAACATCATAATAGCTGCGGTGAACAAATCCTCTGCGCCGCTGCGAGATTGAGCCGTACACGCTGATATACCCCCTCTCCAGATAAGGCACCCTTTCAGGCCAAAGTGGGTTGTACCAGGGGAAATCTATCCTGAGGTTGACCGCAGTCGTGGCATCGCGCTTGGCCCAGGGGAATCCCGCCGTCTGCGGAAAATGGTAGCGATGCAGATCTGTCTTGGTATAGGTGACGTTGTTAACAATGACGTCCGGCACAGATGGATGCGGGTGCTGGTACTCGAAAGTGAACACCCCGTCGGCGTGGGTGTTGCCGTGTCCATGGCCCAACGCCGCCATCGCCGCATAGATCCAGATCCCTCCAAATCCCGCGTCCGCACCGCTGGTTTCGTGATAACGCAAAGAATCCACTGGATGCCGGTAGCCGTATTTGACTACTATCGACTTCTCCGAAACCAAGCCTACCACGTCGGAACGGTTGGCGATGGGATTGGTTCCTTCTGGCGTGTTTTCCAGCAGAATGTCTGCCAGCAGATACATTGTATCCGCGCAACCCCAGGTCTGATAGGAGCCAAAGGTTCCCTTTATCCAGAGTTTGCCGTTCACCCAGCTGGACCTGTTGTTTGCCGAACTGCTGGTGTAGAAAGTCCACACAGTATCCTGCACCATATATTGGTTACGGTACAGGTATGTGTTGGGGTCGACCGGCGGATAAGGGTTATACACGTCTGCGAATTCGCGGTAGGGGTCCTGCACTGTCCCCAGATAAGAGGTGAATCCGTTCCCGTCCACGTTCACGAACATGATATTGTCCGGATCTTCATAGATGGGGCCGACCACATTGCCGCTATTGCGTATGCGTGATGCCTCTTCGGGGAAGATCGTGTAGGAATAGCCTTCGGAAAGGCCGCCGGGGAATACTTCTGTTTCGGAATAGGCACCGCTGAACGAGATAACTTCTCCAGTGGTGGACACCCAGCCGTAGAATATCGGCCAGCCGTTATTCACGCCGCCCGTGGTCTTTTTGATCCAGATGTCCGTGTTGCTGTGAACCCTTCCGTGAACAAGGTCCGGGCCGTGGAAATAAACGTTCGTCCCGTTCGGCGACTCGTCCGTGTCCGTGAAATACATGAACTTGGCGAAAGTCTCGCTTTCCAGCGTGTAGACGCCGTACTTGCGGATCATGGAATACTTGTTCGCAACCATTGCCGCCTGTCCGGTTCCGGATTTGGACTTGACCAGCGATTTAACCTGGGTCATCTGTTTCCTGTCGCCCATCACAACGTCGTCCTGAAGCTCCAGCAATCCACCCTGGCTAAGCAGGGACTGGATCACGAAGGTCTTCTTCAGCGCCGAGTTCGTGACCTCGATGTTGCGCGTCGAAGTGCGCACCGGAATCAATACTGTGCCAAGCTTCTGGGCGATCTTCTGGCCGCGATATGCCTCGCTGCGCAGGAAGAACATGGTTTGGAACGCTTCATAATCCCACTGGAAGGCGACAACATCGTTCAGCGCCAGACTAGTCAGCGTCAGGCCGGACATAGTCGCGATCACCATGAGCAACATGGCAACCGCTATGTTACCGCTGGGTTTTTTGAACATCTTAAACATCACCACTCCCTTTCTGAAGTTCCGTCATCCGTTACTTCTTGACCATTATGGTCTTGTAGTTGATGTATTTGTACTCGTCCTTGCGGGTTTCGATCCTGGCTTTGAGTTCGACCCGCACGGCCAATACGTCATTTTCGGGATTGACTTTGGTCACTTGGAATTTTTCCACTTTGATCTTGCCCAGGCTTTCCTGCTTGGGAAAGATATACAGAGGTGAAGCGGCTTGAATGCCGTGATGG
>CAZKAA010000184.1:0-2340 GCA_964550575.1 uncultured Candidatus Cloacimonadota bacterium
GATAATGAGCGGTGACTGGAGTTCAGACGTGTGCTCTTCCGATCTCGATCTGCGCAAAATGTAATAATGATATTGGCGGTCACTTTGATAAAGAGCTGATAGAGTTTATAATGCAAGCCAGAAGGCAATATAAGAGTCTTGTTAGCTTAACATTTATGAACTATCGTTTCCCAGCATACCCAATTAATGTGGAAATAGACCCTTCAAAAATCTGCAGGGCTGTCATTGGGCATCTTTTATCAGCTCGAATTTCCTTTAATGGACCAATGATGGATGAGATGCGAACGTATATTTTAGACAGAAATATTATCCTGCCAAGCAAATATCATATTTATAGCTGGGTTATCCCAGAGGAAGAGTATAGCGTATCCGTAGAGACATGTTTGGTCAGCCCTGCAATGGAGATTTTTTGCTATGACTGCTACAAAGTCTTTCCTATAGGATTTATTTTTACCGATTTCAGATTGAATATTGAGGGAGCTATTGATTTATTGAGATATAACAATGGTGAAACAATCAGCATAGAGTATAACTGCCAAAATCATCCATCGCCAAATTGGCCTGAGCAAGGATTGGTTTTACCTCCTGGTTACTCTCGCTTACTTGGAGCCAATATGTATAATGCGCTTAAGTATGTAAAAAGAAATTAAAACTTAATCTAAAAGGAACACCATGAAGAAACACACTTTGCAATTTGACTCATCTCAGTCAGAAGTCGAAGTCAAGAACTGGACTTTCAGCCAGGAGAGGGAGTTTATTGAGACATTAGCCAATACCAGATTGAATTTCTTGCTCGTCATCTTTTCTTTGGTTTTGGCTGCCATAGCTGCAGTAAACAATATTGTGTTTCAAAGAGTAGTTTTTATTATCGGGTTTTTGATTTGCTTTCCCTTGTCTTTGTCCGTAATCAAAGCTGGTATAAAATCAGATATTCTGGTGGATGCATTAAGGAATATGCCAAACCATCCCGTTAAAGTAGTTGATGATTTTTGCAGGAAAAACAGATTGGTCAAGTTCAGCGTTAGGAGTTTCCTTCACTATTACATACCAACAATATGCTCGCTATTAATGCTGGTCGGATTTGTGTTATCGTTCATTCCATGTACGCGGGCGATTTTCCTTCATTAGGATAATAGACAGGTTCTGTAAAAACTATATAAAGCATAGTTTAGGACTTCGGTAAGAGACTGGATTCCCGGCCGAGTCACCCCACCGAACCACTTTTCGCTTCAGCGAGGACCCCGACAGCCCGGAATGACTGGGCGTGAGATTGAAAAGACTGGATTCCCGGCCGAACCACCCCACCCAATCGCAAGCGATTGCGCGAGGACCCAGGACGCCGGATTGACAACTGCTCGGAATCGGGGTTCTCGTTGATGTCTTATCTTTGTGCCTCTGTCTCTCTGTTTTTAAAAGAAAGACTGGATTCCGGCCGAACCACCCCACCCAATCGCAAGCGATTGTGCGAGGACCCCGGACGCCAGAATGACAACCGCTCAGGGTCGGGTGTTCTCGTTGATGTATTTCCTCTATGCCTCTGTCCCTCTGTTTTCAAAAGAAAAACTGGATTCCGGCCGAACCACCCCACCGGCAAACAGGTTGTCCGTCGAGGGCCCCGGACGCCGGAATTACAACCGCTCAGGGTCGGGTGTTGCGCTTGGTTGGGTTTCCTTTGCAGCGAGTATGGGTCTTGGCGATTTGATCTTAGATTGGGCGCGAATGCTCTTGTCCAAGACGCAATCAAACTTATATTTGACTATAGAGAATGAATATGGCAGCGGACGAAAAACGCGCGGATGACGGCTTGACAGAAGCTTTGACACATTTCAGGGAGAAACTGGAGGGTTTGAGCCCGATCCGGGTCGCGCACGGCTGGATCGCCGGGACCTGGCGCTGGGAAGATGCCTCTGGCAAGGCGCTTTATTATCTGAAAAAGCATCCTGTTGCCAGCGGGCATGACTCCCTGAAGGAAGTTGGGGTGTTGCGCTGGCTGCGGGGCAAACTGCCGGTTCCGGAAGTTGTTGGCTTTGAAACGGATGAAAGTGATCACTGGCTACTGATGACTGCCTTGCCCGGCATTCCGGCACATGAACTGGCGGGGAGATTGAACCCGGAAGAGATGATACGCATGATGGCGGAGGGCTTGCGGCTGATCCGCGGAGTGGAGACCGGGGACTGCCCCTTTGACGAAAGTTGCGAAAGCAAACTCCTGCGAGTGCAGAAGAACATGGAAATCAAGCAGTTGCGGAGAGACCTCTATCCGCGGGATGACATCGCTAAGGCGGAGGCTGATCAGATCGGAAGAGCGTCGTGTAGGGAAAGAGTGTAGGATAGGGTGTA
>CAZKAA010000185.1:0-2320 GCA_964550575.1 uncultured Candidatus Cloacimonadota bacterium
ATAGTGCGGCGAATGCCGTCCATCCGCAAAATGCCTTTCCAGATGCCGGTTCTCTATCCGGCTTTATTTCAGATTCACTCGCCACCCGGTTTCCACCCGGTCGCCTGCGGCTTACGGTTCGGGTGGACACTACGTGGTTATAAGGGAGTTAGCGGATTTGGAAAAAGGCTGGCAAAGATATGGACAATTAGGGAACATGGGATCAGGGAAGTGGGATCTGAAAGCGGTCGATGGCCTGACCCTCAAGGCCGTAGGCGGTGCAGTCTAGAATCCGGCCTTTGCGTTCGAGAATCATATACGAGTGCTCGATTTTAAAGAAAGCGCTATAGGGGCTGGGGCTGCCTCCCGGACGCTGGGTGCCTCCGCCGCCACCGCAGACGATGTAGGTAATATCCCCATAAGCCAGCCTTTCATAGTTATGGTCATGCCCCGCAAAAACGGCGATCACTCCCCTGCCCGTAAACAGGTCTGGCAGGATAAGGTCAAAACCTTCCTCGCCTCCGTGCCATCCGCTGCTAAAGACTGGATGGTGCATCAGCACGATCTTGGGAACTTCGCGATCTCTCTCCAGAGTCTGTAGCAGCCATTCGTATTGCCCGGAGCGGGGCATAAGGTCCTGGTTTGAGTCAAGGATGACGAACAGCAGGCTGTCGTAGGGAACCGTGTAATATGTGCTGTCACCCAGATGGGGAAAGCGTTCGAGGAAAATCTCTGCTGATTTCTCGTGGTTACCCATGGCTGGATAAAGTGGGCATTTCTCCATCAAGGGTCCGGAGATGGAAAAGAATCGCTCCCATCTGTCGCTTTTGGTGCCGTTGGATGTAAGGTCGCCGGTATGGAAAGCGATCTGGGGCGAATGGGAAAGAATGCCTGCCACAACTTTGGCATGGACATCGTCATTTGACTGGGTGTCGCCATAGATTGCGATCTGCGCGCTGAGGCAGGCGACGGACAGAAAGAGCAGCAGGAGTGCCGCTCTGGCTAAGCGGAAACTTTTCATCCCTGTAACAGGCGATAGTCGTCGCGGAATTTTTGGAGGTCTTCCCAGGCGGGGCGCTTCCAGTGGGGATTGCGCAGCAGCGCCGCGGGATGGTAGGTGACGTAGGTTTTGATGCCCTGGAAGAGGTGGGTGGTCTGGCGCAGCTTCTCCAGGGTCAGGTTGGTTTCCAGCAGGGACTGGCCAGCGATTCTGCCCAGGATGAGGATCAACTGAGGTTTGATGATGCTGATCTGCTCCAGCAGGTATGGCAGGCAGGCGTCGCGCTCGGCGACTTCTGGATCCCTGTTGCCCGGAGGGCGGCATTTCACGACATTGCAGATATAGACGTCGCTTCTGTTGAGGCCGATCGCCCGCAGCATATTGTCCAAAAGCTCGCCGGCTTTGCCAACGAAAGGCCTTCCACTCAGGTTTTCCTGTTCTCCCGGCGCTTCTCCGATCAGCATTGCGAGGGCTTCCGGATTGCCTTCGCCATAGACGAACTTGATCCGTCCGGCGTGAAGGATGCACTTGGAACAGTCAGCGTATTTGGCGCTTAGCGACTCAAGCAGCCGCGCGTTTGAACTGCGGGGAGTGTACAACTCCCTGATCCCCATGTGTTGGAGCATCTCCAGATGCTGGAGCAAGGCGCGGCGGGTCATTTGGGGGACTACTCGTCGTCGTCCGAATCTTCTCCGAGATCAAATTCCTCTTCGTCCTCGTCCTCATAGCGGTCGAGGTTGTCATGCATGAGTTCCTCAATGTGGTCGGTGGAATCGTCAAAGGTTTCTTCGGATTGCTCCGCTTCCATGTCGTCTTCCTGGAAGGGTGAGTTCATGGCCGCCATCGCCAGGTTGGCTTCTTCGATTTCAGCGAAATAGTCCGGCACTTCGTTGTCCGCAACGTGATTCATCGAGATCACGGATATCTTTTCCGGGAACTTGTTGCGGACGTAAGCGGGTAACTGGCTGATGCGTTGGGACTCAAGTTTGGCAAGCAGGCAGAACAGGTAGTTCATGTCTGTCTTTTCGAGGAAAGCCTCTGTTTTGGGATTGATCATGTTTTTACTCCTGGTTGAGGAAACCTGTGACCGGGTCCAGATAGCGGGCGGTGCGGTTTTCTTCCGCGCGCACTATCGCCAGCACATCCTGCACGGCGGTTTCCAGCTTGTCGTTTACGACAAGGTAATCATAGGCGGGAATGTATTTCAATTCATCCCTGGCGATTGTGAGCCGCTTCTGAATCTCCTGCGGAGAGTCGGTTGCGCGCTTGACCAAGCGTTCTCGCAAGACAGATCGGAAGAGCACACGTCAGAACTCCAGTCACCGCTCATTATCGCGTATG
>CAZKAA010000186.1:0-1975 GCA_964550575.1 uncultured Candidatus Cloacimonadota bacterium
ACCTCAAGATCAGCTATCTCTTGGCGGAACATGGCTATGAACTAAGCGAAGATGAGCGCTTCAAACTCTATCTCTCCAACACCCTGGAACCGGACATCCCCCTGCAAACCGAACTGCCTATATCCCACGACATAAGTGAAGAATGCGCTCTGGCCAACAAGGTAAAACATCAGGACCCGATTCTGGTGATCATGGGTAATCCGCCATATAGCGGAGCAAGTGAGAATAGCAATACATGGACGGAAAGCCTGCTCAAGTCTGACCTGGATGGCGCACAGAGTTATTACCAGGTTGATGGCAAGCCACTAAACGAGAAGAACCCAAAATGGCTGCAAGATGATTATGTGAAGTTCCTGCGCTTTGCCCAATGGAAGATACACAAGGCAGGCAAGGGCATCGTAGGCATGATCACCAATCACGGTTATCTGGATAATCCCACCTTCAGAGGCATGCGTCAAAGCCTGATGCATACTTTTGATGAAATCTATGTGCTCGATCTGCATGGCAATACCAAGAAGAAAGAGACCAGTCAGGATGGCAGCAAAGACGAAAACGTCTTTGACATCCAGCAGGGAACCGCCATCATCCTGATGGTGAAGCTAGGGTCGCTCGCCGAAGCGACCATTGAGCGAAACGGCGTTCGCCCCTACAGAGTCCAGCACCACGAGCTCTTCGGACCTCGCCAATTCAAATACGACTGGCTCAATGATACCGAATTCCAAGCCGATTCCTACCAGGAACTAAGCCCCGGTTCACCCTTCTATCTCTTCCGTCCGGAAGCCACCGGAAACGAGCATTACCTGGAGTGGAAAAGCCTGCCGGAAATCTTCCCGGTCAACAGCGTGGGAATAGTCACCGCCAGAGACGGACTCACAATCCAGGATACTCCAAACAGGGTTCGCAAGACTATTCACCATTTCGCCTGTTTGGACCCGGAAACCGCAAGAACAGCATTTAATCTTGGCAAAGATGCGCAGGACTGGAAAGTAGGTTATGCTCAGAAGGATTTGAAGGACAGCGGCTTGAGTGATGCCAAGATCGTTCCCATTCTCTATCGTCCCTTTGATGTACGGTATACTTACTACACTGGCAAAAGCAGAGGCTTCCATTGCAGAACCCGCAACGAGGTAATGAGGCATATGCTGGAGGAGAATGTGGGGATGGTAATAGGCAGACAGGGACTTGCGGTAGGTGATAACCAGTTATGGAATTTAGTTACTATCTCTCAGAGTATAATTGATTTCAATCTCTTCTATCGGGGAGGTGGCCTGATTATCCCCCTCTACCTCTACCCAGATGAACACAAAGTGGACATATTTGCTACCACAGAGTGGAGATACAATATCGCTTCTGAGCTTTTAGATAGATTTAGCAGCCAGTGGCCAGAGTTTCAGCCTGAGCAGCTTTTCTATTATGTCTATGCGATCCTGCACAGCAATCAATACCGCCAACGCTTTGCCCAATACCTCAGGATGGATTTCCCCCGCATACCATTTACGGAGGATTATGAGTTCTTCAGTAAGTTGGTAGAATATGGTAAAGAACTTGCCGACATCCATTTACTCAAGACTTCACGGATAAGCCCTCCCATAGCAAAGTATCAAGGCAGCGGTTCCAATGACATGGTTGAGTTTATCCAATACGATGAGGACAAGAGCATCGTGCAGATCAACCCTGATAAGCACTTTGAGGGCATCACCACGGAGTTGTGGAACTATCACATTGGCGGCTATCAGGTGCTACATAAATACCTCAAAGACCGCAAGGGCAAGAGCCTGGCAGACCCCATTCATTATTGCCGGATGGTTACTGCTTTAGCGCTAACCATCGATATTCAAGCTCGCATAGATCAAATTATTGGAACCATTATCCAATAGAAAAGCCCGGGGTGCCCCGGGCTTTTAACAATGCCTTATGATACTATTTTAAGTTTGTATCATATGACCATAGGAGTAAGCTATCAGAAAAGGAGACT
>CAZKAA010000187.1:0-1771 GCA_964550575.1 uncultured Candidatus Cloacimonadota bacterium
TGTCGACCGGATGAATGCCCGCGCCGACCATGGAAAAACCGTCCAGCCTGAGGAAGAAAGTGGAAGCGGGATGCTGGATCAGGTGCTGGTTCAAATCGATCGAGCCTTCCAGATAGTCCTGCGCCGGGGAGGGAAATCCCGCGGGTATTCGCGGCCCGATCAGCGGACGCACCAGTTTGGTTTCGTTGCGGAAGCCGTAGATGGCTTTGATCGAACCGTCTGTCCTAAGTTTCTTGTTCATAGCCAAAAACGACAGTCAACCGCGGCAAGCGGTTGACTGTCTTGCATATTGAGGTTATTTGATCTTGCTAAGCAGGTCTTTGGCGCTCTTGCCGTAGGTGGGATCGTTTTGGATCCTGCCCAGGTCAGCTTTGGCGGCAGCGTTGTTCTTCTTCATATAATATGCGTTGCCGCGCAGCAGGAAAGCAGCCGCTTTGGCTGCGTCGAGATTGATAACCTGCGTCGCATAGGATATCACTTGATCCCATTTTTTGAGTCCGTGGTAATAGTTGGCAAGGATGAGAGCCACGTCCGCGTTGGGTTCAATCTTGAGAGATTTGTCGTAAAACTCGATCTTCTTGGCTGTGTTGTTCAACTGGTCGTAGTTTCCCGCCATCACCCTATAAGCAAGAGCGAGAAATTCATCTCCGGGTTGGGTCGCGACGAACTGCTCAAGCACCTGGTTGGATTTCTGATAGCTGCCGGTGGTACGGTAAAAATCCGCCACGCGGGTGAATACATCCGCGTTCTGGCCGAGTTCCAGAGCTTTGTCGTAATAGGTTCCCGCGGTCGCGTTGTTGCCGTTTTCCTTGTACGATTCCGCCAGGATCAGATACGCTTTGTAGTCCTGCGAAGCTTCCGCGTAATCTTTCAGAACCTTGTAAGCCCGCTCAGTATCCTTGATATTATCTTTTAGGATCTGGTATTTGGTCTTGAGCACGTCTTCGCTGCCGGGTTCGTAGATAAGCACGTTGTCCAGATATCCCAGCGCGCGTTCGTAATAGCCGGCATCCTGGGCGGTCTTGGCAAGAAGCCGGTAGAGCATGGACACATAACCGTCCCGTTCGTCTGCGGTGATCGTGAGGGGAGCCAGTTCCTTATAGATGGCGGCAGCGCTTTCATATTCGCTGAGCGCGTCTTCGATCATTTCATACTCGATGTTTTCCCCTGCAAGCTTGATATTTGTCAGGGCAATATTTATCTGGGTGCGTTCGATGAGCACGTCCACGGAGTCTGTGGGAGCGGCGGTTGCCGCTGCCTGTTGATAATAGTCGCGGGATTGGATGAAGGCGTTGAGCGCCATATTCCACTGTTCAGACTCATAGGCGGCGCTGGCGCTGTCTGCGGCGGCAGAAGCCAGTTCCATTGGCGAGGGCGGTATCACCACGGGTTCTTTGATCTTCTTATTCGAGCTGCACGCGGCAAGCACCAAAAGGAACATCATCATTCCGAGGATCAGGTATCTGTAGTTTTTCATAATTCCTCCTGAATTTTCTTTCTAAAAAACTCCTAAGTTCCGGGCTCGTATTTTGTCAATGAGAAAAGCGTTAGCCCATTTCGAGGGGTAAAAAGTAGATTTTTTTCGTCATTGGTGTTATTTCTATTATTTATTGCGTTTCAATCCATTAGCTATTATTCGGTGAAACAGCGAACGTAAATATCGCCCAAACACGCATGAAATCACGATTTTTTTATTGACAGATTTTCCAGAGCCTGATTTTAATATACTCCATAATATCTCTTACTCTTTAAATACGATCCTAAGGAGGTA
>CAZKAA010000188.1:0-1704 GCA_964550575.1 uncultured Candidatus Cloacimonadota bacterium
AGCTGGTCATATCCGATGTCAATTACGATTCTCAAACCTGAAATCGAACTTACCTACACCTATCTCATCGACGAAGATGGAAACGGCAACGGCATTTTGGAGCCAGGCGAAAATCCGATCCTGGTCGTGAATCTGAAAAATGTCTCCAACCTGAGGGTTGACGGCTTGACATGCACCATGCAGTGCACGGATCCCAATGTCACACTGCTGGACGGGGCGCAATACCTGTTTGGCATTCCTCCCCATTCAATCTGCCAGGCTGCATACCGCCTGAGCCTCTCGGAGTCAGCAGCACTGGGAAGCAACCTGATGTTCAGCTTTACCTACCAAAACGATCAGTTATCTGCCCAAACCATTCAGATCCCGATCCGCATAGGCGCGGTAGGTCTGATGACCGATTTCGAAAGCAGCAACGGCAACTTTGTGCCTTCACCTTCCAGCAACGCGTGGCAATGGGGAACCTCGCAGGCAGCGGGTTCCCACTCCGGCACGAAGGTTTGGGGCACCTTGCTGAACCAGCAGTATCCGGCGGGAGTAACCTGGACCCTAACTTCTCCGACGCTTTATATCAGCGGAAACTACGCATTGGATTTCTGGCACTTTTATGATACTGAAAACGCCAGCGACGGCGGAAACGTGAAAATTTCGGCCAATGGGAGCCCTTGGTCGCTGCTGACTCCCGCAGGCGGATATCCGTCCAGCAGCGTGGCGGCTCTGGGGGGACCCGGTTTCAGCGGAATGGCAGGTTGGAGTCTGGCGCATTTTGACCTCAGCACCTACGCCAACCAGAATGTCCGCTTTCGCTGGACTTTTGCTTCTGACGGCGTAAATCAGGGTCAGGGTTGGTTCATTGACGATGTGACCTGCATTGGCATGATCACACTGACAGGGTTGCTGAGCGGGGATGTGATGAGCGGTGATTCCCAGCCGGCCCCCGTGGACGCGTGGGTGTCAAACCAGTCCGGGATCACTGCTTATGCGGATGTTGGGCAATACAAGCTCTATCTTCCTTTTGGCAGCCACTCCGTGACAGCGTCTGCTCCCGGCTATCAGCCGGACAGTGTCTCCAGTTTGGTGCTGAATGACGATGAAAATTCATTGTACCATGAGTTTCAACTCATCGAGTTTAAGGGTGTTTCTTCATTTTCGCATAACCATACGGACGACGCCATCCAACTATCCTGGATGCCCCCGGATGAACCGTATTTCACGCCGCTTGCATACAGAGTGATGCGCCGAGTCAACGCGGGAGCATTCGAACCAGCGCAGGAGTCGGCAGTGGCGTCCTATAATGAGGTTCTCTCTGTTCCGGGAATTTATCGCTATTACGTTCAGGTGCTTTACGCGGAGGGCGAAAGCCTTCCCTCACAGACCTACAGCGTGGCATTCCCGTTTTCGGGCAATCAGGAAGAACCCCCTGTCCCTCGGGTTACCAGGTTGCTGGGGAATTATCCGAATCCTTTCAATCCCGAAACCACCATCAGTTTTGAACTTGCCTCGGCAGGACAAGCCGTAGTGAATATTTTCAACCTCCGGGGCCAGCTTGTGAAAACACTCTGGAAAGGAGATCTGAGCGCGGGAAAACACAGATTTGTGTGGGACGGGCGAGACCTCAAAGGGAGCAGAGCAGCCTCCGGAATATACTTCTACCGGCTGGAGCATCTGACGTTCTCCGATACGAGAAAAATGCTGCTGATGAAATAG
>CAZKAA010000189.1:0-1694 GCA_964550575.1 uncultured Candidatus Cloacimonadota bacterium
GAGCGTTCCCTTATTTGAGTTCGATTGAAGCACCGACTTCTTCGAGTTTCTTCTTGATTGATTCGGCTTCTTCTTTGCTCACTTTTTCAACGACCATCTTGGGAGCGCCGTCTACCAGGTCTTTGGCTTCTTTCAAACCAAGCTTGGTGATCTCGCGCACGACTTTGATCACGTTGATCTTCTTATCACCGGCATTGGCCAGGATGACGTCGAACTCGGACTGCTCTTCCTGAGCGGCCGCGGCTGCGCCTGCGGCGGGAGCGGCTGCGACGGCAACCGGTGCAGCTGCGGACACGCCAAATATCTCTTCCATTTCCTTAACCAATTCAGAGAGCTCCAGAACGCTCATTTCCTTGATCAGGTCAATAACTTGTTGCTTTTTATCGGACATTTTTCCTCCAGGAATATATAATTATTATTTAGCTTGCCTTGTTGGCAATGGCATCAAGCGCATAAACAAATTTGCGGATGATTCCCTGGGATACGTTCACAAAGTTGCTGATGGGGGCGTTCAGGCTGCCCAGAACTTTGGCGAGCAATTCCTCGCGTGAGGGCATCAAAGCCAGCGAATTCAATTCTTTCGCATTGAAAAGCTGTCCGCCGATGAACCCGGCCTTGAAACTCGGAAATGCAGCTTCTTCCATCACATCTTTGATGAACTTGACCAAAACTCGCGCGGGAGCGACTTCGTCGGTATGACAAATGGCAACCGCCGTGGGTCCGGCCAGATACTGGTCGAGATCTGTGATTCCCAGATCATTCAACGCCAGTTTGATGAGAGTGTTCTTTTGAACTAGGTATTCGACTTTCTGCGAGCGGTATTGATTGCGCAGATTGTTCACCTGTTCTACGTTAATTCCCTTGTAATCCACCAGTACGATCGCTTTGGCGCCTTCCAAACGTTCTTTCAGTTTTGCGACTATTGCGTATTTACCTGTTTGCACCATTTCCAACCTCCCTTAGCTCTTTGCTTCCAAGGTTGCACTTGCGATCTGTAGTTTGATGCCGGGACCCATGGTTGTGCAAAGCGTGATGCTTTTGATAAAGACACCCTTCATTGTGGCGGGCCGGTCTTTGAGTACCGCCGCGAGGATAACTTTAAGGTTGTCTTTCAGCATTTCAGGGGCGAAGCTGACCTTGCCGACCAATATGTGCAGATTAGCGAACTTATCCACACGGTAGGCGATCTTGCCACCCTTGGCTTCTTCGACGGCTTTGCCGACGTCCATGGTCACGGTACCAACCTTGGGGTTCGGCATCAGGCCGCGTGGACCCAACACTCTTCCCAGTTTACCGATCCGACCCATCAGGGTGGGTGTGGTGATCACGACGTCGAACTCGAACCAACCGCCCGAGATCTTTTCCATCAGATCATCCAAACCAACGTGATCGGCGCCAGCTTTTCTGGCTTCGTCTGCCTTATCGCCTTCAGCGAAAACCAGCACTCTCGACACTTTACCCGTTCCATGGGGCAAAACGAGAGAGTTCCTGATCTGCTGATCGGCTTTGCGAGGATCCACGCCCAGATTGAAATGAACTTCGACCGTTTCATCAAACTTGGAGGCCGGATAGGTCTTCAAGATCTTGATCGCTTCATCCAGTTCATATCTTTTCTGGCGGTCATACATCGCGTAGGCAGTGTTGTACCTTTTGCTATGTTTCATTGACTCTCCTTATGAATATTATCTCCTGCA
>CAZKAA010000190.1:0-1614 GCA_964550575.1 uncultured Candidatus Cloacimonadota bacterium
ACACCACCACCCCATCCTACACTCTTTCCCTACACGACGCTCTTCCGATCTATCTATAGTTGAACATTATATTCCTCCACATTAGTAGCGGTATTCAAGGCTGAGACGGATGGTGTTTTCTTTGTGCTCCACCCGCTGATACAAGTTTTCGCCATCCACGGGCACGTTGTATTGCCGGATGGAGAGTTCGTTCGTATAATATGTCTTGTTTCTGTATTTAAGCGACAGATACATGTTTTCCGAGATGCGGGAATGCAGCGCGACCCAGGCTTTGGCACCCTTGTCGCCCATGAAGTCGATCTCCATGTCTTCCCAATCCCAGTGGGAGATGCCGTGCCCGAACCAATATATGAAGGAACCCTGCAGCTTGAGGTTGGCGTTGAAGTTGTGGGTATAGTTCACGCCGATATAGTCGCCGGTCATCAGCGTCATGGCTCCCGCTATGCTGTTGTTTCCGGGTTCCGCGGGATTGGTCAGGGACGTGTAGGGCGGGCTCCAGACCGTGTTGTAACGGTATTCGAACTCCAGGAAATCCCTGTTTGAGAGGAAGGTCCTGATCCCGATGGTGTATTCGTCGGTCTTGGAAACGCCGCGCTCCGCGAGGTCGTCGTAGCGGTTGACCTGGTTCTTGTAGCGCAGGCGCATGGAGAGTTGGAACAGCGGGCGGAATTCAAGCTCCGTCTGCAAGCGGACTGAACGGCGCCCGTCCGTCATGCGTTCCCAGATATCCAGATAACTGCGCCCGACAGTGAAGAAGCGGTCGAACTTGTAGCGGGTTTCGAAGTAGATGCCTTGCTCAGGCTGGGACTGCGGAGCGTTCAGATAGATATCCGAGAGGGTGGGGTTCGTCAGCGAGTAGACGTTCTTTTCCAGAATGGTGTCGTTGAAGCGTTCGTGCTCCGAGAAGGAGTTGGAATAGGGATTGTCGAAGCCTACGTCCATATGGCGGAACAGGGTGAGGAAATAGAGGTTGTCATATTGCGTGTAGGCGCTGGCGATAAAGGCCTTGGGATCGTCGCCCAGCTTGAGGTCGCTTCCGTCCACGCTCAATTCCGCGTATTCGCCCTGGATGGAGACGTTGCCGATCGTGGTCTGGCCGTCAAAGCCGATCACGCGGCGGTAGTCCCTTTCATAGGTGTCGGTCAGGGTGCTGTAAAGCCCCGCGATCTCCGCGTCCATCATCTTGAATTTGGGATAATAGTAGGAATCCCGCACCAGCAGCATTTTAAGTTCGTTCCATTCCGGAACCACGAAGTGCGCGTTGTCGTAAAGGGCGGTATAAGTCGTGAAACCCAGCTTGGTGCCGATAAAGGGGTTCACCTGCAGATGCGTGCCCCAGAGGGTTTCCTTGAGGGCGTCTTTCCGGTAGGCGAGGTTGATGTAAGGCGTCGCGTAGGTCGTTCCGCTCTGGAGTTCGGAATTAAAATACGCTTCCGCCTCTCTCAGGTCTTCGTTGTCAAACCGGGTGGTGGGCACGACATAGCTGAAAACCTTGTCTTTGCCGTTGACCTGCACCGTTTCGCCGTCGGGATCGACATACATCACCGCGTCCTTGTCATCCTGCGAGAACCAGCCGGATACGCCGAACCAGGGATTGGTGAGTTCCACCGCCGC
>CAZKAA010000191.1:0-327 GCA_964550575.1 uncultured Candidatus Cloacimonadota bacterium
CCCCGCTGGTTCGCTCTGGGGTCTCAAACTCGCGGTGATCTATATGGCAAAATCATCATGCTCGCGGTCAGGTCCCTGTTGCTGCTCCGAGTTTAGTTCCGGGCATATGGTCCAGGTGAAGCAGAGCCCGGTGCGCAGGTGCTGTTTGAGGCAGCGGAACACTTCCGGCGCTTCGCGTGCGGCGATCCTGAGGAGGTAGAGGACCGCCTGCGCCGCGCTTTGATATGCTTTGTCGGAAGGGGTGGTGAAGTTTCTGGTGGCGCCCTGGGGGGTGGTGTTTTCGCGCAGGTAGCGGAGCAGGGATGCATACTCCCCTTTCAGCCGCGC
>CAZKAA010000191.1:337-1599 GCA_964550575.1 uncultured Candidatus Cloacimonadota bacterium
CCCGAGGTTGCTTGCCGCCTCGATCCGCCTGATGTAGCGCTCAAGTTCGCGCTCACAGTCCTTTCGGGCGGCATAATCGAACATGGGGATCGGCGACCCCCAGCTCTGGGTGGTGGGATATTTCTGCTTGCGGATGCCGGCGCGCCTGGCGTGTTTCCGCATGAGTTCAACCGCGTGGACCGGTTCGCCGGGGCGGGAGAGGAGTTCGAGGACGATCCTCGCGCCCAGCAGCTTGTCGTGTCCGTTCAGCCAGGTTTCCGGCCGTATGTCGGGGTCAGGTTCGTTGTTCTGTTTCATGTTTCCTCGCTCAGAGATGTTGCGTTTTGGGGTCGGGTGTCAGAATAGGTTTCATTGTTGCTCCTTTGTTAGAATTGCGTGGGGGTGCCCAAAAGGCTTGCCGGATCAGGGGCCGCGTTCCATAACTTCTCCTTTGGCAAAGGGATAAACGTAGAATGCCGGGATAATTTTCCGCAAGTTGTTCCGGGATTTACCTTTTTGCGTATCTCCGTTGTTCTTTGCCTGTCGCTGGAGTCAAAATTCGGGGGCTGGGATATTTTGTCAAGGGATGGAGGGGATTTTTTTGCATTTGCTATCGGTATGTCCGGCAAGGTATTAGATCATCTGTGAATCCATGTGGATAAGATAAAGGGGAGCGGCGGGTGTTTTCTCATCCACTATAATATGGAGGGCAATATTTCATACAGCCCCAAAAACAAGGAGGACCGAAATGAAGGTCAAATTCAAGTATGGCATCGCCACCTACAGCGGCACGATCGACGAGATGGTGTACGGGTCTTACAACGACGACAAGCTCTGCATCGGGCGCGAGTATGTCTATCCCCGCCTGACGGAGCAGAACACCGCCGTCGGCAGCGTGGGCAAGAATCTCGCTCTGGTGTGGGCGGAGGCTTCGGCTGGCTGGAAAGAGGATCTGAAGACCTACGCGCAGCGCAACAAGACCGAGAACGTGCCCAAAACCGAGCTGGCGCCGGGCACCTACGCGCTCTACATCAAACTGATGTACGCCTGGCAGGAGAGCGATCCCGACCATGTGGACCTCGCTTCCGTGACCAGCGGGGACGTGGACACCCTCGGCACGAAGATCCAGACCGTCAAGGCTTGCGTGGACAACGAGATGCTGCCCCATATCGCCGACGCCGACGACCTCACGCAGGTGTTCTAGGCAGGAGGGCGAATGGATCAGGAAGTGATCAAAGCCCTGGCAAGGGAACTGGCGGCAAAGGTGAACGCGGCGGTGAACA
>CAZKAA010000192.1:0-1573 GCA_964550575.1 uncultured Candidatus Cloacimonadota bacterium
TCCGGCCGAACCACCCCACCCAATCGCAAGCGATTGTGCGAGGACCCCGGACGCCGGAATGACAACGGTGCGGGGCCGGATGTGAGTGGTTCGGGATCTGGTGCCCGTGAAACCGCAGCTCCGGGACTCTGTGCCTCTGTGCCTCTGTATGAAAATCCTCCCTCCAATTCGTGTAAATCCGTGTCATTCGTGGACGATCCCGGCAATCCGAACCGATCCGCGGTTCCACTCACCATCTCCGATTACCCCGAACTGCTGGAACTCTTCGGCAGACCGCAGAACGTCTTTCTCGACCGCGGCAAACTGCCGGAGGAACTCGAACTCTACCTCGGCATCGTCAACAGAATCACGGACGCACAGGACGGAGCCATCCTCACCGCGTTCCTGCCCGTGGCGGCGGCGAACATCGGCAACCGGGTGTATATGTCCAACGCGGGCACCAGGCACTATTGCAACATCTGGGCGGCGATCATCGGGCCCTCCACGGTCAGCCGCAAAACCACCGTCATCAACCAGGCGATGAAGACCCTCAAGCCTTTCAAGGACAGCCTCACCGACCTTCCCGCCAAAGAGCGCAACGAAAAGGACATCGAACTCTCGCGCGTCACCCAGGCGCGGCTCTACAACCTCCTCGCCATCAACCCCAACCGCCTCGTCCTCCAGATGGAACTCTCCGCCTGGATGCAGGAGATGAACAAGGCATACAACGCCGGAATGAAGCAGGAAATCACCGATATGTTCGACGGCAAGGACCGCAGCATCGCCAAGATGGAGATCGACGAATACATCCGCCGGCCGGCGTTCAGCATCGTGGGCGCCACCACGGAGGACTGGTTTTTCCGCGAACTGAGGGAGGTGGCGGATCAGCGGGGCGGATTCCTCCAGCGTTTCGTGATCTGCATCATCCAAAACATCGACGTGGACAGCCTGCGCCTCGAAGCCATCGACTCCTCGGAAGCCGACCGCCAGCTTGAAGCCTGGGAAGAGCCCTTCGCCGTGTTCCGTGCCCTGCCGGATTCGCACTGCCTGCTCGCCTCCGACGAGGCTTTGGAGTTCCGCAACGCCATCTACGCCGAGCTCATGAAACGCGTGGCGATCAACGCCAACGACCCCCAGGCGGCTTACTGCGCGCGCATCTTCGACAACTACTTCTGGCGCTTCTGCATCCTCATCTTCCTGCTCAAACGCTGGCAGGACCTCAAGGAGGCGATGGGAAACGACCGGGTGCAAACCTGGTTCCGCCGCGAAAAAGTGGACGTGCAGACCGCCAAAGAGGCGTGGTACCTCTGCGAATACTACTTCCAGAACACGCAGCCGTTCCTGAAAAGCCTGAGCGAGAACAACAAGTTGGACAACGAACGGAGGTTGGTGAAGATCCTGCAAAAAGCCCCAGACCAGAGTATGGCCCACTCCCGCCTGCTCTGTAAATCCCTGCTCACCGCCAGAGAGTTCCGGGGCTGCATCGAATCGCTTATCGAGCGGCAGGCGATCATTGCGCATGAGATAGATTCAGGCTATAAGAACAGAGTGAGCCTGGTCTATACACTGAATCCCGCTCTGAACCACCTGGACA